>JBBRCQ010000030.1:0-46200 GCA_038204725.1 Bacteroidales bacterium | reverse complement strand
TACTACCATACAGGACTTGCAAAAATGGCTTGTCAGAGAATTATACTTTGAAGCCAGGAGAAAAGGCGACAAAACATGCATTGCAATAAAATATGAATTGAGTGAAGAATATGCGATGAGTGTGAGTATGATTGAGAAATTAATTTACAGGGACATCAACTAAAATTCCCTACGAAAAAAAAGAAAATACACCATAAGTTATGGTGTTTTATGGTGAAAACCCATCTAATTTTCATAAATCGGTAATGACATATTTTTGAAATTAGTTAATTATAAAAGCTCCTAAATTGGGAAAAATGGAAAATATTGAAAATATTGAAGAAAAAAACAGAACTAAAGCAGGACAGTTTGTAAAAGGACATAAAGGACTAAAACCTAAAGGTGCAATTGCAAAAACTACTTCAGAAATAAAAGAACGACTGAAAAAACTCATTGATAGTTATGATGAAGATATGATGATTGCTGACCTTGAGAGTCTGAAACCACCTGACAGACTTAAAATCATGACGGGTTTACTTGAATACGTTCTTCCAAAACTGAATAAAACTGATTATTCGCTTCATAAAGAAAGTGACGAAATTAAGGTTGAACTTCCAGGTAATGAAGATTAACCTCAGCGATGGCAGATTATTCAATAAAGCCTACCTTCCCCTACTCAATGACACAAATCGCTATCTGCTTTTATACGGTTCAAGGGATTCAGCTAAGAGTTATTTTGCTGCTCAGAAGGTATTGATTGACACTATGCGTAAACCATACAGCCGGTACATTCTGTTGCGGAAAATCTATGCTGACATCAAGGACAGTCAGTTCCAGACAATCAAGGATATAATACACAATTATGGGCTGATGGATCTGTTTACGATTATTGAGAATCCGCTGAAGATTACCTTTAAACCGAATGGGAATTATATTCTTGCAAGGGGTTTGGATAAGGATTATAAGATGAAGTCGATCAAGGATCCAACCGGGATATGGTATGAAGAAATGAATGAAATTGCCTTTACTGATTTTTTAAAGAGTACCTCATCTTTAAGGGGCGGGGTCATTCAGGAGATCGGGACGTTTAACCCGGAGATGGAGGACAGTTGGATCACGAAGTATTTCTTTCCACCCAAGGAGAGTTATGAGGTTGAAAGCGGTGATTTTAGAAAGGTGGAAAGTATACGAAGTGATACAACGATATTGCATACTACTTATAAGGACAATGATTTTGTTACAAAACAGAGTATAGAGCTATTAGAGAGTTTTAAATCGATAGACTATCACTATTACCGGATTTATACGTTGGGTCTGTGGGGCGGAGCTCTGGAGGGTCTGGTGTATCATAATTGGGATGTGGTGGATGTATTTCCGGATGAGGAGGTCATATACTACGGTCTGGATTTTGGGTACAGTAATGATGAGTCAGGACTTATCAAGGTTTGTTTTCAGGGGGATGATTTGTTTGTTGAAGAGGTATTGTATCAGAAAGGCCTGACGAATCAGGATATAGCAGAGGAGTTCAGGAATAAGGGGGTCAGTAAAAATCAACTGATCATTGCTGACAGTGCGGAACCAAAATCCATACAGGAATTATACCGGGAGGGTTTTGCCATCAGGGGAGCCATCAAAGGAACTGATTCCATCCGGAACGGGATTGACATATTGAAAAGGTATAAGATTCACGTGGTCAGGGGGAGTACTAACCTGATCAGGGAGCTAAAAAGTTATTGCTGGGCAATGGACCGGTCAGGGAAAAGTCTGAATGTGCCGATAGACAAACTGAACCATTTGCTTGATCCGCTGAGGTATGTGGCATTGTATAAGAATTATGTTCCGGGAAAAAGGATGGTGAAGGTGGGGAGTGTGTAGGGTTTAGGCTGTTAGTTATTTAGTCTTTTAGGAAAAATTTAAAGAAAATGTGATTATTGGAATTTTGTGTTGTATATTTGTAGTGCTTACATAATTATTTACCCATAATTAACTAAGTTTTCTTTTTAAGGACATATCCTACAGTCGAAAGGTTGTAGGATTTTTTTTGTCAAAAATATGATTAAAGGTGTTTAGAGTTGTATATTTGTAATGTCGACCATGGCATTTTTAAATGTCAATACCTAAGAGCCTGTAGCGCGTGACTACAGGCTTTTTTTATTCAGAGATTACTAAAGGTGGGGCAGGATTCATCACTAAATCATTCAAATAGTATCGGTGAACTGAATTAAAATTGCTGGTATCTATAAATGATTGTTTCATATATTGTTCTAATTCAGTTAATGTTTTTGCACCTATTGATTTATATCTGCTTAATTTTGCACTTAATAACATGTCGATATATTCAGTTTCTTTGGCTTCAAACAATAATAATTTTCTTAATTTAATTGACATGCTATATTTATATAATTCGACAAATTCTGTAACTTTTAACCTTTTACTATTTGCAATTTCTTTTCTGCGATGTAAAATGGACTCAAGTTCAATGATTTCTGACTCGGATAAACTTTGTAAGAATTTTTCTAAATTCATTGTATTGTTTTTTTAGTTTGATTTTCAAAATAAATTAATTCAATATTCTACAAAGTTATCATTTAAATCATAATACAATTATAATTTTAAAAAATAGTGTTGTTGATAGATGGAATGAGAATGAATCGGTGAAGGTGGTGGGATTTATAGTTGGAGGTCGGGACGAGGATTTTTTGTTAGATGGAGTTGAGGTCAGGGTGGGTGCGGTGGCATGGTGTGAAGGGAATTGTGCGTGGGCAAAAAAAGAAAGCTGCATATACTAAAATAGTAAATGATTGGCCTGACATTAAATGGAGCGTAATGAATGGAGTGTAGCGAAAGGAATGTAGGCGATAGCTCATTATGCTATGCTAAAAATACTTGTATTACTAAATATAACTCAAAAGCTTTAAATGCCGCCAGACCTGAGGTACGAAGGTCTGGGGGCATAAAGCGTAACTGTATAGCAATAATGGGCTGTCGCCGGAATGGATGTAGCGAAACGGAATGAATGGAGCGGAATGTATGTCAGGCTAATCAAAAAATAAATCCATGCGGCTTTCTTTTTTTTGGGGGTGGCAAGAGTGCGTCAGGGAATTGTGGGGTTGGATTAATGCTTGCATGATGCGAAGCTAACTAAATCTTCTAAAATAAGGCCTGGTATATAATACAAAAATATGCAGGATTGACCTGAGGCACGAAGGTCAAGCCTGCTAACACAATATATACCAAGACTTATAAACTAACATAACGAAAAACTAAATCTTCTAAAATAAGGACTGGGATATAATACAAAAATATGCAGGACTGACCTGAGGCACGAAGGTCAGGCCAGCTAACACAAAATATACCAGGACTTATTAACTAACATAACGAAAAACTAAAACTTCTAAAATAAGGACTGGGATATAATACAAAAATATGCAGGACTGACCTGAGGCACGAAGGTCAAGCCGGCTAACACAAAATATACCAGGACTTATTAACTAACATAACGAAAAACTAAAACTTCTTGTACTACAATAATGTAGGGTATTTGATATGCTAATATTACTAAAAATACTTGTGCTTCTCAAAGCTTATTGCCCTTAGACGCCTTGCGTCAGCAAATGGCGTCTAAGGGCAATAGGCTTTTAACTGTATATCAAAATACGCTGCATTATGGCTTCTAAATCTTCTTCTTTTTTTTTGATTCAAAGAATGCTGTTGAAGTTTTGGATGGAATTGCTATGGAACACATGCAATGCCACTAACTGCACGCCTGTGGGCTGATAAAAGAAGAAATACCGGAACAGCCCACCTTGTGCAGTTGTGGCATTGCATAGGGTAATCAATAATTTTTTTTACCATGTGTGGCGATAGCCACCCGCAGTTTTCTGCCTAAAATTTCTCATAGATATTTTACATAATGTCCGCTTATGCGACACACAATTATTATTTATACCTTTGAAAATGTGTGTTGCATAACGAAGCATTATGTAAAATAGCGTCAACTAATTCTTCTAAAACTTCATTTTTGAGCGTTGGGCTGTGCGATGGCAAACCTAAGCAGGCATGCCATCCCATGAACAGCTTATAGAATGCCGACGACCTATTATTAAAAAGCTGTGGTGTGGGTGGCATGCCTGCGTTGTTCTCTTCTAAATCTTCTTCTTTTTTTTTGAATGTATTAGTCACATAAATAAATGGAGGGGATAGTTTGAAATCGTAGAATCGTAGAATCGTAGAATCGTAGAATCGTAGAATCGTAGAATCGTAGAATCGTAGCGGGGAATCGTAGAATCGTAGCGGGACGCTACGATTAACACGCTACGATTAACGTGAACGCTACGATTAGCAACACTACGATTAGCAACACTACGATAAACGGATGGATTTTGAAAACCGATTAAATATTAATGGAATCAAATTAAGTTTTCACATCTATAAGATTATATGTTGTAAATCATTTTAAGTTCAATTTTAATATTCTCAATTTCTGCAATATCATAATATGACAGGAATGTATCTTCATGTAAATATAATAACAAACTTGATACTTTATTATTTCCTAAAAACTTATCACCAATTAATAATCCTGCATCATCCTTATTTGAATCTTCATCGAAATATTTATCATAATTTTCATAGCCTTCAAAATCATATTTTATTGGAAATGTTTTATGTCTGGAAAAAATAAAAAAAGGTTCACTACTTAGATAATCATCGTCTTTATATTTTAATGTAGAAAATAATGAAAATCGGTAATTAAATTCTATATCAGAAATATATAATTCACCTTCTAAGACTCTCTCTCTGGCTGATTTTACTAAAAAATCAGTTTGCTTCTTAATTTCATTTACTTTGGAGAGGAAAAATTTATCTATTCTTTGTAGTTTAGGAAAAAGTACATCTGATTTTAACAAATGCCGATTATTAACTCTTTTATATTCTTCTAAAATACCCAATTTATGATAATATTCATCAAACAGAAATGCTTCTGGTTCAATACGAATCATCCAAACCAATGCTTCGATTCTTACTGCCTCTGTAATTGATAGATTTACTGACATTTTATAAATTTTAAAGGTTAATGTTCTACAGAAATATTATTTATTATCACTTATTATTGTTCAGCTGCTACGCTTATTTCCTCATTTTGAATGAGCAAGAGGTTATTTAATGAAATCGTAGCGTGACGCTACGATTAACTGTAGCAAGATGTAATTTTTATAAGAGCAAATTCTATCTTCTGAAATTGCAATCTTACAGCCCAACAAAAGCATGGCTGACAGCTTGCGGGAGCGATTGGTAAAGATGGTAGGTGTGCTTGCAGTTGGGCTGGAATCTATTTTTTATTTCAAAGCATCATCTATTTTATCAAATCTTAAATAGCGATCTTCAAAATCCAAAATCCATTTTTTATTCGTTTTTTGTTTAATAGTTTCAACTAATGTTTCTATGTGTAAAATATGCAATCCATTTTCTAATTGATTTTGTGAGTTAAGGTTAATAAAATATTTATCGAGTGCATTCATACATTCAACATTTCCTTTTGGAAATAAATAAACAAAAAATCCTTCATCATAATCATTGTTTACCGGTGGAATCATTGAAAGTGACAATAAATGATCTCGCCAAACCTGCTCAACAGATTTTGGCATTTTACTGAGATTTTCAATTCCTTCGGTTGTAAATTTGCCTGATTTTTGGCAACTTCTTTATAACGATTTTTAAATGATGCAGGTTCATCTTTAAGTGTTTCTGAATATTTAACTTCAATACCCATAAATCCTTTACCTTTTATTCCATCATATTTAATAAAAACATCAAATGCTGACCGATCACCTATATATTTTTCATCTTTTCTACCTGGTGATATTTCAAAATCAATTGAAGTTATCTTTTGAATCATGTTACCGAATATTTCTTTAAAAACCTTAGTTGCTAAAGCAAAATCTGGAGTTATTAGTTCTACAAATAAATTGAAAGCTAAAGGCTGACTTGCAAGTAAGTTTTCATATAGTCTATCCTTCTTTATTACCTTTTTGTCTTTTCCAAATCGTTTATCATTCGCATTCAATTCATTTTTAACATATTCTCTTATTTTTGGAGTTAAAAAATTTGATTCTAATGTATATGCGTATTCATCATTTAAATAATTACCTAATTCTGGAAGATATGGAATATTATTTTCTCCACGCCATATGCTTTGCAATAATCTTGCTTTAGCTGCAAACAAACTTCTATCTATGTATTTATCAGTATGATAATATGTTTTTAATTCTTTGATATTCATAATCTTAAAGTTTTGTTAATTGTTATTTTCTACGTTTAATTTAATTTCTGTTAAAATAACTTCAATTGTTCCATTTTCAAATGAATTAACTAAATATCCTTCGCTAAATCTATCCACTCTAATAATTGAAGTTAAAAGTTGAAATAATGTAATTGTATCAAGGTTTTTAAAATTTGAATCAGCTATTAAATTTTTGCCTTCTTCCCATTTGGTCCAATTAAAATCAATTACCAAATCCAGTTCATACATTAATTCACTAAAATCATTGACAAGTTTATCAGGAATAACATAAGGAAATGGAATACCTTTATCAAAATCACATTCTATCCATATACCGAATTTATCTGTTTTTTGTATTAGCGGAATGAATGCAAATAATCTGTTCCAATTATTTAAGGTTAGGTTTTTAATGTAATTATTAAACTCGGGCAATTCCATTTTTTTTAAACTTAAAAATTGTAGAATATTATTTAGTAAAAATTAATTTAACGACTATTTATATGAATTTCTGGAAAAATCTTCTTGAAAATGACTTCAAATCCATCATGTCTTGGATAAGTTTTCCCTTTATTGTTTAGATAATAGTTAGTAAAAACTTTTTTCTTATCTAATTCAAGAATATATTTATAAAATCCAAACTGGTCAAATGCTAAGTCAATATAAAACCATAATTTACTATAAGAAAATATTGCTAAATTCGCTAACCATAATTTACCTTGAATACCATTACCTAGTAAAACAACTTCATTATTTTTAGCAGATTCAATTACAAATAATTCATGCAAATATTTTGTAATTATAGAAATTTCTTCTAAAGTATCTGCTTTTTCAAAATATTTATATTTCTGGATTAATTGGATTGCATCATTTTTATTATAATTATCATTAATAAATGCAATATCTGAATCTTTTAATAAATAATCCCTTGTGAAAATTAAATCTATTAATTCAAACCTTATAGGTTCTTTTGACTGAAGAAAAGTAAATAATATTGAATTGTTAGTGCTATTATTATTTAAATCTAAGTCTATGTTTTTTGCCTTTAACAAAAAAGTAATTAAATTTTTATGACCACTATTTAAAAATAATTCCTGAATAATATTATTCCCATTTTTCTGGTAAGTATTTAAATTTAATAATTTATTTAATGCTTCAATTTCATAAGGATTAAAATTGTTTATTTTAACAAGTTCATCAATATAAAATGGATTATCTTCCTTTTTTAATTTACCAAGAAAATTTTTTATAGAATTAACTTTTTCATCTAATTGACTTTGGATTTTTTTTCTTGTTTCTTCTTCCTTTCTTTTTTCTATCAGCTTAAGCAGTTTATTTTTTTCTGCAGGTGAATTATAATAATAGGGGCGATGTGTAATATTATCATATTTCAATTGATCAATTGAAATAATTTCATTTTCCCAATCAGACTCAATTTCATTTGCCTCTACTTTATATTTTTTATACCATACTTTAAGACATAACGTTTTTTTTTCGTGAGATGCTTGTTCTGCTTCAGAATCAAAAACAAAAGCATTATTTGCATTTGGAATATAAATATCTTTAATTGTAATACTTTGAAATTCATAAGGATTAAATACACCAAAAACCCAGATTAGAGAAATATGATTACGTTCATAAAATGCTTCTCTTTCTTCAATGACAGAATGAAACGTATTGTTTATCTGAAACTCAATTGTGATTTCTCTATTGCCAAAAATAAAAAAAACATCAGGCTTTCTTCTTTCTTTGTCTCCAAATTTATCTTTAATGTTTTTTTTGTCAATAATAACTTCAGGATAAATATATTGTTGAATGATTGCGCCTACCTTATTTTTTAATAAAATATGTTGTTTGCTTTCAGATTTAAACAAATATTGACTTTTTTGAATTTCTTCTTTACTTCTCTGAATACCTGTTTTTATTGAACATTTATCAAATTCAGGATCCCTCCTGTGCTTGAAATAATAAGTGTGATCAAGCTTATTTTTAGTACAACTTACTTCTAATTCTGTACCACATTCATCACATAAAAGTAATGGATCTTTACCTTTGTATCTTTTTACAAGTTGACGTCTTAACAAAACGTAATCATCCTTATCAACAAATTTACTAAAATAGTAGTCTGCATTAATTGTTTCGTGTAAATCACGATTAAAAATAATTTCAATTGAAACCATAAGAAATGATATGTAATATTTTTACAAAAACCATAAATTTTCTTTGCCGAAATCGGGGAGGTTGCTGCTTTCGAAATGGGGGTATTTTTCTGCGACCATTTCGGGATATTTTACTGTAACTGGTAAATTTTGCTGGGTTACGGATGTCCAATACATACGACTGAACTGATAAACCTGATCGATAAGATTTTGGATAAGGTTGTTATCTTCCAGTAATTTTTTATCTGTTGACTGTATGCTGAGTTTTACTGGAAATGGAAAACCTTCTCTTGATCTAGGAATCGTATCGCCATATCTGGTATTGTTACATAAGAGAAATTGATTGCGACCTACATCAATAAAAGTGCCACTAATAGGTATCATGCCATTGGATGGACAGTTTGTATCAAAAACTACAAAGTCACGAGATTCTGTTTTGTTAATATTGATTACAATTACCGGAATATCGAGATTTAAACTGCGAAGTACTAACTTAATCGGCTCTAAATCTTCTTGACTCATACGTTTGTAGAAGTGAATTACCAATCGTTCTACTGTATTGTTTTTTAGAACAAAGTCTTCAACTGCTTCTCTGATAGAACCTGCCAACATAGTTGTATTATCAGCAGAATAGCAATTGAAGTTTTGGAAATGACCGTCATTAGCAAAACAAAAGGCACTTCCAATATAACGGCTTTTCATTTCATAAGATTTAAAAGCACCCACCCCAATAATTAATTCGTTGTAAATGGCTCGTTGCAATCTCCAGGGTACTCCTCCTAATTTTGCAAGTATTGCAATTGCAATATTGGGTAAACTATAATTGAAATTAGGAGAAAGTATGGTTTCTGTTTCAATTACCTGCGACGAGATGTAGTATTTAAGAAGTTCGTATTTAACTTTAAAATATAGGCTATGAATTTCTTTATCACTAATTTCTTTTGGGTGAGGGGTTAGGTAGATTGCCAGGTATGTTGTACCTGAAATACGTGGCCATGATTCAAGTTGTTGTTTGATTTCAGGCATTGGGTTGTCTAAGTCTTTGAATATTATACTTTTATTGATGTCGAGAAAGTAGTTTAGTCTTATAAAATTCTTTAAACTTTTAACATAGGGCATCTCATTTCCATCAAACCAGCTTTTTAATTTTTCAGCGGTTTGTAAGTCTTTTTCATGGAAAATAAATATAAATTCAATTTTATTTAATGGCGAAGTGCTGTAAGGACCATTATTTTTTAATCCGTTAAAAGGGTTTAAATCTGTTTGATGAACTCCATCTTTTTTCCCAAATATAAGTTCATTGCTGCCTTTGGTTGTATTAAAAACTGTTTTTACAGGAACAGGAAGAAATTCATTAGAATGGATTGGGATGATTTTTTTAAATTCAGGGGTATTGAGAAAAGTATCAACAAAGCCTTTAATTTCATTATAAAAGTACTGTAATTTATTTTCAATAAAATTGACTGACCAATCTAATTCCATTGCATTAATAATGTAAGGATTTAAAACCGGACGAATTTTGCTGATATTTAGTTTTTCTTCGTCTGTAAGGTATTCATAATGCTTAATAGCGTGATTGTAAATAACTTTTTTTAAGGCTTCTACCGGAATATTTAATTTGTCTAAACCATCTTTATATACTTTACTGATACCCTCATAGGAAATTTGCAATTCGGGAAAATCTGAAATTCGTTTTATCTGAACTTTTATCATAAATCGTTTGAAAACAAAAAATTGACCCTCGGTGGTAGTTGCGTTTTTGTCGTAGAACCAAACTTCAATATCGTTCACGAAATTGGATTTATGAAAACATTTTCTGGTTTGAAAATAGTTAGAAATTAACCATACATAATAATGCTTTGCAAAACGTGAATTATCACTCAGTTTAACTATGAGCGTTTTTTCGTTGGATTCAGGTGCAAAATTTACATATAGATATTCTGTATCTTCGCTTAAATCGGGGAAAAGTTCATTAATGCTTTTTGGAAGATTATCCTTGCAAATTGAAATTAAACCTTCAGCTTCTTTTTCATGAAATGAAAAGTTTGCTGTTTCAACCGGATGGTCGAATGTGAGGATGTTGAATATAAGTTTTTGATCAGTCATATAATTGGTGGTTTTTGTACAAATTATAAATAATCATATTAAAATAAAGCAAATTTCTTTAGTTTGAAAAATCAATTGTTTTGAAAAAAATTAAGCCCAGCGAGTATGGTATATCTTCGTTGTGTTGTAATCTGCCAATAATTAAAGCTGGGTGTGTGTTGATTTTATGTGCAAAATCTATAATTGTTTTTTCAGAAAGCGGAAGTTTTTTTAATTCTGCTTCTTCGGCATGAGAAAATGTCCATTTTACAGCAAACTCATCTGCTTCTTTTTCTTTTTCAAGGTCTTTGTCCTGGTATTCGATTTGTTCTAAGAAAATTTCTTTTTTACCATGTAATATAATATGACCTGCTTCGTGGAAAAATGAAAACCAAAATTTATCGTTCCGTTTTCCTCTGCCTGTGATTTGTATTAAAGGTGTGTCATTTATCCAACGGGTAGCAGCACTAATGGGTGCTTTATTTAAAGCCGGAGTGTAGATTACTTTAACTCCTGCTTTAAGACATAGCTCTTGAAGTTGCTGAAAGAAATTATCGGGCTGGGCAGCCATAATTGATTTTATTTCTATCAATGACTCTTTAAACGTTTTTTCTGTGTAGGATGTGGTTTGGATGTTTTGAGCAGCAAGCTCTCCTTTGCGTAACCATGCAGAAATTGCATAAGGTTCTTTGGTGTGTTTTAAAGAAATACGAAATGCTACTTTCAACTGTTGATTGCAATAGTAATCTTCCCATGCTTTATGAGAGGCAACACCAAAGAATGTCAACAATTGAGCTGCCATTTCTTGTTTGGTAGGCATCTTTTCGAGCCAAGTTAATTTTATCATTTGAAGTAATGGGAAGTTTCTTGCCCAATCTACTGCTTCTTCAATTAATTCTTGTCGTTTGAGGCGGGCAATGTATTCATCGTAGCCCCTTTGGTGATTCATCCAGAAGTGAGCAGGTATTTTGGTTACATTCTCGAATTGCACTGCCATATCAGCTGTAATGGAACTTTCACCTTTAAGGATAGCTGTAATGGTTTTCTCGGGCTTTGCTGTACGTATTGCAAATTCTTTAGCACCCATTCCCATTTCTTCTAATTTTTCAATTAGTGTTTCGCATGGGTGGGGTATTGACTGCGGAAAATATTGATTTTGCTTTGCCATGATTGAATTTATTTTGAATGATAATCTATAATTTCTATTACTTCAACGCCTTTAATCTCGAACCATATATATACACCATCTTCATTAGTTGGGATGGGTTTCTCGTGCGGTTCAAAAACTAACCTATAAGGCTGGTCGAGATCGCATGCCCACTTACCTTTTCGATTAACGACAAGTTCATGGTAATTACCTGGTAAATTTCTGACATCCTCAAGGGTTTGAGCATCCCAGAGTTGATTGAGACGGCGGCGGAATAAACCTGCTCTGATTTTGCCCATCTCTTTAAGACATTTGCGGTCATCATTTGCTAAGTTTTTAAGTTTCTTATTGCTAAATGTAATTTTCATGCAAAGATACATTAATTTTGATTAACACTTGCTGTTAATTATAATTATTTTTATTTAATTTTAAAAATATTATATAATATGTTGATATACAATTAATATTGTTAAAAATACTATGTTTGTTGCTAAGAATATTTTAAATAAAACGTAAAAATATTAGACAATATAAAAAACTAATTATTATTTCTGTCTTATAAAATTCAAAATTTAAAAACTACTTCCCGAAATATCCCAAAATTTACTGAAAAATTCTCTTAGTTTATCGAGTACAGTATCACGTTTTTTTGTTCGTTCGCCTGTGGGAGAGAAACGTGATACAGGTGGCAATACTTTTGAGATAGCTGTGCCTGTTGACTGTACAAAGCCATCACGGAATGCATTGTTTATAAATTTGTACGTTTCGTCTTTATCCAAATTTTCTGCTGTAATAATACCGTTTAATTCTTCCAATTTTTTTGCATCAACATAAGCGTGCCAATCGCTATCGACATTGGTTTCGGGTGTTAATGAATCAATAAACTGTTCGATAAGTTCTTTTTTGTTTCGTAAGTCAGGGCTTGAACCAATAGCTTTGCTGATACTGATGATGATTTCCTTGTCTTTTAAATGACCTTGATGATATTTGCGAATTAACTGCAAAATATAGTCAATGTTGATTTCCACTTGCTTAATCAATTCCATTTCAAACACAATATCATCGTTCACATTTTCACTATCACCTTTGTCTTTCAAACGGAAATCATTGTAAAGATTGATATACATACTATGGTAATCCTGCACATCACGGGCAGTTAATATTTCATTTCCAGTAAATTCATCAAAAGTGGAAAGAATGTTTTTAATTTTAAGTATAGCACCGTATAATTTGATAAAATCTTTCTGATTTTGTTCGCCAACAATCGGTTCATCCAACGGAAATTTATCCTGCAATTCGCTTACTAAATCTACATAAGCCCGAACATCTTTATCTCCGTTTTTATACCCATTGTAATATTCATCGTAGGATTTGAGTAAAACAATGCCTCCGGCTTCTTTGTCTCCAAATAGTGCAATACTTTCGTTGGTTGCTTTTTCCAAATTGCGGAAGCATATAATATTCCCAAATGTTTTGACTGAATTAAGAATACGATTTGTCCTTGAAAAGGCTTGTAAAAGACCATGTAAACGCAGGTTCTTATCCACCCAAAGCGTGTTTAATGTGGTAGCATCAAATCCGGTTAAAAACATATTGACTACAATCAGCAAATCTATTTCACGGTTTTTTACTCTTTCCGACACATCTTTATAGTAGTTCTGAAATTTATCGCTGGAAGTATCGAAATTGGTTTTAAATATTTTGTTGTAATCTTTAATAGCATCGTCCAGAAAATCCCGTGAGCTTTGGTCTAATCTACTGGTATCTTCGAGGTTTTCATCATCAATTATTCCGTTTTCGGGGTCTTCATTTACCCTAAAGCTGTATATAGTAGCTACTTTGAGCTGTTTATCGCTTGGCAAATCAGTCATTTGTTTCTGAAATTCGGCATAATATTTTTTTGCCACCTCAATAGAGGTAACTGCAAATATGGAATTAAAACCCGCTAACCTACGGTCTTTTAATTGATAGAAACTGTTGCGTTTGGTTTTTTGGTCGAAATGTTCCCGGATATAATTTACAATATTACTGATGCGTTTGGGAGCCGCCAGTGCTTTTTCTCTGTCAATGTCCCAGACTTTTGCATCTGAGATATTTTCTTCCTCACGCATGGTGCTGATATAATCAATACGAAAGGGCAGCACATTTTTATCGGTAATTGCATCAACAATGGTATAGGTGTGCAACTTTTCACCAAAAGCCTGCTCGGTAGTTCTTAAATCGGCCCGGCTATTACTGCTTGAATTAACTGCAAAAATAGGTGTACCTGTAAAACCAAAGATGTGATAATTTTTGAAAGCTTTGGTAATTGCCGTGTGCATATCGCCAAACTGAGAGCGGTGACACTCATCAAAAATTATTACAAGATGCTGATTGAATGATGAATGATTCTTTTGTTTTTTAATTAGTACCGACAACTTTTGTATGGTAGTTATAATAATGTGAGATTTCGGGTCTTCTAATTGTTTTTTGAGAATAACAGTATTGGTATTGCTGTTTGCTGCACCTTTCTCGAATTTATCGTACTCCTTCATGGTTTGATAATCGAGGTCTTTACGATCGACTACAAACAGCACTTTGTCAATAAACGGCAATTTGCTTGCCAATAATGCGGTTTTAAATGAAGTAAGGGTTTTACCACTACCAGTAGTATGCCAGATATAACCACCAGCTTCTATTTTACCGAATGTTTTGTAATTGTTTGAAACATTAATTCTGCTTAAAATACGCTCGGTTGCCACAATTTGGTAAGGTCGCATAGCAAGCAAAAGTTTGTCAGAAGTAAAAACACAATACTTAGTAAGTATGTTAAGTATGCTATGCTTGGCAAAAAAAGTATGTGCAAAGTCCATCAAATCGATAATTGGGCGGTTGCTGGCATCGGCCCACCACGAAGTAAATTCAAAACTATTACTGCTTCGTTTGCCTTTTTTAATTGCACCATCACCCAGTTCTTTGATGTGTGTAAATCGTGTGGTATTGCTATAATACTTTGTATAAGTACCGTTAGAAATTACAAAAAGCTGCACGTATTCAAACAGACCACTAGCTGCCCAAAACGATTCCCTATTATAACGGTTGATTTGATTAAATGCTTCTTTAATATCCACACCACGTTTTTTGAGTTCGATGTGTACCAATGGTAAGCCATTAACCAAAACCGTAACATCATAACGATGGCTTCGGCTACGCTCAGCCACCGTTGTATCCAAACCCACATCATCACGATATTGATTGATAACTTGCAAACGGTTGTTGTGTATGTTCTTTTTGTCAATGAGGTAGATGTTTTTTATCGTAGCATCGTCACGGGATAAGAGTTGGATAAAGTCTTCCTGTATTAAAGTTGTTTTTTCTTCTATCCCGCTGTTTTGGTTAGCGATTTTGCTTTTAAAAAATTGCTCCCATTCAGAATCTGAAAATTGGTAATCGTTTAAGATTTCCAATTGCTTACGCAAATTATTAATTAATTCCTGTTCGTTGGTTATTGGCAGAAATTCATACGCCTGTGTTTTAAGCTGTTCGATAAATGCGTTTTCGAGGTCTGCCTCCGACTGGTAAGTAGTTTCCCGACGGAACAGTGGCTGGTATTCGGCTACTACGGTACTTTCTGGGTTTTCGGCAACTATATTGTAAGGCATAATGGTTAATGGTTAATGGTTAATGGTTAATGGTTTAAAATCCAATAGCTTCCCCCTGTAATATTCATACTGTTTTTTGCGTGCCTGAATTTCGGCTGGTAAACCCACAGATAAATCGTTTACTAATGCATCGAATTTATCTAATATTCCAACTATATGCTCTTGTTCTGCAAGGGGTGGAATGGGGATTTGGAATTTTTTCAATTTGTCACCATGTACACGAATTACTTTTGTCCCTGTTATATTTTGCTTTTTAAAATCAAGGAACATAGGGGTTTGTAAGTAATAAGCTAAATATTTAGCATTTTGATTATGCTTGAAAATACAAGTCTCTCCGCTAATAGCAATTTCTTCATCACCAAGCCAAACAACAGTTTTACAGACATCTTCTACGTTCTCGCTTGTGGTTGCAATAATCAAATCATCTTTTTGTGCTTTCTTCATTTTCTTTGCGAACTCTGGCGATACAAAAGATTTTGTTTTATCTGTATAAGTTCCATAATAAGTATAGATTTGACCGTAATGAATACAACCAACTCCACTTTCTGTAAAATCTTTTTTCTGTAATCCATTTCCCCTAACAAATTGCCCTATTTCCCCCAGCGGCTTCCACTCCGCTTGAACTCCATTAACCATTAACCCCTCATCATTAGCCATTAACAACTGTTCTCGGTAGTATTCATATTGGCGCGCACGCGCCTCCAGCTCCGCCTCCAGCTCCGCCTCCAGCTGAGTGAAGCTATCGAGGATGCTAACTATTTGTTGTTGGATGGGGAGAGGGGGAAACGGGATTGTTAGTTTACCAAAATCTTTACCTGACAAACCAAAACGAGTTAAACCTTTACTTGCTTTAAATATTTGAGTACGCAAATAACTGGTCTCAAAAAGATAACTAATAAAATATGGTGTAACCTCATTTTTTTCATGAAGTCTATATCTCATAATATGATAGCTATAAACAGCATTTGGTATATCTTGATCAACAACTGCCGCAAAACCAATTTCATCTCTTGTTTCAGAAGTAGGCGTAATAAAAACATCATGTTTCTTAATGTCACATTTTTCAATCTTGCTATCAGAAGCAGATACTTCCATTCTCAATACTTTCTTATTTATATGTTTATTTCGCATTATATCCATAAAATTCAAAAGCATAACTTTTTTCTGCCCATCTATTGTTTTTTTATCAACTCCAATATTCTCAAATAAACCTAAGACTCCTAATTCCTTAAATACCACACCATCAGGGCAAAGTTGATTAATAAGTTCCTCTATCTTATTCATTTTTGCCCCCTTTTAGGTATAATTGACGTTTCGAAAGGCTCAACGTACGGGTACTGGCTGAAAATATGACTGTTTCCATTTTGGAAATAGTCGTATTTTCAAGTAGTTCCCCTTCGTCGAAAATGTTTTTTATGTGTTTGCTAATAGCAGGTACACCTACAGCAAACAATTCGGACATTGCCTTTTGAGTAAGCCAAAGTGTTTCGTCTTTTACTACCACACCAACTTTAATATTTTCCTGTGGCGTTGTATAAAGTAAAAATTGAAGTTCTTTATTCATATTATAAACCTCCTTCTAAATCAGCAACAATTTCGTCAATAGCAATACGCAAATGGTTTTGGCGTATCACTATCTCAGCAATGTGGGCATTTAGTTTTAAAATATCTACTTCCACTGTGGTGTTTTCCTGCTCTACATAGCTGCTTACGGCAATATTGTAGTCATTTTCGGCAATGTCGCTGTTCGGCACAAAATGGGCAAAATAATCAACGTCTTTTCGTTCGATAAAAGCATTGAGTATCTTTTTGCGGTTGGTTTCGCTTAATTTGTTTTTATTGCCACCACGAACAAATTCGGCAGAGGCATCAATAAACAGGGTGGCATTGTCTTTTTTGCTCTTTTTGAGCACGATTACACAGGTGGCTATACTCGTTCCAAAGAATAAATCGGGTGGCAACTGAATTACTGTATCAATATAATTGTTATCAATCAGGTATTTACGTATTTTCTGTTCTGCACCACTACGGTATAGTACACCCGGAAACTCAACAATGGCAGCCGTGCCTGAAGTTGAAAGCCATGAAAGCATGTGCATGGTAAAAGCCAAATCGGCTTTTGATTTTGGAGCTAATACACCGGCAGGAGAGAAACGAGGGTCGTTGATCAACAAAGGATTTGCATCACCATCCCACTTAATGGAATAAGGTGGATTGGAAACAATACAATCAAAAGGTTCATCGTCCCAATGGTGAGGTTCTGTGAGGGTGTCGCCGTGTGCTATATCAAATTTTTCATAATTAATATCGTGTAAAAACATGTTGATACGACAAAGGTTGTAGGTTGTAATGTTTACCTCTTGACCGTAAAAACCTTGACGTACATTTTCTTTTCCCAATACTTTGGCAAATTTTAATAGCATGGAACCTGAGCCACAAGCAGGATCGTACACTTTGTTTACCTGCTTTTTGCCTACTACGGTCATTTCAGCAAGTAGTTCTGAGACTTCCTGTGGAGTAAAAAACTCACCTCCTGATTTTCCTGCATTGCTGGCATACATGGTCATCAGGAACTCATAAGCATCGCCAAAAAGATCGTTGGTATTGTCTTGATAATCGCCTAATTTTAAGCCACCAATAGATTCAATAATTTTAACCAGCGTTTCATTTCGTTTGGTAACAGTAGCACCTAATTTGTTGCTGTTTACATCAATGTCGTCGAACAAGCCTTTGAGGTCGGATTCGCTTTCTGTGCCTTTGGCTGAGTTTTCGATATTCTTAAAAACTGTACTCAATGTTTCATTAAGATTGGCATCGTTTTTAGCTTTACCGCAAACATTGGTAAATAACTCGGAGGGTAGAATATAAAAGCCTTTTTCTTTCACCGTATCGGCTCTACCAAATTCAGCATCTTTATCGGATATTTTTGTATAATCGAAGTTAGTGGTGTCTGTACGTTGTTCTTCTTTGTTGATGTAAACTGTCAGGTTTTCGGAAATAAACCTATAAAACAACATGCCTAATACATAGGATTTAAAATCCCAGCCATCCACACTGCCACGTAAGTCGTTGGCTATTTGCCATATTGTACGGTGTAATTCATCTCTTTCTTGTTCTTTAGTCATTCTATATTGAAGATTTTAGTTTAATATTTATTAAAAACAGCCTTAGAATTCATTAGTAAGCTGTTTTATAGTTATGTTTTGCAGTTTGCAAACAATGACAAAAATACAATAAAAAAGTTAACAAAATATAAAAAAAGGAATTGCAAGGCTTGTAAATAGGAATTAGGAATT
Source organism: Bacteroidales bacterium (assembly GCA_038204725.1). Taxonomy (GTDB): domain Bacteria; phylum Bacteroidota; class Bacteroidia; order Bacteroidales; family JACABE01; genus JACABE01. Next base: position 27,613 of record JBBRCQ010000030.1, on the reverse strand, counting down.
AGGACAGGGGAAAAAATAAGATATTTTGGACAATTTGGACGATTGCTTTGGATTCGCACACTTCGACAGGCTCAGTGTGCGGAGCTCAGTGACCGGCTGTAGTTTTATAAACTTCGTAATATTCATCAGGTGTGATGTCAAGTTTGTAAGTAATGTTGAGGTTATCGCAAAGGACTTGCAGATTGTAATTTGTTAGGGATAAATTTGTTTCCCTGTCCAATATCCAATATTCCGGATGGAATTTTGAAAATTGGAGTTTGATTAATGCTTTCAGACGGAATTGTCGGTAATTAAATTTCAGGAGATAATCGGCAAGGTCTAAGCCCTGCAGCTTATCTTCTTCGGATGCCTTGGTTTCCATTAAATCGGAAACTGCATAATAATTTAAATTAAATTCTTTGACTTTATCTGTCCAGAGGTTAAAGCATTTTAAATCGGGATAGAATATAGTTTTACGATTTTGTAAATTTTTGAAGAGTTCCGGTTTCATATTGTTTTTACCACCTGTAGCTAGCCAAATAAAATGAGGAAAATACACTGATGCAATGATGGCTGTTTTTTCGCTTTCGACAATGGCAACTGTTTTGGTGTTGTCGGATAGCAGGTGTTCACCAAAGAGACATTGGGAGAGGTTGAAATCTTCTAACTTTAATAAACTATGCAGCCAGTTTATATGGTCAAAAGGTTGTTTCTGTCTTTTACCCGATTCAGCATTGTAAAGCATAACTTTGGCAGTCCTGATTTTCATTTCGAGGTCTATCTGATAAAAAGCTGTTGCAGCTTCCCAATGTTTAGAGGTAGCGATGTAGTATTTTTCAATCAACTGATTTGTCGTTATTTCTCCAAAATTAGCAATTAAGAATTTAATGAAATTGTTGTTGTCGTAATTCTTTAAACTTTGCTTTAAAATATTAAAGGGGATATAAGAGATTGGTTTTGGCTGAATTTTCATTGGTTGAGGTTTTTGAAATTTAATTGGCTGCGTTCCTTTCTCTGGTAAATCGGGCAGGAAGGTTAGTCCACAGCCGTGACAGTAACCTTTGTCGGTATAGCCTACGTAAGGTACGAATTTGTGGTCTTTGTTGCTTTTGCCACAGGGGCAGGTTTTTACTCTGGAACGGTTTTTATCGAATTTTAAATCATTCATGGAATTAGGTATTAAATTATTGACCTCTCCTACCCTCCCCTAAAATGGGAGGAATTTGGGTAGTGGGATTATTTTATACTGTGCATTGTTCATTGAAAATTGTTTTTGGTTAATGTATTTTGACACTTCGACAAGCTCAGTGACCACACTTCGACACTTCGACAAGCTCAGTGTCCACAGGCTCAGTGTCCGGAGCTCAGTGACCGTTTCTTAATTCGTACTTTTCGTACTACTCGTATGGGGGTACGAGTGGTACGAATGGTACGAATTGTTGTTATTTTGGATTGTTTTTCTTTATCCATTTTCTGATAGCACCTTCTGAAACACTGAATCTGCGGGCGATTTCAATATTTGAAACACCCTGAGATTTTAGTTCGAGTACTTCCGAGATACGCTCTTCTTTGTCATTTGTGGAAAGCTGTTTTAAATGTTCTTTTTCTGAACCATAATTCAATAATTCAAATTGCAGAAAATTTGAGGCTTTCTCTATCTGGCAAACAATTACATTCTCAGTGTCGTACATTATTTCAATATTACGAGCTTTGATCTGTTTTAAATATCTCAGATGCTTGTCGGTACTGCTCTCGCCAATGGTAAAGGATGAATCACAAAAATTAATCAGCATTTTACTGCCCTGTAAATCATTCCGGGTAATTGGCTTTGTTAAATCCCTCTTGGGTGTGTGTGCCAGTGCTAAAATAGAAAGACCATATTTGTTTTTTAATGCTTTTAGTTGTTTCATCAACGGTAGTGCATCTTTAGCCTTTTCTGTTTCAGTTTTTAAATAGGTGAGGTTATCTATTATTAATACTTTAGCATTGTACTTAATGATCGATTGTTCTATAGATTCGTTCAATACTTCTTCAAAAGAAGTTTTTTCAGGAATTTCAGCATCCGGATTGATTTCGACACGAATAAAATACTCATCCCATTTATAGTGATTTTCAAAGATTTTTTGTTCTTCGTTTTTCACTGCATAACGGCTTTCAAATTGTTTTTCGGAAAGTTCAAAATCAAAATATAAAACATATTGCTTGGGAGCTTCCAGCTTAAAGCCTGGAATGTTTATACCTCTGCTGATGCTGTCACTGATTTGTACTGCCAGAATTGATTTTCCCAGATTGGTATCGGCAAACAAAATACAAAGTTCCGCTTCAAACCAAAGTTCAGCAAAAAGCATTTTTTGAATGGGTTTGGTTTTACTGCCTTCAATCCACTTGTTAGCAGACTTAGCCGTAAAAATACCAATATGATCCATAGCTTGATTTTCCTGCCTTGAAAGATGATCAGCTTCATTGATAAAATCATTGTCGCTAAAATTGGCAAAATCGAAGTTAGGAGTATTGGTATTCAGATTATTAACAGCATCTTTGCTTTGTAGATTCTCAGCTGCTGAATTATCTTCTTCATTTGTTCTTTCAAAATTTTTATTAGGATTTTCCATAGTCGAACCTCCTATTTTGTTTTGAAAAAGTTTTGTTATGTGACTGAAAATGATTAAATTTGCAGTAAACTTTTGAGAGTTTAATCTGGGTAATCTTTGGTAGAGATTGCCCTTTGTTTATATTACACATCATTACCTCCTTTTATTTTTAAGTAAATAATCAGTGGCCTGTTTATCAATGTCATCATTGGTAATCTGGCGGTTTTGTTGTAGCCAGTTATCCATTTCGTGACGATTGAAATAGAGTTTTTTGCCTTGTGGGCAAAAATGAGGTATCTGCTTACGGCTGGTAAGTTTATACATGTGGCTTTCACTAATGTCGATGTACTGACAAGCCTCAGAGAAATTCAGTACGTCTTTTTTTAATAGGTTTTGATCATTGATGAGTTTTCTTAACTCTTTCAATTCAGATAAAATAATTTCGTCCATTTGACTAAAATTTATTTATTAATAAAATGGACTTTTGGCCAAAAGTCATCTTTGATTATCAAAGACGAAGCAAAGGACGGAACAAAAGATAACAGGGAGAAAAAACGGTATTTTAGATAAATATATAAAATACTGTTATACAGCAATATATGGAAGTGATGTGGTATTTTGAAAAGGTACTTTCAGAGCAAAATACCATATTATCGACAAATTGGTAAATTTTCTAACCAATAATATTTTTTTATTAGAGCATCAATATCTTCAGAATTACATTTTTTGAATTGTTGAGAGGTATCTACATTATAACGATTGTCAAGATATTGCCTGTATTCAAAATCCTTAAACTTATTGTGATGTTTTATATTCTTTTCCTTAAAATAATTTTTACTGGTTAGAATTTTGAAAATAGTTGCCAATTCTTTTTTCTTTTTGTGCTTGTTGGTGAAGTTGTAATCCAGACCGATGTATTCGTAATCATATAATTTAGATTCAAAATCAGAAAAAAGCTGATTGTTTCTAACATCCTCATAAGATAATTTGCCTTTATAACCTGTACGAAAATCGGATTTATTTGGGATGAATGTCGGTATATCATTTTGATGTTTTTCGACTTGTACAGGAATGGGAATGGCTTTCTCCTTTGCGTTAAGGTATTGGAGTAAAATATTAGCAAGGGTATCAGGGATATTTTTTTTAGTTTCAAAATCTGGAGCAATAAAATTGATGATTTCATATTCTGATAATGCTTCATTACCAATGGAATCAGGGAAAGTAAGTTTGATTTCTTCATATAAGCGGAATAGCGACAATTTAAGAGCATTTAATACATAGGTGCTTACTTTATCACTGTATGTCTTTTGAGCTATTTGTTCAATGGTAAATGCAAGGTTATTCAATAAAGTAACTACTTGGAACTCTGAATCAACATTTGATTTTGCATTTAAAACTTTTGTAGCTATAGCAGCCCTAATACGAATACATTCATTATTGATTAGATAGTAATAAAATTCAGATGCTTTGTTGAAAAAGATTGGAATCTTTAGCATGCTGAAATCAGTTTGCACTTCTGCATATTTTGCAAGGTTCGCAATACTATCATTATTCGGCAATTCTTCAAGTTTATTTTCAATTGAATATTCTTTAAATACATTCATCAATGCTTTAAAAAACTGTTCAGGATTATCCTTATTAGCTCTTAACTGATTATTAAGCATATCTCTAAACCTGTTTTCACTGGTGTTGTGACTTTTCCAAGGAGCTAAATCACCAAAAAGTAAATTATCGAAAATAATTGGCTTTACTGTCATAACTACAATTTTATTTTGTTAGCTGCTACTGTTTTGCGTTCATCAATAATTTTTGCATAAATTTGGGTTGTTTTTAGGTCCTTATGACCTAACAACTTTGATACTGTATAAATATCTGTACCCAACGTTAATTGCAATGTTGCATAAGTATGTCTGGCACAGTGGAATGTTATTGTTTTACTTATATTTGCTTTCGTCATCCATTGTTGTAGTTTAATGTTGTGCCAAGCACTGTAAATTAAACCGACAAATATACGTTCTTCTGCTGAGGTGCGTTCACCTAAAAACTGAAAAGCTTGTTCTGAAATTGGCAGTGTTTCAGCTCCTTTTGTTTTCTTTTGCCTGAAACGGATGTAATAACCAATTTCATTAGAATATTGAACTTCTGCCCATGTCATTTTATGAATATCTGCCCAACGTATTCCGGTTAAAGCACTGAACAAAAAGGCACGTTTTAAAATAGGGATTTCACACTCTAATTTTGCAACTGCTTGTAGTTCTTCCAATGTTAGAAATTCCCTTTCAGTTTCACTGGGTTTGATGCCTTCCGTTTCTTCTGCAGGGTTTCTTTGAATAATGCCTTCTTTGTATGCTTCTCTCAACGCTGCTCTTACTTTATTATAATAGGATGATGCAGAATTTTGAGAAAGTTTTTGATCTGCATGAGTACGAGCATCATTTAGTAAAAACTCTTTGAAATCTTCTAACCAACGCTTGTTGATTTGCGAAAAGGTAACATCGAATTTTACAAATTTTTTCAGGTGTTTCAACGTACTGTCCCAGTTGCCATAATTTCCTTTGCTGTCTTTTCGCTTTTCTGCCAGGTATTCAAAATAGCGAATAAAACTGCCTTTCATTTTTCCCTGATCCTGAAAGCCATAAATTCCGTTTTGAAGCTCCAGATGTCTTTTGGACCGGATGGCTTCTGCCAGTGCACTTATTTTATGGTTTTCATCTTTTTGTTCCTTTGTCAGACCACCTTTTAAAGGCTCCGGGATGAGGTAGAGCTGTAGATATTCATACTGACGATTACCCAGATGATAATAATCAAGGTACAAACTGACCTTATTGCCTTTTTTCCTTTGACGAAGTGTTACATTCATAGCTCAATTATATAAAGAGTTTATCAATTTCGGTTCTTTTAACGATGGTCCTGCGACCGAGCTTAGCAATTTTAATGCTGCCTTTGGATATAAGCCTTTGGATAGTGCTCCGACTTGCACCCAGAAGGGTAGCGGTTTCTTCAACACTCAGAAAGTCTTTTTGCTGAATACCAAAATCCGAATTTGAAGGTTGCTCAGGAATGTTTTTTTCTGATTTAACGGATTGGATTTCTTTTTCCCTTTTGAGTTTCTTGTAATGTTTACGGTTACAAGTATGGGAACAATAGCGAGTAAAAAGTGTTTTTGCTTCAAATTCATTGCCGCAAAACTCGCATTTTTTATTAAAAATTAGGTTGCTGCTCATGGTGGCTTTATTTGTCAATAAATATCTGTATGAGTCATGACGTGTCAGGATGTGTCATCATTTCCCCCTTTTGTTGCCCGGCAACAGAATTATTATAGTTGGGCAACAAATGGGCAACAAAGATAGGCTAAAAAAAAGCAATTAGGCAACAAAAAAGAGAAAATATTTTGTTAAAAAGTAAAGAAAAACAGATAGTTAGGAAATAAAGGAAAGGGGATTACTTTCCGATGCAGAAACTCGAAAAAATATTATTAAGAATCTCAGTGCTTGTAATTTCACCTGTGATTTCACCTAAGTGATGCAATGCAGTCCTGATATCAATGGCAATCAGATCACCACTGATTTGATTCTTAATACCAAGCTCAACCTGATGAATGGCTTCATTGGTTTTAACCAGCGCTTCGTAATGACGAATATTGGAAATCATGGTAGTGTCATTGGTCTTTTCAGTTTCAACCGATTTCAACAAAGTGTCTGTAATAAGATTGATATTCTCTTTGCGTTTGGCTGAAATATAAATAATTTCCATGGCCAGTAATTCGCTCAAATTTTCAGGGGCTTTTTCAAGCAAATCTGTTTTATTGGCAATTATAATAAATTGTTTGGTTTTATTTTCAATATGTCTTTCAAAATCTTTTAAAGCTTCTTTAATTTCATCAACAGTAGTTTCCTTGATATCCACTACATATAAAATAATACTGGCTTGTTCAATTTTCTGATACGTTCTCTCGATTCCAAAATTTTCAATTTCATCGAAAGAATCGCGCAAACCGGCAGTATCTATAAATCTGAAAGTAACACCATTTATTGCTAGCGTGTCTTCTATGGTATCTCTGGTTGTTCCGGGAATTTCAGAAACGATGGCTCGTTCTTCGTTGAGCAGTGAATTGAGTAAGGTTGATTTTCCTACATTGGGTTTCCCTATGATAGCAACCGGAATACCATGTTTTAAAACATTTCCCATTGCAAATGAATTGACCAACGATGATATTTCAGTTTTTAAAGTTGACAATAATTTGCTCAACTGTGCTCTGTCGGCAAATTCCACATCTTCTTCGCTAAAATCCAATTCTAATTCAATTAATGAAGCAAAATTTACCAATTGCTGTCTTAATTCTTTAATTTTGGAAGAAAAGCCACCTCGCATTTGTTCCAGGGCTAGAGAATGTGATGTTTTTGAATGAGATGCAATTAAATCGGCCACCGCTTCAGCCTGCGACAAATCCATTCTGCCATTCAGAAAAGCACGCATTGTAAATTCACCGGGTTTAGCAATTCTTGCTCCATTATCAATCAATAATTCTAATATTTTCTGTTGAATATATACAGATCCATGACAGGATATTTCCAATGCATCTTCTCCTGTATACGAATGAGGTGATTTAAAAATACTTAGCAGTACTTCGTCTATAATTTCTTCTCCCTTATTGATGGTGCCAAAATAAATATGGTGACTTTTAAGTTCCTTTTTCCCATTATTTTTATATTTAGAACGAAATATTTTATCACAAATATCAAATGACTTCTCTCCTGAAACCCGGATTACTGAGATGGCTGCTATTCCTGATGCTGTTGCTAAAGCACAGATGGTATCCTGTGTATACATGGTTATTAAATTTTTTACAAAAGTACATTAGCTTTTTTGTTTGTCAATAAAAAATATCAATTAGTTTTATTTTTTAGTTTTATTTAACCAATTTCGTTTATTTTTGTTGTCTTTAAAAAGAAAAATTATGAGCATACTCGTCGATAAAAATTCAAAAGTCCTGGTTCAGGGATTTACAGGTTCAGAAGGAAGTTATCATACTTCACAAATGATTGAATATGGAACAAATGTTGTTGGTGGCGTTACGCCTGGTAAAGGTGGTCAGATGCATCTCGACAAGCCTGTTTTCAATACAGTTGCGGATGCAGTTAAAGCAACCGCTGCCAATGTTTCTATTATTTTTGTACCACCTCCATTTGCTGCTGATGCTATAATGGAAGCTGCAGAAGCAGGTATTGAGCTGATTGTCTGCATTACAGAAGGAATTCCTGTTAAAGACATGGTTGCAGTTAAAGAATACATTAAATGTCGCAATACACGTTTAATCGGACCCAATTGTCCAGGAATTATTTCTCCACCTTATACAAAAATCGGTATTATGCCCGGATTTATACATACACCAGGCCGTATAGGCATTGTTTCACGCTCAGGAACCCTAGCTTACGAAGCAGTTGATCAAATTACAAAAGCAGGTATGGGACAATCCACCGGTATTGGTATAGGTGGCGATCCTGTTCCCGGAATAACCATTAAAGAAGCTGTTGAGTTATTTATGAACGATACTGAAACAGATGCAATTGTAATGATAGGTGAAATTGGTGGCAACATGGAAACAGATGCTGCATACTGGATTAAAGATCACGGCACCAAGCCCGTAGTAAGCTTTATAGCCGGTGCTACTGCTCCAAAAGGCAGAACCATGGGACATGCAGGAGCAATTGTTGGTGGAACAGCAGATACAGCTGAAGCCAAAAAAGAAATTTTAAGAGCATGTGGTGTTCACGTAATTGATTCACCTGCAGATATTGGCATTGCTATGATAAAAGCATTGGGGAAATAGTTGTTGGTTATTAAATTACTGAACTTTTGCTAAGTCCCGAGCTACAATTTCCGCTAAGCGAAAGCTTAGTCACGAGTTACAATTTCTTACAAAGGATGAGTTAGAAATTGTTATTCGGGATTAAGTTACTGAGCTTTTGCTAAGTCCCGAGCTTGAAGACAGAATACTAACTGTGGTTTTAAGAAGGGGATTCCGAGCGAAGCGAGGAATCTAGCCGTCCATTATTCCTCACTTTTAAAAGTTAAAGTTGTCATTCCATATCGTTTTTAGCAAGAGTGGAATTTAACAATGTAAAAAAAATGATAGTTTTCAACTCTTGATTGGCACTTTTCACTATTCACTATTCACTATTCACTATTCACTATTCAAAAGCTCCCATATTCGGGTTGGTTGCTCTTGTATTTCCATTTAAATCAACTGGAACCAATGCACCTATTGTCGGGCTTCCACTTCCAATTGCAGGAGAACCTGATTTTAATTCTAAATTGTTCACTGCTGTATTTTCAAAAAGCGGATCCTGATTTATTTTGCATTGGACATAATTGGCAGCATTGCTTGTATTTAATATTGTTCTGATCAGACAATGATCAAATTTAAAATTGAAAGTAGCATTTGCTTTTTTATCCAGCAATAATTCTTCTTCGTTGTTACCATAAATAATACAATTTCCAAAATAAGCATTCTCCAGCGGACGAAGATGGATCACATCATTTGCATCCTCATAATAATTACTTAAAACAACAGATGGCGTTTTACGCAGGTTGTAATTCCAGTAATTACCAATTGTACAATGTAAAAATTCATAATTTCCACCAATTGACAGCACAATGCCATATTGTCCGCAATTGGCAACAACGGTATTGTTAGCTTTTATGTTGGCACCCTGTGCATAAATGCCTGAAACACTCATATTTTCAATAATAGTATTGCTTAATTTTAGTGTAGGATTGGCATTCACAACAGTATCAACCTGTAATCCAATACTGCCATTCCTGATGATGGCATAATTAATTTCGTTGTCTTTGCTGCCTGCCGAAAGCCAGATTTTCCCCCATTGTCCCGGCGTATCCCGATAAGGCATGTCTAATCGACTGCCCTGGAACTTAACTTCATTGTACAAAGAACCATTTACCTTTAAAGTTCCACCTTCATATACCCATAAAACGGCTTTGGGAGCTAAGTAGATCTTAGTTCCTGCAGGAATTACAAGCGTGCTGTCTGAATCAACTACACAATATCCATAGATTACATGAGGCTTATTGTTAGGCCATGGATTCCGGCAGCCTGCAAAAGAGTACAACAATGAACTCCCATCTGAAAAAGTGATGGTATGATCCGGCACATGGTAATAGGCATCTTGCCCCCAAGCTGTTAAGTTTACTTTTTGGATATTCCCATTGGTTTCGAAAATAATATCATCATTTACTATCAACGGATTGTCATTATTTAAAGGATTTACCGTTACTTTGACAAAAATAAACATACTGTCGTTGGCTGCAATTTCAACGTCAATGATCTGTAGCGACGGAGTTCCGTCAACATTGATTCTGAACATGGATGCAGATCCCAGAGCGAGACGGATAGAAGAAATCTTTATACTTTGATTATTTTGATTATAAATCATCAATCGTTTGGTAACCGATCCTAAAGTAGTAAATACTGTATCAAACAAAACCGAATCTGCCGAAAAGCTCAGTTTTGCTGACGAATCAGTTATAAAGTCGTCTTCCTTTCTGCAGGAAGAAAAAAGAAAAAACAATATTAACAATGTTAAACCTGAATATCTTACATAACTGATTTTTATTCTTTTCATGAAAATTACAATTGAACAACAAAATTACAAATAATATTGAAAGTACGCTAAATCTCATTGAATTATTGTTGAATGTCAAAAAGAATACAATAAAAAAAGTCAAATCAAAAATAAGTAATTGCAAAAAAATGCAAAATTTTTTATATAATAAAATGCAAATATTAAATTATTATTTTTTTTGTTAATTAGATAGGATAAAGTTTGTAACTTTATACCCAAAAATAAACAATGACACAACCGGTCACCATTAAATCAATGAAAATTTATTTTAGACCGTAAACAAACATTAAATTCAAATTTCAAGTATTTAAAAAATTAGTTTTTAGGTTAAATGCTTATACAACAAAACACTTGAATCAAATCTAACAATTTAACATTCAATAATTTATAATTTAACACTATTGTAATTCACCAATTTAAACATAGTTCGATAACTATTGTTATTAAATAAACCGAATCACCAACGATCATTTGAGATAAAATAAATAAATTAAATATATACACATGAGTTATATATCATTTACAAAAGAACAACTGGTAAATCTTGAATTTTCCTTAAACAGAGAAATTATTCGTTCCAACCGTGCAGGATCTTATGCCAGCAACACCATCATCAATTGCAATACAAGAAAATACCATGGTCTCCTGGTAGTACCTCAACCATTGATAGATGGCGAAAATCATGTGCTTCTTTCCTCGCTGGATGAAACCATTATTCAACAAGATGCGGAATTTAATCTGAGTATTCGCAAATATCCTGATGATGTTTTTTTACCCAAAGGGCATAAATATTTACACAGTTTCGATACAGAACCCATTCCAATATTAACCTACAGGGTCGGAGGTGTATTTCTTACCAAAGAAATTTTATTTGTCAATAACGAAGATAGAATAATTATAAAATATACTTTATTAGAAGCACATTCGAAAACCAAACTCAAAATAAAACCATTTTTGGCATTTCGCAACATTCATCAACTATCAAAAGCCAATCATATAATTGATAGTCGCTATGAAGCTGTAAATAATGGTATTAACATGCAACTGTACAAAGGGTATTCACATCTTTTTATGCAATTTTCAAAAAAAGCAGATTATATTCATAATCCTGACTGGTACTACAATATTGAATATATGCAGGAAAAAGAAAGAGGGTATGAATATCAGGAAGATTTATTTGTACCGGGTTATTTCGAATTTTCGATAGAAAAAGGCGAAAGTGTATATTTCTCAACCGGTATAGAGGAAGTAAATCCTGAAAAACTAAAACGACAATTTACGCATGAGATTTCCAAACGCATTCCCAGAGATAATTTCGAGAATTGCCTAAAAAACTCAGCACAACAATTCCTTGTTAAAAAAAATAACAAAACTGAAATTATTGCAGGATTCCCGTGGTTTGGACGCTGGGGAAGAGATACTTTTATATCGTTACCGGGATTAACCCTGGTTACAGGTGACATCAAGTCGTGCAAAGATGTGATTGATACAATGGTGGAAGAAATGAGCGGTCCATTGTTTCCAAATATCGGCAATGGATCCAAATCTGCTTACAATTCAGTGGATGCACCTTTGTGGTTTTTTTGGACTTTGCAACAATATGCAGACTTTACAAATTCCAAAAATAAAATCTGGACCATGTATGGTAAGAAAATGAATAATATACTGGAAGGATTTCGAAATGGCACGCTACACAATATAAAAATGCTTGAAAATGGGTTGATTTATGCCGGTGAAAAAGGGAAAGCCTTAACATGGATGGACGCTGTTATTGATGGCAAACCGGTTACACCCCGTATAGGAATGCCTGTTGAAATCAATGCTTTATGGTACAATGCCATCATGTTTTCTTTAGAAGTAGCTAAACTTGCCAATGATAAAAAATTTGTAAAAGAGTGGGAATCATTATCAAATAAAATCAAAACATCTTTTAAAGAAACATTTTGGTCTGAGAAGAAAGGTTATCTGGCAGATTTTGTGGATGGTGATTACATAGATTGGAGTATTAGACCGAACATGGTTTTTGCAACCTCACTCCCCTATTCTCCTATAAGTGAAAAAATTAGGCAATTAATTCTGGAAATGATTTCCAAAGAACTTCTAACACCCAGAGGATTACGAACTTTATCCCCTAAAAATCCTTATTATAAAGAAACATATTATGGAAATCAGGCAGAAAGGGATGCTGCATATCATCAAGGAACTGTATGGCCATGGCTATTAGGACATTTTGTTGAAGGCTATCTGAAAATATATGGCAAAAGCGGGTTGACTTTTATAAAAAATATTTATGAAGGATTTGAACCTGTGATTTATGAACATGGAATTGCCTCAATTTCTGAAGTATATAACGGAAATCCACCGCATGCACCTGGAGGAACCCCTTCACAAGCATGGAGTGTAGCTGAGCTATTAAGGATTAAATGGCTGATCGATAAATACGAAAATGAAAAATAAAAGGGAAAGTATAGAGTTAAGATGAATCGTTGAATAAGCATTCATCATCTAATTATTAATATATACATAACTATGAAAGTTTTAATGTTTGGTTGGGAATTTCCACCTCACATCTCGGGAGGCTTAGGGACTGCATGTTATGGGTTAACAAAAGGACTTTTGCATCAAGGTGTTGAAGTAGTTTTTGTGGTTCCCAAAGCTTATGGAGATGAAAATCAACATGCGGTAAGATTGGTAAATGCTAGTGATATTCAAATTAATATTAAGGATTCAATTTATGAAGAATATTGGAAGAATATTTCATATATTGAAGTAGGCTCTAATTTAGTGCCCTATTTGTCGCCTGATGAATTTTACAATCTCATTAATCAGACAAAGCACAGTGGAAGTTCAACTCATGAATCTGTTGTAAGTAGCAAGTATCAGTTTTCCGGATTGTACGGTTCAAATCTGATGGAAGAAGTTCAGCGTTATGCTTTGGTCGCCAGTACGATTGCTAAGGAGAATCATTTTGATATCATTCATGCACACGATTGGTTGACATTTCCTGCAGGCATTGCAGCGAAAAAGGTAAGTAACAAACCTTTGGTCATTCATGTTCATGCCACAGAATTCGACCGTTCAGGTGAAAAAATCAATCAAAATGTTTATGATATTGAACGTATGGGGATGGAGGCTGCCGATTTGATAATTGCAGTAAGCAATTTTACACGTTCCATTATTATTGAACGCTATGGCATAACTCCCGAAAAAGTAATTACCGTTCATAATGCAGTTGAACCAATCAACAATTCAGAAAATAATTTTGAAGAAAAACATGTTAAAGAAAAAATAGTAACTTTTTTAGGAAGGGTTACTTTCCAGAAAGGTCCGGATTATTTTGTAGAAGCAGCCTATAAAGTATTACAGAAAGATTCGAATGTTCGTTTTGTAATGGCAGGTTCCGGTGATATGCTCAATAGAATGATTCGGCGGGTCGCTCAATTACGCATATCAAACAAATTCCATTTTACCGGATTTCTGGATGCTGAAAATGTTGACAAAATGTTCTCTATGAGTGATGTATATGTAATGCCTTCAGTTTCTGAGCCATTTGGGATTTCACCTTTAGAAGCCATGCGTTCAAATGTACCGGTTGTAATATCTAAACAATCAGGTGTTTCAGAAGTGCTGAGACATGCTTTAAAAATTGATTTTTGGGATATAGATGCGATGGCAGATGATATATATGGGTTGTTGCATTATCAAGCACTATCCAAAATGTTTATCAAATTTGGGAAAGATGAAGTAGATAATATGAAGTGGGATAATGCTGCTAAATTAGTAAATGACGTATATATCAAAGCTTTAAATTAATTTTTAAATAATAATATTATAAATTCAATAATTATGAGGTCAATCTGCTTTTATTTTCAAGTTCATCAGCCATTCAGGTTGCGAACCTATCGATTTTTCGATATCGGAAAAAATCACAATTATTTTGATGATTTCCAGAATAAATATATTTCACGAAGAGTAGCCGATAAATGTTACATCCCCACCAATCAATTACTTTTCGATTTAATTCAGGAATTCGGCAGTCGCTTCAAAATAAGTTATTCGATATCAGGAACTGCTTTAGACCAGTTTGAAAAATATGCACCTGATGTAATTGAAAGCTTTCAACGTTTAGCATCCACGGGATGTGTAGAATTTTTATCAGAAACTTACACCCATTCATTATCAGCATTAAAAAGCAAAGAAGAGTTTACATCTCAGGTATTGTTACACCGTGAAAAAATCAAACAACTTTTTGGCGTAACCCCAACAACATTTAGAAATACCGAGTTAATTTACTCTGATGAAATAGGAGAAATGGTTGCAGAAATGGGATTTGAAACCATGCTAACCGAAGGAGCCAAACATATTTTAGGATGGAAAAGCCCTAACTTTATGTATTGCAATTCGATAAATCCAAAACTAAAACTATTGCTCAAAAACTATCAGCTCAGTGATGATATTGCATTTCGTTTTTCACAACAAAGTTGGGAAGGCTGGCCACTGACTGCCGAAAAATTTGTAGACTGGATGAATAGTAATGATCCCAAACAAGAAGTGATCAACCTGTTTATGGATTACGAAACATTTGGCGAACACCAATGGAAAGAAACCGGTATTTTTGATTTTATGCGCGCCTTACCTGCAAGGGTTTTTTCACATTCCAACTTCACCTTCAATACACCTTCAGAAGTGAGTGATGCTTTGCAACCTGTTGCAGCTATTTACGTACCTCATCCAATTTCGTGGGCTGACGAAGAAAGAGATTTAACGGCTTGGCTTGGAAACGACCTTCAGGATGAAGCATTTAATTCAATTTACGAAATGGAATATAAAGTTAAGGCAATCAACGATTTACAATTAACAAAGGAATGGAGATATTTGCAAACCTCCGATCATTTTTACTATATGTGTACCAAATGGTTTTCGGATGGAGATGTACATAAATACTTCAATCCTTACGGAACACCTTATGAAGCTTTTATAAACTATATGAATGTACTTTCTGATTTTACAATCAGAATAGATCAACTTTACGACAATATTCCATTGAAAACTAAAATCAAAGAGCCTACTTTAACTAAAAAAACAACCAAGGTATTGACAAAAAAGAAAGTAGCTCAAAAAGAAAGTGTTGCAAAGATCAAAAATATAAGTCCAAAAAAATCAGACCTAAATGCAATTACGAGTTTAAAAGAAACTCAAATTAAAAAAGTTGTAAAAAATATTGATTTTGAAATACTTGCAAAATCCTTGAAAGGAGTTAAAAAAGATGTACGTATTGCTGTAACCAATTCTCTTTCTTCAAATTTGCAAAAAGAATTAATTGCTTACGATATAACGGAAATAACAAAACCTGAAATTGAACAGGCAAGGAAAATTGTTTTGAATGAAATTAATAAATTTATAGCCTAAAAATTCATCTTCAGAAAATGAGTCATGCCTAAATTAATAATTAATAAAATGATAGCTCTGCCTTTCAGGGCGGAGCTATTCAATTTTAGCAGTATTGAGTAACATGAAACATTTTTAAAAAATGCAAAAAAGATGACAATTCGTTACTTAAAAAAGAAAAGAATTTATGACAGAAAAATTATTAAAACCCGACTATATATTTGAATGCAGTTGGGAAGTTTGCAATAAAGTAGGTGGCATTTATACCGTTCTATCAACCAAAGCATTGACGATTGTCAACGAATATCACGATCAATATATTGTAATTGGACCGGATCTCTGGATGGGAAACACACCGAATCCTGAATTTTCAGAAGATAAATATCTATTTAAATCGTGGCGTGAAGAAGCAGAAGTAAATGGTTTGCATTTCAGAATCGGGCGATGGAATATTGCAGGAAATCCAATTGCAATATTGGTAGATTTTACAAAGTATTTTGCTGAAAAGGACAAGGTATTTGCCGAATTTTGGGAAAATTATAAATTAGATTCATTGTCAGGACAATGGGATTATAATGAACCTGCTTTGTTTGGCTATGCTGCGGCTAAGGTTATTGAAAGCTTTTATGATTATAATATTACTGCCAATGATAAAGTAATAGCACATTTCCACGAATGGATGACAGGCACAGGGCTTCTATATCTCAAAACCTATGTTCCTCAGATTGGCACGGTTTTTACGACTCATGCTACAGTACTGGGGCGTTGTATTGCTGGAAACGGACTGCCTTTGTATAAGAATTTAGAATCCTACGATGGGGATATTATTTCGAAAGAATTTAGTGTAATTGCAAAATATTCTCTTGAAAAACTATCGGCATTGGAAGCAGATGGATTTACAACAGTTAGCGAATTAACCAATAATGAATGTAAACAGTTTTTTGGGAAATCAGTAGATTTTGTAACCCCCAATGGTTTTGAGGATTCATTTGTTCCATCTGAAAAGTTATTTGATACGAAAAGAGCCTTCGCACGTGAAAAAATTCTTTCAGTGTTTAGTGCATTGACCAATCAGTCTTTAAATAAAGACAGCTTGCTGATTATCAATTCTGGCAGATATGAATTTAAAAACAAAGGCATCGATTTATTTATTGATGCCATGGGCGAACTCAACAGACGAGATGATTTAACGCGCGAAATTATTGCCGTTATAGCCGTTCCTGCTCATCAGGACGGGCCAAAATTGAAACTGCTTGACAGAATTGAAGCACCTGATTTTCAAAACCCACTTTTGTACAAACATACTACACATCGATTGTATGATGCAGCTTCTGATCCTATTATCAACCAAATCAAGAAAAACAACCTTAACAATGCTCCCGGAGACAAAGTAAAAATATTTTTCATCCCGGCTTATCTCAATGGGAATGATGGTATTTTTAATATGGAATATTATGATTTTCTTATTGGTTTTGATGGTTCTGTATTCCCTTCTTACTATGAACCTTGGGGTTACACACCTATGGAAAGTCTTGCTTTTTCTATTCCTACTATAACTACAACACTTGCAGGTTTTGGTTTAATGATACAAAAAGAACATAACTTATCGGATTCCTGTATCAAAGTAATAGAAAGGACGGATGAAAACGATGCAGAAACTGTTCAGCAAATTGTTGCTTCAATATTTGAATGTTCTTTAAAATCGCACGAAAGTATACTAGAAATAAGAAAGCAATCTCATCATATATCACGTAGTGCTTTGTGGGAGAATTTGATTGCATATTACAAAAAAACCTATTCCTTAGCAATCAGCAAAGCGCAAAGTCGTTCGTCTTTATATTCTAACAAAAAACTCAAGGAATTTACACATCAAACCTTAAAAAGCAAAGAATTGAAGCCAGAATGGAAGAAAATTCTAATCAAACCAAGTATTCCCATTAAAATAGAAAGTTTGCATCGATTGACAAAAAACTTATGGTGGACATGGAATTATGACGCATCTGAATTATTCGAAATGATAGATCCGAAACTCTGGGCTCAATTAAAACACAATCCGATAGCACTTATTGAAACGCTATCGGTGTCAGCATTTCTTAAACTAGAAAAGAACGAAAGCTTTATTACAAAACTCCAAATCGTTACCCATCAATTTGATGCCTATATGGCTAAAAACAAAGAAAAACCTAAAAAGCAAATTGCTTACTTCAGCATGGAATATGGTTTGCATGATACCCTAAAAATATTTTCAGGAGGATTGGGTGTGCTTGCCGGTGATTATTTAAAAGAAGCCAGTGATTGTAATGTAAATATAGTAGGAGTAGGTATTTTATACAGATATGGCTATTTCTCTCAAAACATTTCTATTTCAGGTGATCAGATAGCCAATTATACACCCCAGAAATTTTCACAATTACCATTAATCCCTGTAAAAAATCAAGATGGAGAATGGATGAAAATCAGCTTAGCATTACATGGCAGACGATTGTTTGCAAAAATATGGAGGGTTGATGTAGGCAGAGTACCACTGTATTTATTGGATACTGACATAGAAGATAATCTGGAATCAGATCGTTCAGTTACCCATCGTTTATATGGAGGAGATTGGGAAACCCGCTTGAAACAAGAGCTATTATTGGGGATTGGTGGCATTAAAATGCTGGAGGCATTAAATATCAATCCAGACATTTATCATTGTAATGAAGGTCACTCAGCATTTATCACACTCGAACGAATGATGAAATACATTCAATTCCAGAAACTTGCATTTGACGAAGCAGCCGAAGTAGTACGAGCATCCACTTTATTTACAACCCACACACCTGTACCTGCAGGACATGATACATTCAGCGAAGATTTATTAAGAATATACATGCCCTATTTCACTGAGAAACTAAATATTAGCTGGGAAAAATTCATGAATTTAGGCCGTTTTGTTGAAAACGACAGCTCCGAAAAGTTTTCAATGAGCGTATTTGCTTATAAACTTTCACAGGAAGTGAATGGAGTAAGCCGAATTCATGGCAGGGTCTCTCAGGAAATGTTTCACAAATTATATCCCGGGTATTTTCCTAATGAAATCCATTTAGGCTATGTTACCAACGGTGTACATTATCCCAGTTGGACCTCCAAATCATGGCAACAATTATACAATACAGAATTTGGCAACGGTTTTTTAACGGATCAATCCAATCCTGAATATTGGAAAAAAATATTGGAAGTGCCAGATGAAGTAATTTGGAATACGCGTATCAAACATAAAGAACAATTAATTGATTATTTGCGTCTTCGATTAACGGACGAAATGACGATGAGAAACGAAAATCCAAAATTGATTTTCAAACTAATAGACACTTTTAACGCCAATGCACTTACCATTGGCTTTGCCCGAAGGTTTGCCACCTATAAACGGGCTCATTTGCTGTTCTCTAATCTGGAACGATTATCCGAAATTGTAAACAATGCTGAGAAACCTGTACAATTTATATTTGCAGGCAAAGCACATCCAAACGATAAAGCAGGACAGGATTTGATCAAACAAATTATGGAAATATCAAAAAATCCACAGTTTATAGGAAAAATAATTTTTGTTGAAAATTATGATATTGAATTGGCAAAATATCTTATCAGTGGTGTTGACATTTGGCTCAACACCCCCACTCGTCCGCTCGAAGCATCGGGTACCAGTGGAGAAAAAGCTGTAATGAACGGAGTCGTCAATTTTAGTGTACTCGACGGTTGGTGGGCCGAAGGATACCAGCCAAATGCCGGCTGGGCATTGAAAGAAGAAAAGACCTATGATAATCAGGATTTTCAAAACGAGTTAGATGCCGAAACCATTTACAATATATTTGAAGATGAAATCATTCCTACTTATTACGAAAAAGATGCAAACAATGTGCCCATAAAATGGATATCCTATGTAAAAAACTCGATAGCACACATTGCTCCGCATTTTACAATGAAACGCCAATTGGACGATTATTACGAAAAATTTTACAACAAATTATACAATCGTTCCCAATTGCTACAAAAGGATAAATACCTGTTAGCCAGAAATATTACATCATGGAAACGCAAAGTATTACGAAGCTGGGACAGTATTGAAGTTTTATCAGTTAAGATACCCGATTCTACACTCAAACCATTTACATTGGGCGATAAATTAACTGCAGAAATTGAAATACGATTAAATGAATATTCTTTCGCCGATTTGGGAATTGAAGTATTAATCGGTCAAAAAGAGAACGATGTAATGAATAATCCAATCGCTATTGTTGAAATGACTGCCGAAAAATCAGGTACTGATTTAGTAACATTTAAGTGCAATATTCCTGCAAACAAAGCTGGAGTCTACGATTATGCCTTCCGTATGTTTCCAAAAAACAAGGACTTACCACATAGGCAAGATTTCAGTCTTATTAGATGGATTTAGGGATTGGGATATTGAGCTTTTATGAAGAACAGTGTATACTTGATAATTACAACCCTGACAGGGTTTTGAACGCATGGGGTATTAACTTTCTAACCCTGACAGGGTTTTGAAAACATAGAGTATGAACTTTCTAACCCTGACAGGGTTTTTAACACATGGAGTATTAACTTTCTAACCCTGACAGGGTTTTTAACCCTGTCAGGGTTGTATTACCTGACAGGGTTGATTGTTATACGATCTCTTTCCATCTACGATTCACCCATTTTTGCTGCTCTTCCTTATTGAGAAACGTCCATGCTACGATGCGGCTGATTTTATTCCCCTGCCCCATCGGTATGGTTTTCACTTCAAAAGCTTTTGCATTTCTTAAAGCAATATTTACACTGTTGAGAATGGAAGATTTGGAAATCAGACTTGTAAACCAGAAACAAGAAGTTGCGTATTGTTTACTCTGAAGAATCATATCATTTACAAATCGCTCTTCACCTCCTTTGCACCACAATTCAGTGTTTTGACCTCCAAAATTAAGTATAGGCCGGGTAATTTTCTTACGGTTTAAGTTGCTTAATTTACGCAGTGTACCCGATTGGGCATCTGCCAAAGATGCATGAAAAGGGGGATTACAAATAGTTAAATCAAAATATTCATCTTCTCGAAGAATCCCTTTGAAAATATTATCAGGATTCGATTGCCATCTCAATTCAATCTTTCCTTTAATAGAAAGATTGCATTCAATGATTTTTTTTGCAGATTCAATAGCTACTGGGTCAATATCAGCACCAACAAATGACCATCCGTATTCTTTGTTTCCAATAATTGGATACACGCAATTTGCACCTACCCCAATATCCAGGCATTTGATTTGTTGACCTGTTGGAATCTGACCGTGATTGCTATTTCCTAAAACATCTGCAATATGATGGATGTAGTCGGCTCTCCCGGGTATGGGCGGACATAGATAATTTCCGGGAATCTCCCAATAATCAATATCATAATACTGTTTCAAGAGTGCTCTGTTCAGCATTTTAACTGCTTCCGGATTAAAGAAATCAATGGATTCATCGTTGTAAGCATTCAATGCTACAAAGGACGCCAATTCAGGACAACTCCCAATGAGTAGTTTGAAATCATAACGCTCCCTGTGTTTGTTACGGGGATGTAATGAAGATTTTTCCTTGGGATGTTCTCTTTTTTTGGGCAGCATGTTGTACTTAAGAAATATAAAATCTTTGAAAATTGTTTTTGAAAAATAGCCAGTCTATTCTGCAAAGGTAGTTAATAAAATATGGAATTAAATAACTGAAAAGCTTAAAAAGAGCAGGACGAATAAAGATAAAAATGCAATAATGAATTTCCATGCAACAATTTTACCGCGAAAAACCATCAACCAATTTATTGTAATCCTCCATTGTATTAATATTATAAAGTATTTCAGGATGTTCAACTTCAGTAACTTTATGTGGAAATTGTGACAACACTTCTTTTAAATGTTGTCCTTTTACTTCCATTTGGCTGATATACTCAATAATTGATTTGTTAATCAAAATGGGATGACCACTTTTCCCTTTATAAACAGGTGTTACAAACATTTCATTTGATTTACACGAATAAATATCTTTCAGTACATCTACTTCAATAAAAGGATTATCAATAACTTGAATGAAACAGTATGAACTATTTTTAATGGCTTTCAATCCCAATTGGATAGAATACATTCTCTCCCTTTCTGGATGCGGATTTAAGATAAAACGTACTGAAGGGATTGATACTTCATTGAAATATGCGAAGTTATCTTCATTCAAGGTAACAATAATTTCCTTACACCCAAAAAGTGAGTAGGATACCATTAGTTTTTGCAAAAAATTAAGTTTAGCATTCCATTTCAACAATGCTTTTGAAATTCCCATTCTTCCGGAAAAACCTGCAGCAGTGATCAGTACAGCACAATCGGTATTCATTTTCATATTTTAAATAAGCTACAAACTTACATTTTTTTTGAATACTCCTTTTACTTTTTACTTTTTACTTTCACGAATAACAATTTCTAACTTTTACTTCCTGAATAACAATTTATAATAATAATAATAATAATAATAATACATTCAGCAACTTTTTTTGTAAGAAATTGTAGCTCGGGACTGAGCAAATGCTCAGTTTACTTTTTACTTCTGTCTTCGATCTTCCGAACCCGAATCGCTTTGCTTTCGGGATTTCGCTTCGCTCAACTTCCGACTTTTATAAATTTACAATCTTTACATTCTCTATGAAAAATAATTTTTGTAAATTTGTAAGTCAAAGTTAAATCTATACACCGGGAAATATGACAGACAAATTTGCTATTCTATCGTTTAAACAACTTTTACAATTTATTTTACACAATGAAAAAATAGGCGAATTGCTTGGAATCCCTGAAGCAATTTTTTTTCAGCCTGACGATCCTCGTTTGCAGCTAAACCGTTACAACCAATTGCTCGACATTCCTTTAGGTGTTGCTGCAGGACCTCACAGTCAGATGGCTCAGAATATTGTAGGTAGCTGGCTTTGTGGTGCAAGATACATCGAATTAAAAACCATACAGACTTTAGACGAAATCAATGTTTCCAAACCTTGCATTGATGCTACCGACGAAGGATACAACTGCGAATGGTCGCAGGAATTAAAAATTGAGGAATCCTATGATCAGTATTTAAATGCCTGGATTATCATTCACCTGTTGCAACATAAATTTGGATGGAAAAATAGCGGATGTATATTCAATATGAGTGCCGGTTACAACATGGAAGGCTTGCTAAAAGAGAATGTACAATGGTTTTTTAATAAAATGAAAGATTGTAGCAACGAAAAAGCTGAAAAAATTCAATCGATTGCAAGCCTTTTTCCCTGGGCCAAAGATGTAAAAATACCTGATTGCATATCCGATAATATTACACTTTCAACCATGCATGGTTGCCCACCGGATGAGATTGAAAAAATCGGATTGTATCTGATCAAAGAAAAAAAATTGCATACCACTATTAAACTTAATCCCACGCTTTTGGGAAAAGTAAAATTGCGTAAAATATTAAATGAAGGCTTAGGCTTTACAACAATTGTCCCGGATGAAGCTTTTGAACATGATTTAAAATATCCTGATGCTATTGGAATTATTCAAAAACTAACAGCAGAAGCGGTTAACAACAAGATTCATTTTAGCATAAAACTTACAAACACCCTGGAATCCATCAATATGCGAGGAATATTACCGGAAAATGAAAGGATGAATTACATGAGCGGAAGGGCTTTGCACCCCATCAGTGTACAATTGGCTGCTCTTTTGCAAAATGATTTTGATGGAAAACTGGATATTTCATTTTCGGGAGGAGCCGATTGTTTTAATTTTCCCGAATTGATTGCCTGTGGGTTAAAACCAGTTACCGTTTGTACCGATTTATTGAAACCGGGCGGCTATATGCGTTTAAGACAATATACCGACGAACTTTCTCAGGCTTTTGATACCTACAATTCAAATTCAATCAACGATTTTATCATCCAATACAATAACAATCAAACGGATAATGTTCAATTGGCTGCATTAGAAAATCTGAAACGTTATGCTGCTAAAGTCAGTGATTTTACTGAGTATCAAAAGACAAATTTAAAAGACCTTTCAATAAAAACCAATCGTGGATTAGGCTATTTTGATTGTATTGCAGCACCATGCATTGACACCTGCCCTACTAATCAGAACATTCCTGAGTATATGTATCATACAGCACAGGGAAATCCTGATGCTGCGTTTGAAGAAATCATAAAAACCAATCCTTTCCCTATGGTTACCGGAATGATATGTGATCATCCCTGTCAGACAAAATGTACGCGTATAAATTATGATGAATCATTAAAAATAAGGGAAATAAAACGATTTGTTGCAGAAAATGCAACTTATATAAATAAGAAAGACCAAGAAAAACAGCGCATAAAGGTTGCAGTCATCGGAGCAGGTCCATCAGGCTTGAGTTGTGCTTATTATCTGGCTTTGTCCGGTTTTCATGTAAGTGTGTACGAAGAAAAAGAAAGTTCAGGAGGCATGGTTCATTCTGTAATTCCTTCCTTTCGTTTAACAGATGAAGCCATTGCCATAGATGTTAAAAGGATTGTTGATGTTGGCGTGCAGTTGTATTTCAATCAAAAGGTTGATAAAGAATTTTTCAAAAGCATTTGCAAAGAAAACGAATTCATTTATATCGCCATCGGTGCTCAATTATCTAAAAAAGCGGATTTTGCACCTGAAGAACCTATTCATGGATTACTTGATCCAATGATATTTCTTAATTTGGTCAAAACCAACCATGAAAGTGGTATTGGAAAACACGTGGCAATTATTGGCGGAGGAAACACAGCTATGGATGCTGCCCGCACCGCTTGGCGCATGGTAGGTGATGATGGCAGTGTTACTATTATTTATCGTCGTACTATTGCTGAAATGCCAGCTGATGCAGGAGAAATCAAAGCAGTGATGGAAGAAGGTATACAAATCCTTGAGCTTACACTTCCTGAATCGATGATTATTGAAGAGGGTAAAGTTACAGGCATATGTTGCTCACCAATGGAACTGAAAGGTAAAGGGATAGATGGTAGACCACAGCCTGTAAAGATTGAAAATGCTGTATTTAATTTAAATTTTGATACCGTCATACCTGCCATTGGACAGGATCTAAATATTGACTTTCTCGATAAAGCAATGTTGAAAGCCATTCCGGGAGAATACAAAACCAAAATTCCCGGCATTTACATCGGTGGGGATGCTTTAAGAGGTGCTGCAACTGCTATTCAGGCAATAGGCGATGGCAGGAAAACAGCAGAAATCATTATCAAAGCTGCAAAAGTTATTAATGAGACAATAGAAAATACTTCAAAAAAAGACATTCACTATCATGAATTACTGATTAAAAAATCGAAACGTATTAAAAGTGAACCAACACACTACAAACCTGTTGAGTTAAGACATAATTTTGAAGCAATTGGATTTCCGCTTACTGAAAAAGAAGCAGTTACAGAAGCTTCACGCTGTTTATACTGCGATGATGTTTGTAATATTTGTGTAACGGTTTGCCCGAATTTTGCAAATTATGCTTATCATGTTACACCTCAACAATTCAATTTACCAAAGGCAATTGCAACGGAAAAAGGAATCCTACTGGAAGATGATAAAATCTTTGAAATCAAACAAGCTGTTCAGATTATCAATATTGCTGATTTCTGCAATGAATGTGGTAATTGTAAAACTTTTTGTCCTACATCAGCTGCACCTTATCAAGAAAAACCTCATTTTTATCTGAGTTTAAAGAGCTTTAGAGATGCAGAAAAAGGCTATTTTATGAACAAACTAATTGACAAAACAGTACTGATATACAAAGAAAAACAATCGATCAAAACACTTACATTTATCAAAAATACATACATTTACGAAACCGATCAGATTTCAGCAGTAATCAGCGGAACTGATTTTAAAGTGGGCAAAGTAATTTTTAAGGCAGCCTGTGTAAAAGAAGCTTATTTTGATTTTGCCGCAGAAATGTATGTATTGATGAAAGGGCTTGAAATAGTGAACAGTGAATAATGAACAGTGAATAGTGATTACTGATTAGAGTGATTAGAGTGATAATACTTATTGACATTACAAACATTACAAACTTAATAATATGATACAACTCATCGACAAAGTAATAAATCCGGTTATTCGTGACAATGCAGTGAAACGTTTTAAAGAAAAAGGTATTATTTTGCCTACGTTTGCACAAATGAACAATCCCGGATTAATTCCTGAAAACATTAAAGAAAAGCTAAAAACTGTTGGATTATGGGAATTGAATCCTTTGAATTTATTCAGGATTACATGGAAAAACGAACCCAAAGAAAATGGCGGATTGTATGGAAATGTAAATTATCTTGAAATCCCTAAAAAACTAAGTGGAATTGATGCCCGTATTTTTGTTTTGATTGGGAAATGGTTCCCTACAGGTGCTCATAAAGTTGGAGCAGCTTATGGTTGCCTGGCTCCACGCATTATCACAGGAGCATTTGACCCGAGTTATCACAAAGCTGTTTGGCCTTCTACTGGCAACTACTGCAGAGGTGGTGCTTTTGATTCTGAATTGATGGGAGTTACAGCAGTAGCCATTTTACCCGAAGAAATGAGCAAGGAACGATTTACATGGCTCAAAGAAATTGGAGCGGAAGTAATTGCCACACCCGGTTGTGAATCGAATGTAAAGGAAATTTATGATAAATGTTGGGACATTAGAAAAAACCGTAAAGATTGCATAATTTTCAATCAGTTTGACGAATTTGGGAATCCTGCATGGCATTACAATGTAACAGGAAAAGCTATTGAAGAGGTTTATCAGCAAATTTCAGGAAAGAAAACCCACTTGGCAGCTTATGTGTCAGCAACAGGTTCTGCAGGAACCATTGCTGCAGGCGACTTTTTACGTACCCTTCACCCTCACTTAAAAGTGGTAGCTTCCGAAGCTTTACAATGTCCTACTTTACTGATGAATGGATTTGGTGGTCATCGGATAGAAGGTATAGGCGACAAACATGTTCCATGGGTGCACAATGTAAAAAACACAGATGTAGTAACCGCTATTGATGATGAAGATTGTATGCGTCTGCTAAGGTTGTTCAACGAAAAAGAAGGAAAAGCATTCTTAAAAGCCGAAGGTTTTGACGACAAATTCATTGAAGATTTAAATCTGATAGGCATTTCAGGTATCGGAAACATACTCTCTGCCATTAAAACAGCCAAACATTTCGAAATGACTGAAGATGATGTAATTTTTACCATTGCAACTGATTCTGCTCAGATGTACACTTCAAGAATTGCAGAATTACTTGTTGAAAAAGGCGATTATTCTACTTTACAAGCTGCCAAAGATTATGAAAAATGCATTCTGGGTCAGAAAACAGATCATATGAAAGAGTTAAACTATCATGACAGAAAGGCAATTCATAATTTAAAATATTTTACTTGGGTTGAACAACAGGCCAAGGAAATAGAAGACTTGAATCAATTGTGGTACGATCGTGAAATTTGGAATCAATTATTTCACCAGGTTGATAAATGGGACGAAATGATTGAGGAATTTAATGATATGGTGAAAAAGTTTCATTAATGTCACAAAGACACAAAGGCACAAAAAAAATAAAGTAAATATTGATAAGTTAGACACAATCATTAATATATAGCAATTGTTTCTTAAGTACTGAAAACAATATAATGTCGTATTTTGAAATTTTCATTTTCTCAAAATTGAAATTGTATAAATGAGAAAAATGAAAATTGAAAAAATATTTATTAGAAAAATGCTTCCATTCAATTCAAATTTTAGTCTTGTAAATTATTAAGCTCGTTTGGCTACGAAGAAGGACCGACATTATAGAATTTACGCTACAAAACAAGCATTTAAAATAGCGGTGGGACTGGCAAGCAATACAGTATAGCGAAGTTCATAAGTAAATAAATGTACAAATATTTATATCGCTATAACTTGTATTGCGCAGGGATTTTTAATGCGTAGTCCCGAAACTTCGGGATTCTA
>JBBRCQ010000029.1:0-47697 GCA_038204725.1 Bacteroidales bacterium | reverse complement strand
CAGTATTTACGTGGATTGGGACTTGCTGTCAGCACTTCAATAACATCAACAATAGAGAAATACCATTTCTCTTGTTTATTGTCCCAAACGGTTCGCACTGTTTGATTTTCAAATATTTTGATGGCGTCTTTTTGGGTCATTTATTATGTATTAATTTTTTAAATGCTAATTGATCGTCTATTGTTATCGTACCGGATTTATGGTGTGATTTATGACTTTAATTAATTATTAGCTTTTAAATGTATCATAAACAATTTAGCACAAGCTAAAGCATCAGACAATGCATCGTGGTGATTTAACGGGATTTTGTATGTGTTACAAAGAGAGGCAAGATTAGTCCCAAATATTTTATAGGTACAATGCCTCGTGTACTCCGGTATAGCAATATTATAATAGTCTAAAACCTGATTCAAGCATTGAAAATCAAATGAAAATCCGTTGTGTGCTACCAGGTTTTGGCCTGTAATAAAAGGTTCAATTTGATTCCAGATCTTGTCAAAAGTTAGTGCTTTTGCTGTCTGTTGAGGTGTTATGCCGTGTATCGCAATTAAGTGCTCCCAGTATAGATTCTCTGGAGGTTGAACCAGTATGGAAACCTGATCTTTTATTATTCCATTTTCAACCCTTATAATTCCAATCTGGCAAATGCTCCATCGTTTACCTTGTGCTGTTTCAAAATCGATGGCTGTAAAAGTGTCAATCATTGTGTATTTAAATTTTATTGTAATATTTTAAACTTGTGCATACTTAAAAATAACTCTCAAATATGACTTGTATCTTCTATATAATAAAACATCCGTTCACTATAAAATATTTACAGATAAACGGATGTTCAATAAGTCAGGTAATTGATTTTACAATTTCTATTTTTCTCTTTTCATATCCAACGGTAAAACCCCTGCCATTTCACCAATCACGTTTACCAGTTCAGAGCCGGTTGGGATGACGATTTTGGCATTCGATTTCAGAGCAACTTCCACAGCTTCGAGTTTACGTAAAAGTTGTGCATTGCCGGTAAAATATTTGTCGGCGGCTTCGTTTACAAGTTTAATAGCATCTGCATCCCCTTCGGCATGCAAAATCTTGGATTGTTTGTAACCTTCAGCTTCTTTGATCTTGGAACGTTTTACACCATCCGCCACAGTTTCGGCGGCAGTAGCGTAATCGATGGCGGCTATTTTTTCGTTTTCAGCTTTTACAACTTTATTCATGGTTTCCTGTACATCCTTTGGAGGGTCAATTTCCTTTAATTCAGTACGTACAATTTGAATACCCCAACTTTTTGTTTCATCGCGTAGCGTATTGTGCAATTCAGCATTGATTTTTCCTCTTTCGCTATTGGCTGATTTCAGCGTCATCGTGCCAATAATATTACGAAGGGTAGTACGAGCCAGATTCACGATCTGCCATTTGTAATTGTTTACATTGTACTGAGAATCCTTTACGCTATCTTCAGTACCAGTTACTTTAAAATAAACCTGGGCATCAACCCTTGCGTTCAGGTTGTCGTTGGTAATAATTTCCTGAGGTTCGGCATCTATCATTTGTTCGGTAGTGTTTACCAGATACATTCTGTCAATAAATGGTATGATCCAGTGAAAACCAGGCATGGCAAATGAATTGTATTTCCCTAGTCTTTCAATCAACCCTCTGTGGGTAGGTCTGATAATTCTGATACCAGAAAATAAAAAAAGTAATACTGCGATTACGATAATTAATACGGTTGCTTGCATTTGTACCTCCATTTTTTTTGTTTTGTTAAAATTTAATTAAATCAATTGCCAAAGATAGTGTTTTTAATGATATAAATCAATTTTGAGAAAATTTTTTTTGCACTTACCATAAAATGTATCTGTAGTGCTTGTTGTAGCAGTCGAATTCAGAGGTTCGTTTATAACTGAAACCATATAATACTAAAAATCTTGTAGGAAAATAAAAAAGTCACTGGTTTGACTGTAGGTCGCCCAGTGACTTTGATTCATTTTTTTAGTTAAACAGTCAGTAGTATTGTGTTTCAGAAAGCCGTTAGCCAGATTGTTCTTTCTCAGATCTTCGATCTTCTTTTTTCTTCTTAAATCGTTAATCGTTAATCGCAAATTTTTTTTACTTTTCCTTTAAGCCTTTTTTCCTTTATCCTTTAGCCTTTATTCGTTTCTACCAGTTTTTTTAGCTCTTTCATGTTGATATTTCCAATAGCCATTTGTTGCAATTGTCCCATGATCCAGTTGATTTCGTTTTCTTTGATTTCGTTGAAACGGATTTTGGCAAATTTCTCTTTTAAAAAGGGAATGTTTTTGGTAATATCTTCTTTGCTGATTTGTTTGAATTTGATGCTGATCAACACTGACTCCATATCCATTTTGGGATGCGTATACAAAACTGTCATCATCTTTTGGGCAAGTTTTAGATCGTATTTGTTTTTCAACAGATAGGCCATTAAATCAAACACAATTTCAAAATTGAATTCACGTCCTTTTTTGTGATGTCCTTCGATATATTTCAGGTAATGACCAAAGAAGGTACCCACAAAAACAGGATTGATCTTTAAATTTTTGATTATTTTTTCGATCAAAGGGAAAAGATTTTTCTTGAAAATATAAGTATAGGTATCTTCAGGGATTTTCCAGCCTTTTAATTGATTGTATCGGTCGATGATCTCAGTAGGTATGTTTTTCTTTAAAGATTCAATATAGCTTTCTTTAAGAGGAATGGGTTTTGAATCGGTATCAGGATACATACGATCGGCACCCGGTAATACACGTTCAAAGATAGTAGTTCCGTCAGCAAACGATTTGCGGGTTTCGGGAGGTACTCCCAAAAAAGCCATGTGACAACGTTCGCTGATAGTTTCCAATGCAGTTTTGATATCTGCTTCCGGTCCCCAGAAAATGATTTGTGCATCGTTGTCGTTGGCTTTAAAAAGCTTGCGAATATAACTCTGATCGTCACCGGCAATCAATGCATTCAATTCTTCCGAATGCGTCATGTTAGGAATATCAATACAAGCAATTACTTTTAAGCGTTCGCTGATTTCGTTGGCAAACATTTTGCCGGGTTGTGTAAAATAAGATAAAATACCTTTAAATTCAGGTAAGTTGACAGCATATATTTTATGTCCTGCAGTTTTTGCATTTTTGATGGCATCACAGGGGAATTGCATGGCATAGAAATCAAGTTCTTTGGAACACATTTCCCATTCTGTTGTTTTTTTAATTTTTTGCAACAGCAGATCCCGAATCTGCAATAAGGCCCATTGGCGGAAACATTCATTGTGTGTGAGTTCAGGTATCCACTTGGTATGAGCAACGCCTTTTATTTCAACACGGGTGCCGCCTTTACAACTTACATTTACATCCTGACGACCTGCACCAATGCCGGTTCTTACCTTGTTGGTAGATCTGTTAAGGAAACGGATATAATTGCAGGCTTCCATTACTTCATCCGGATTCATCATCTCGGGATAAGTAACTGTTTCTATCAAAGGCATACCCAGTCTGTCTGTGCGATAGATACGGGTATGACCGATATCTGAAATCTCACGGCAGGAATCTTCTTCAATACTTAATTGGATCAAACGGATTTTTTTATTTTTTAAAGGAATTTCACCTTCAACTCCAATAATGGCTGTACGTTGAAATCCTGCAGGAATACTTCCATCTAGGTATTGTTTACGGGTAATATGTACTTCACCAACAAGACTTAGTTTCGATAACATCGAAATTTCAATGGCAATTCCCAATGCTTCCTGGTTGATGGGGAAAGGTGGCGTATCATCCACATCGTAGGTACAGGTAGTTTCGTTTTTAATACGATAGATAATTTCTTTTCTGGTTCTGAACTCCATTAAAGCAGTTCCGTCATATTCGCCTAATTCGCTCAGAGTAGGACGCATGTGGCGAATTACTTCAGCATCCCAAGAGGTAGGTTTTTGGAAAACACCTGCCGGACAATGGCAAAATAATTTTTCTTTGGTTAAAAGCTGTTGATGTACTTCCAGCCCCGACATAAAACCAATTTGGGTATAAGTGTCTTGAGTTGCCTCTTTGCGAGGAACATAGCCTACTTTATGTTTTGTTTCTTCGTAGTTCTGTTTAGGATCGAAATGATTATTCATTACTAAGGATGTTATTTGAATGATGCTGCAAAGCTAATCATTTTCCTTTTATTGCCAAAAGAAGAGTTGGAAAAGTTTTAATATGGTTATGTTTAATATGGAAAACATTGACGTAGATTGGTATAAATGGAACATCACAATGAGTTTGCCATTTACATCAGCTCCACATAGAGCTATTGCAATCGTTTTATGAGAAATAAAAAGGGAATAATAATTTCAAAAGGTGAAATCAATAAGGAATGATTACCAATGTTTTGTCAAGCTGAATGAGAGAGAAGCATATTTATACTATATTTAAACAAATAGTTGTTCAATGATCAGCATTATAAATCAAATCAAATCAAATTGAATTTATTTTTTAACAGCGTCTGCTTTTTTTACTTCTTCATCAATGCGAAGAAATGTATTGTTGCTGTCGAAAAG
Organism: Bacteroidales bacterium; assembly: GCA_038204725.1. Taxonomy (GTDB): domain Bacteria; phylum Bacteroidota; class Bacteroidia; order Bacteroidales; family JACABE01; genus JACABE01. The sequence goes on along the minus strand of JBBRCQ010000029.1, from coordinate 43,160 downwards.
TAATTTGATATTGTCTTTTTTCTTTTTAAATATTACAACTTCATATACTCTTTCGCCACTGCTTTTGTCAATAAAACTAAATTCTTTAACTTTATGTCCGATGTAAAACTGGGCAATATACTCTTTTATTTTTTGTGGAACATATTCTACTCCCATGATCCATTTGGTTTGTTGCCAGTTGACATTTTGATAAGTAACTTCCATCTTATTTGCATCGTTGATAAAGTTCACTTTTAAAATTTCATTGTTTTTTTCCCAGGTAGCTTTTTCAGCTGAAGGAAATTTGTTTTTGAAATCGTTCATAGTCTGAGCGGGAACATCATTGGATGTTAATTTCTGAGCAAACAATACTGTTGAAAGTAACATTACAAGTACGAAAAGATTAATTTTTTTCATTTTATATCATTTAAAATACAATTGCAAACATACAAGTTTTTTAAACTAAAAAACTGTTTTTTTTAAAAAAATTACAAAAAAGTTTGAAAAATAGTTTTAAAATCAATTAAACCAAACAGTTGTAACGAGGAAATTAATATAATTACAATAATAACCCAACGCACAAAATCAGCACCCCAACTAACAGCAAACCTTGAAGCTACAAAAGCTCCAATGATATTTCCAATCGCATGTATAAGCCCATATTCATAATTGATTTGCTTGTTGTACATAAAAATGAGCAGCGTAAAAGGTGCATACAAAAGGACTATAAATACTTTTAATGCATTGGCTTTTACTAAATCGTAACCTGCCCCCAATACCAGACCTCCGAGTATAAAATAACCAACACCTACATGGATAAATCCGCCATAAAGGCCAATCAGGAAGAAAATGAAATATTGAATGGCAGAGGTCTTCTTTTCACGGAGATGTTGTTGCCCTTTGAGCCAAATTTGAGGTTTGTAAATAATAAAAACCATCATTACCAACATGATAAAAGCAACAGCTTTTTTAAAAATTTCTTCATCAATGTCAACCGCAATGATAGCTCCGATAATAGAACCAATCACCGTAGGAATTCCCAGCAACAAACCTTTTCGGGTATCCAGTACTTTTTGTTTTTTAAAACTGGCCGATGAAGTGAGTGTTTGTAAAATAACTGCAATGCGGTTGGTTCCGTTGGCAACATTGGCAGGTAACCCCAGAAACATAAATAAGGATATGGATATTATGGTACCACCTCCGGCTAGGGTGTTGATAAACCCAACCAGTAAACCCGAAACAATCAATATTGTAATTTCTATGATGTTCACTTTTATTAAATTACGAATTAGGAATTAAAAAGTCAGAAGTTTGCAGATGTATTTCTGACATCATTAAACAAATAATTTTTTTTCTTTTTTTCTTTTTCCATTAACTTGAGATTCCTCTCTTGCTAAAAGTTCTCGCTAATATCGAGACATGATGACAAAACACTGACCTTACTCCGGACTTCCGTCTTCGGACTTCCGACTTTTTTCCTTTAATTTACTATGTTTATTCCCATACACAAAATACAAAACCAGTCCTACAAACAGCCAAATCAAGAAACGCAACCAGTTGGTTATACCTAATTCTGTCATCAAATACAAATTGGTAAGTAAACCCAATACCGGTATCAACGAAAAACTTCTCATGATGGCCAATGTAGTGATAACAATTGCTATGATTATAAATCCACACATGGGTATCTGATGTTTGAAAGTATTCCAAAATCCATGGATATGATACTGCTCTCCACCAAAATCGAAAAAGCGAGAAACACCATCTGCGTTCAGATAAAACAATGCAAATAGAACCACTATCCATAAGATTGGCAATAAATAACGGCTGCTGATATAGGGTACACGAAAACTTCCTCCCTGCTGGAGTGTATTGCCTTGCTTTGGGGTATCCATAATAAGTACTCCACCCGAAACCAATACAAAAGCAAACAATGTCCCTATGCTCGTTAAATCGGTTACTTCTGTCAGATTCAAAAAGAGTGAAGGAATGGCAACGATGATACCCGCAATGATGGTTGCAAAGGCAGGTGTTCTGTATCTGGGATGTAATTTGGAAAAACGTTTCGGGAGTAAGCCATCTCGGCTCATACTCATCCAGATGCGGGGTTGTCCTACTTGAAACACCAATAACACACTCGCCATGGCAATAATGGCACTGATGGCAATAATGCCTGATAATCGGGTAAGATGTAACTTTTCAAAAGCATAAGCCAGTGGATCGCCTACGCCTAATTCGGTATAGCTGATCATTCCGGTCAGCACCAGGCTGATCAATACATATAAAACTGTGGTGATGGCAAGTGCATAAATCATGGCACGCGGAAGATCTTTTTTAGGATTTTTGCATTCTTCGGCAGTGGTGGAAATGGCATCGAATCCGATATAGGCAAAGAATACGCCGGCAACTCCTTTCATAACACCTCCAAAGCCATTGGGCGCAAAAGGAGACCAGTTGCCGGGATCTACATAAAAAGCGCCTACACCGATTACAAGCATAAGTATGACCAGTTTAAGAATAACCATAATGTTACCGGCAACTTTGGTTTCGTAAATGCCTTTGTAAACTAGATAAGTAATGAAAACCACAATGGAAAAAGCCGGAATATCTGCAATAAATCGGATACCAAAAATTTGGGGTGCATTTTGCCATGCTGTGTAGGCTTCCTGTATATTGCCGTTTAATTCACTGAAAGGAATTCCACTTTGCAGGCTTTCTATTGCTTTGTGATAACCCCGCGATGCACTTAAAAAGTCGGTACTCATGTATTCGGGAATCTTCATGCCAATGCCATGCATAAATCCGGTAAAATAATCGGACCAGGAAATGGCCACGGCAATATTACCTACCGCATATTCCATGATTAAATCCCAGCCAATAATCCAGGCGATTAATTCGCCAAAGCTCACGTAAGCATAAGTATATGCACTGCCGCTAATAGGAATACCCGAAGCAAACTGCGCGTAACACATGGCTGAGAAGCCGCAGGCAATGGCTGTAAAGACAAACAACAATGAAACAGCAGGACCTCCATTTACCGCAGCAGTGCCAATAGTACTGAAAATACCTGCACCTACAATAGCAGCAATACCCAATGCCGTTAAATCCCTTACAGTGAGACTGCGTTTCATGCCCGAAGACCCTTTGGCTTCGGTTTCGGCATGTTGGAGAATCATTTCTATGGACTTACGACGAAATAAGTTTTTCAATGGTTTTGTGATTTAGCAAAGCAAAAATAGTTTTTTTTATTGAAGTAGCATATTATAGATGATATTTAATGTTTGCCGATCAGTCAGCTCAGGATATAAGAACCATACAGGTAAATTTTCATATGATAAAGGTTTAAGATTTGAAATAAGGTTTGTTAATTCATGTTTTTATGACATTATAAGGTAATTAGGTTTAATGTTGTTGTTATCATATCATTGCTAATAAGGTTGTTAATTTGAAATAAGGTTTTTTTAATTTAAATCCGTAATTCTTTTTTAAACCTTATTTCTGTTATCAATCCTATCAACATCTGCCTCAATAAACATATACTTAATTTATTCACTTATTATCCTTACTTCCGTTCTTCGGTTTTGTTGCCTGCCTAAATCAGAATCATTATCAGCTACAGGTTCTGTATCACCATATCCTTTGGCAATAATCCGTTTGTTGATGATGCCTTTTTTGGAAAGATAATTTTTTACACTCATCGCCCGCTGTTCCGATAATAACTGGTTAGCTGTTTTGTTGCCAATATTATCAGTATGTCCGGCAATTTCAACAACCATGGTTGTTTTTAATTTTAATGCTTCCGCAAGGTCATTCAGGGCTGCAAAACTTTCGTTTCGCAAAGTAGCTTTCCCTGTATCAAAAAATACATCTTTTAATGTTATTGTACGAGGCGGATCATATTTCAATGTCAGTGTTAGTGTGTATTTCCCTTTACTAACGGGTATTTCAAACTGCTGAACTTTCTCTTTATCATTCAGATTGTTATAATAAACATCGTATTTATCACCTTTCTTCAGAAAAATTACCGATTTACCATCAGCATCGGTAACTGTAACGGATTTTTTCCCCAGTTTGGCACTGATAAATGTAATTTCATCATTCTTTCTGGGTTTTCCATCCATTGAAGTTACACTAACCTTCACGATAGCTTCATCTTCTGCAGGCGTTGCATTTTGCGGGTAAGCTTTACCAAATGTAAGTAAAAGTATTACAAACAGAGTGGTTGTCGTATTTTTTAAAAAGAATATATTCATAAGATAAAGAATTAAATCAATAATCAAAGATAATAAATAAACCGGACAATGAATGTATTCAGTTTAAATTATAATAATACTTGGAACCATTAAAAAAACAGCAGTATTCGATTTTTATCTGAAAAAATTATAATTTTTGGAAATAAAACGGCTAACATCAGGAAATAAAATTTATACCGATAGTATTTGAAAATGAGAAACATTTAATAATAATAACCAATTAAAAAATACAAAATGACAGACAAATCAAAAGAATTATCGGCATCCATTCAGCTTATTAACAATAAGCTTAATTTTTCAGGAACAGTGATCAATAATCAACCCATTTCAATTGATTACACGCCTCCATTGGGTGATAATTTAGGTTATACCTCACTGGAATTGTTGCTTTTGAGTTTGACTTCCTGTATGGGTAGTGCAATGTTGACTTTTCTTCGCAGGATGAATAAAATCATATTGAGTTGTGATATCCATGCAAATGGATTTCGAAAAGAAACACATCCTACCGGGTTTGAAAAGATAAATGTCAAAATAAATATCCAATCACCTGATATTGAAGATTGTGATATGCTTAAAGTAATTAAATTGTCAGAAGACACCTATTGTCCGGTATGGTCAATGATAAAGGGAAATGTGGAAATAATCACAAGCTTTACTATTAGTAGATAAGAATTCTGATACTGCTATTCAACCATGTTTTTTAGTAAAATTTTCAATACCTGTTCTTGAAGTTTATTAATTCTAAAACTTTCAAAAAAATCTATTAATTTTGCAAACAGAAAAATCAATTTTATCATTATTTTATATTTTATCCTATGAAAAAAACAATTTTCTTATTTTTAGGCTTGTGGATGCTTGTTCATCCTTTTGCAAGAGCTGACGAAGGCATGTGGTTGCCTATGTTTATATCACGTCTGAATTATGTAGATATGCAGAAAGAAGGATTGCATTTGACTGCCGAAGAGATATATAGTATCAATCATTCCAGTTTAAAAGATGCTATCATTCAATTTGGGAATGGTTGTACAGGTGAAATTGTTTCAGCTGAAGGATTGGTATTTACCAATCACCATTGTGGTTATGGCTCTATACAATCACATTCTACCACCCAAAATGATTATTTAACCAATGGATTCTGGGCTTATGAGAAAAATCAGGAATTACCCAACGAAGGTCTTACTGCACGTTTTCTAGTAAGAATGGAAGACCTTACAAAGGAATTTCAGGATCAATTAAGAGGTGTAAAAAATGAAAAAGAACGAGCCGACAAAATTGCTGAATTGAGCAAGAAATTCGAAGGCAATGTTTCAAAAGATAATGGACACGAAGCTGTTGTAAAGAGTTTTTATAACGGAAACGAATTTTATATGTTTGTTTACCAGGTTTTCAAAGATGTGCGATTAGTAGGTGCACCACCTTCTTCTATCGGAAAATTTGGGGCTGATACCGATAACTGGATGTGGCCTCGTCATACTGCTGATTTTAGTATTTTTAGGGTCTATATGTCACCAGAAGGCAAATCGGTTACATATTCTAAAGACAATGTGCCCTTTAAACCCAACCATTTTTTGCCGGTATCAGTTAAAGGCGTTAAAAAAGGTGATTTTGCCATGATTATGGGCTATCCCGGTACTACCGACCGATATCTGACATCTTATGGTGTTCAGTTGGCTATAGATGTAAAAAACCCAAATATTGTAAAAATCCGTGAAGAAAAATTAGCCATAATGCGTCAGTTTATGAATGCTGATCCAGCTGTCCGTATTCAATACGCCTCAAAATATGCACAAACTGCTAACTATTGGAAATACTTTATCGGACAAACCAAAGGCTTGAAACGATTGAAAGTATATGACAAAAAGAAAGCACTTGAAAATGAATTTAATGCCTGGGTAAATTCAAACGATCAGAACAAAGCGAAATATGGTACAGCCCTAACAGATATTTCTGTTGCTTATGATGAATTGGCTAAATTTGAAGTTCAACGCTGGTATTTTCAGGAAGCCATCGCAAGAGGTCCTGAAATTATAGGATTTTCAAGAAATTTCTCTTCCTTGGCAAAAGAACTCAAGGCAGAAAAACTTGATCAGGATAAAATTAAAAAAATCACGGATGCATTGAAAGGGATATCCGATAAACTTTTCAAAGATTATAACCTGGCAACCGATAAAAAATTATTGGCATCGATGCTAAATATGTATTATATAAATGTTCCAAAAGAACAACAACCCGAAATTTTAACAAAAATTGCTTCCAAATACAAAGGAAACTTTACAAAATTTGCTGATGAAGTTTTCAAAAAAACAATATTCTCAGATGTAAATAAAGTGAATAGCTTTTTGTTAAAGCCCAATGCAAAAGCAATTGATAAAGATTTAGTGTATCAATTGATGAATGCATTTTATGATAATTATTTTAAATACAACGACCAGTTGAAACAATACAACGAAATGCTTGAAAGAGGAAACCGCTTGTTTGTTGCCGGTATAAGAGAAATGCAACCCAATAAAAATTTCGCACCCAATGCCAATTCAACAATGCGTGTAACTTATGGACAGGTATTGGATTACTATCCTGCAGATGCCATTCATTATGATTATAAAACCACACTACAAGGTGTGATGGAAAAAGAAGACCCTAATAATTGGGAATTTGTTGTGCCTGCAAAGTTGAAAGATTTGTATAATAAAAAAGATTTTGGTGAATATGCAGAAAATGGAACTCTCCCAGTAAATTTTCTGTGTAATACAGATATTACCGGCGGAAATTCCGGAAGTCCCGTTATTAACGGTGACGGAGAGTTAATTGGATTGGCTTTTGATGGCAACTGGGAAGCTATGAGTGGTGATATTGCCTTTGAACCCAATTTGCAACGTACAATTTGCGTTGATACTCGTTACGTTTTGTTTATCATCGATAAATACGCAGGTGCTAAAAATATTATCAACGAGTTAGTTATTAAAAGATAACAAGTTACAGAAGAATCTGTAGGTTTTTCTACAGATTCTTTCTTTTTTTTATGTAAAAAATATGACAGAAGTAGCAATTTTTTATACTTTTGTTTTTTAATTATAAAAACTAATAAACAAACAATGGATTTATCAAAAATATTAGCGATTACCGGAAAACCAGGATTATATTTAGTAATTTCTCAAACAAAATCCGGTGCCTTGGTCGAATCTATCATCGATAAAAAAAGAATTCCGGTTTTTGCTGCTGAAAAAATGAGTTCTTTAAGTGATATCAGTATTTTTACTACAGAAGAAGATCTCCCTTTGAATACAGTATTGAAAGCCATTTATGAAAAGGAAAAAGGTGGAAAATGTATTGATTCTAAATCGGATAACAATGCGTTGAAAAAATACATGGAAGAAGTTTTGCCCAGTTATGATAAAGACAGAGTGTATGTTTCTGATCTAAAAAAATTGTTTTCATGGTATAATCTGCTTCAACAGGAAAATCTACTTGATTTTTCGGAAGAAACAGAGCCAAAAGCTGAAGGCACTGTAGATAATGAGTAATTAACCAATATTAATAAAAAGTCCGTCCTGCCTTTGGTATGACGGACTTTTTTATTTAATTTTGTTTCTCATACAACCAAATCATTTAATTTTCCGTCTAACCTTCAACTATGCATAAAAATATTTCCGAAGAAAATCTGATCGAAGGATGTATAGACGGAAATCGCTATGCACAAAAAATGCTTTTTGAAAAGTATCGTTCTTTGATGTTTGCAATTTGTATGCGTTATGCTAAAAACAAGGATGAAGCTGAAGATGTGATGATAGATGGATTTATGAAAATCTATTCAAGTATAAAAGACTTTAAAATGAAAGGTTCTTTTGAAGGCTGGTTGAAAAGAATAATGGTCAATGCTGCAATCAACAATTATCACACTAATTTGAAACATTATTACAACGCTCAGATTGATGATGAAAATTTTCATGAAATTGGAAATGATACCGATGATTTTAAAACCAATTATTCAGCAGAATATCTGATCAGGCTCATTCAGGGATTACCCGAAGGTTACCGTATGGTTTTCAACTTATATGAAATTGAAGGATATAGCCATAAAGAAATTGCTGAAATAATGAAAATATCAATTAGTACTGCCAAAACACAATTGTTTTATGCAAAAAAAACGTTGCAGAAAAAACTTGCTAATATAAATCAGGAAGAAATGTATTGAAGGAAAAAAGATAAGTAAAAAGTCGGAAATTGAGCGAAGCGAAATCCCGAAAGCGAAGCGATTCGGGATCCGAAGTCGGAAGACCGAAGTAAAAAGTAAAAAGGGGAAAAGGGAAAAATTAAAAATATATGCGATTAACGATTAACGATTTAAGAAGTAAGATTTAAACAAAAAGAAGTAGAAAGAATAAAGAATAAATCTATCAATCTTCCACAAATCAATCACCTCCCCTTTTAGGGGAGGTAAGGGAGGGGTGGATGACGATTACTGAGCAATGTCGAAGTATGAGTTAGAAATTGTTATTCGGGAAAGTAAAAAGTAGTGAGAGAAGTTGGAGTAATAAAAAATAAAAAAATGAATAAAGAAATTGATAAGATAGGAGATCTATTCAGAAATACACTGAAAGACCATCACATGGAGAGTGATAGTCATTTGTGGGATCGTCTGGAATCTCAACTTTCGGCCCAGCCTTCAGTTTCTGTGCCCAAAACTTCAGGAATTCGCCATTTAACATGGGTTAAGGTTGCTGTAGCTGCTTCATTTATTGTAAGTGTTGCACTTGCTTTTAATTATATTTATTTGCCTTTAAAAAATGCAAATACGATTTTAGATACAAAAATTACCAATCATAAAACTGATGCTGTTAAACCAGTTGAAAGTGTTATCGATTCCACTATTACTGAAAAAGTACCGCCGATTCAACCGATTAATCCTTTAGAAAGGGAAAATCAGGTGAAAAACAATGCTGCTAATCAGAAATCATCTCAAAAACAAATCATCAATCCGTTATTAGATCCTTCTACCGGAAAAAATGTCACTTCAAATATCAAAGTACAGTCAAATTATTCAAATAGCGGACAAACTGTTAATCAAACCAAAAGCCCTGTCGTCAATTCACAAAAAAATCCGGTTAACAGCAATATCAGTAAAATTGATCCTGCTAAAGACAGCATTTCCAAGCCTGGTATCTATCAGGTAAACGACAGCAATCCACTTGACATTGATCAGCATTACTATGCCAATCAAAATACACCCGAAAATAAAGATCTGTATGAAAATTTGGATGTAATTAATGATTTGGATATTCCCAATATTTTTACACCTAACAATGATGGGGTGAATGATTATTTTGTTATCAGAAATATTGAAAAATGCAGCAATAATCATTTGGTCATCAAAAACAGAAACGGCAATACAGTCTTTGAAAGAAATAATTATCAAAACGATTGGGATGGAAGAAATTTAACCGATGGCGTTTACTTCTTTTTCTTAAAATACAAAGTTTCCGGTAATAATTTCGGAAAATACGGAAGTATCACCATTAAGAGATAGTTTTTTTAACCAATCTTAATACTATCTTTTTAATGGATACGTATGTATTATATTGTAAATAGGGCCTTCTTTGCGCAATATGCTTTCGTAAAGATAAATCTCATTAACGTTTACAGTTTGTATATCTTGAATATTGTATTTACTTATTATCTGTTGAAACCATTCTTTATCATTTATTCCTTTGATACGACCCAATGTAAGATGAGGTACAAAGTTTTGTCGGTCTCTGTCAATACCAATCGTATGCAGATCGTTTAAAATGGTGTCAGCCAGAAAGATAAGTTCAGTTTTGCGATCCATTCCAAGCCAAATGATTTTAGGCTGATAACTGCTTCCGAAAACACCCAGATTGGATATATCAAAAACAAAAGGGTTCATTTTTGAAACAACACTTTCGACGAATGTGTTGATTTGTTTTATTGTATCATCTTCAGTTTCTCCGAAAAATTTGATAGTCAGATGCAAATTATGTGGATCCATCCACTTTATAGTATCGGAAATTAAATTCGTGCGAAGATTTTGAACCAAAGTGTTCAACTTTTCGTTAGGAATGATTTTGATGGCTAAAAAAATACGTTTCATTATTTAAAAAAATAATAATTTATATTTGTTTTTTTATATGTAATTCATTGATTTCACTTTTAAAGGCTAACCAATTAATAATCTGATAGGCTAATTCATCCGAAAGGATTCCAAAATCAAGCACATAAGAGAAATGACTGTCTTCTTTAATGTGTTTTAATTGATTGCCTTTACTTAAGTATTTTTCTTTATATTCAATATTGATTTTACCCAATTCCTTAGAAATGGAAAAATAGAAAACTCTTATATGTTTAAAGCGAAATACTACATTTCCGAAAAATAAATATTTTTTCTTACTGATTGAAAATCTTGTGCTTGAAGAAAAAACTGTCAATTTGTTATTAAAATTTGTATCTTTCAACTGAATGTCGATTTGAGAAAAATCTTTCTTTTCATCATTTGGCAAGCTGTTGGCTTTTTGAACCAAACCGGTTAAATTGGAGATAAAATTTTCATAATGATCTTTGTTTTGTAAATAATTGGCAGCAATTTTTTCTGTTTTCAACTGTATTCTTTGTTCTGTATTAGCAGATAATGCGGCCTTTTTTAGTTCTCTCTCTTCAATTTCTTCTAACCAACTTTTCATGAATAAATAGTTTAATCAATAATTATTTGCAAAAGTATAAAAACAAATTCAAAAATTGCTACTATCTGTTATTTTAGACCTGAAATAACTCAACATTTTATTTATTTTTTAAATCTTATTAGTTAATATTGCTAATTTACAATTATTATTATACTTTTGCACGTTCAATAAAAAATTAACTAACTTAATGTAAAATAACATGCAGAACAAAGGAGCTATAAAAATTTTTGCAATTCTATTTGCTTTTGTTTGTATCTATCATTTATCTTTTACCTATAAAACTTACCGTATAGAGAAAGATGCCCGTGATTATGCAAACAATGCTGATGGAGCGCGAATGGCTAAACAGATGGCGAATGGAGATATTCTTAAAGAAAATTTCTATGTAGATTCAATTTCTAAAGCGCGTGAAAAGTATTATCTTGATTCAGTGCAAAATGAAGTGATTTACAACCTGGGTATTAGAAAATATACTTATAAAGAATGTAAAGAAAGAGAAATCAATTTAGGTTTAGACTTAAAAGGCGGGATGAATGTAACCCTGGAAGTATCAATGGTTGATATTTTGAAAACAATGTCGGGTAACAGCAAAGACAGCACTTTCAACAAAGCCATTAATCTTGCATTGGTCAAACAAAAAAGTTCTCAAAAAGATTTTGTTACACTTTTTGCTGAATCATTCAAGGAAGTAGATCCCAATGCAAAAATGGCAGCTATTTTTAGTTATGAATTAAAAGATAAAATCAAAGTAAATTCAACCAACGAAGAAGTAATTACTGCAGTTCGAAAAGAAACCAGTGATGCTTTCGACAGAACTTTTCAGATTTTACGTCAACGTATCGATAAATTTGGGGTTACACAACCAAATATTCAGGCGTTGAAACAATCAGAAAGAATTTTGGTTGAATTGCCGGGTATTAAAGATCCTGAACGTGTCAGGAAATTATTGCAAGGTACTGCCCAATTAGAATTTTGGGAAACATTTGATTTTAAAGAAATAGCCCAATATTTTGTAGATGCCGATAAAATGCTCGCTTCGGTTCAGAATGTTGATAAAATAAATGATAAAGATTCAATTGCAGTAGGTGATACTAATAATACAGTGGCATCAACTGATACTTTGCTTGCTCAAAACAAACAGGATACTGCCGGTAAATCGTTGCTTGAGAAATTAAAAAGTGACACTTCCAAATCGGCTGCAAAAGGAGAAAAATCTGCAGCAGAATGGGCAAAAGAACATCCATTGTTTTCGGTTTTACAATTAAATCTGGATGAAAAAAATATACCAAGAGAAGGACCCGTTGTAGGGTTGTCAAACTCAAAAGATTTTCCAAACGTAGAAAAATTGTTGGAAATTGCTAAAAAATCATTTCCTCACAACTTAAAATTATTATGGACAGCTAAACCTATTCAGGATGGTACAAATATTTATCAGTTAGTAGCTATAAAAATTTCTACTCGAGATGGTTCTCCAGCTTTAGGGGGTGATGTAATTACCGATGCCCGTCAGGATTTAAGCCAGACAGGCGGTAATGAAATTTCTATGGCTATGAATGCCGAAGGAGCTAAAATCTGGAAAAATTTAACCGGAGCGAATATCGGGAAAAGTGTTGCCATTATTCTTGATAACCTGGTTTATTCTTATCCAACCGTTAATTCTGAAATTTCAGGTGGACGTTCATCCATTACAGGAAGATTTTCGATGGAAGAAGCAAAGGATTTGGCCAATATCTTAAAAGCCGGTAAATTGCCTGCTCCAGCCAAAATTGTTCAGGAAGCTGTTGTAGGACCCTCTTTAGGTAAAGAAGCTATCAATTCAAGTTTAATGTCTTTTGTATTTGCATTCCTGATGGTTTTGTTATACATGTACTTTTTCTATAATGGAGCAGGATTGGTTGCAAATGTTGCATTGATCAGTAATATTTTCTTCTTAATGGGCGTACTTTCATCTATTGGTGCGGTATTAACACTTCCTGGTATAGCAGGTATTGTACTTACTTTAGGTATGGCGGTAGATGCCAACGTAATTATCTATGAGCGTATTAAAGAAGAAATACGAGCTGGTAAAGGAATTCGCTTAGCTATTGACGACGGGTATAAACATGCTTATTCTGCAATTATTGATGGAAATGTTACTACTTTATTAACTGGGATTGTATTGTTTATTTTTGGTTCAGGTCCTGTTCAGGGTTTTGCAACAACATTGTGTATTGGTATCTTAACTTCTTTATTCTGTGCAATTTTTATTACCAGATTGGTAATTACATGGATGCTCGACCATAACAAAACGCTAACATTGGGTCATAAAATGACGCAGAATTTCTTACAGAATACTACAATTGATTTTATTAAAATAAGAAAAATAGGATATTATATCACAATTGTATTAATCATCATTAGTGCCTTATCACTCGCTTTTAAAGGAGTAAATTATGGTGTTGATTTTAAAGGGGGAAGAACGTATGTTATTCGTTTCGACCAGGATGTTAAATTAAATGATGCCCGTGTAGCTTTAACCAAAGAATTTGGCGAAACTCCTGAAATTAAAACTTTTGGACCCAATTCTCAGATTAAAGTTACTACAAAATGGGGAATGGATAATATTGCGATTCCTTCTGCTACCGTTGATTCTTTAGTTTTGCAAAAATTGTTTACCGGACTTAAACCGTTCTATAAAACACCAATTGATGAAAAACTGTTTAAAACAGAGAGCGATGATAAACAGATTGGTAAAATGAGTTCTGAAATGGTTGGTCCCACCATAGCAGATGATATTAAGAAAGCTGCTATCTGGGCTGTATTCTTTGCTTTGATTGCCATTTTTATATATGTTGCTATTCGTTTTAAAAAATGGGAATATGGTTTTGGTGGTGTATTTGCTTTGTTCCATGATGCTTTTATTACATTAGGTGTGTTTTCATTGTTTAATGGTATTTTACCTTTTAACTTAGAAGCCGACCAGGCATTTATTGCTGCTATTCTTACCATCATCGGATATTCAATTAATGATACTGTAATTATCTTCGACCGTATTCGTGAATACATAGGCTTGTATCCTAAACGAGACTTGGGAACCAATATCAATAATGCTATTAACAGCACATTGGCCAGAACTGTAAATACTGCAGGAACAACTCTTGTGGTATTGTTAATGATTTTCATTTTTGGGGGTGAAGTTATCAGAGGATTTACCTTTGCATTGCTATTTGGGATTGCAATTGGTACTTACAGTTCAATATTTGTAGCGAGTCCGATATCTTATGATATTATTCAATGGAAAAAAGCAAGAAACGAAAAGAAATTAAATGAAGTTAAAAAACTAAAATAATTTCTTGAAATACCTAGAACTCCGACTATTAAATCATATTTTTTAGTCGGAGTTTTTATTTTGTTAGTTTATAGTAATTATTTTTTCCTTTTTTTTATATTTTAAAAGAAAAAATCATTACTTTAGCGTCCTGTATTATAACATAAACACTTAAGTATTATGAAAGCCTGTAAAGCCATCATTTTAACCCTGATCATGTCATTATTTATTTCTTTAACTGTCACAGCTCAAAGAAATTATACTCAAGAAGCAGATGATGCTTTTAAACTCGAACAGTATAATCTTTCGATAGATAAATATAAAAAAGCGTATACAAAAGTAAAACAAAACAGAGCAGAAAAAAACAGAATCCTCTTTCAGATTGCTGAAGCATACAGAATGATGAATAATACCAAAAATTCTGAAATAGCATATAAAAGGGCTGTTAAAGTAAATTATTTCAAGCAGGAACCTAAGACATACTTGTATTTAGCTGATGCGCTCAGGGTAAATCAAAAATGTGAAGAAGCAATTGAAGCCTATCAAAACTTTTTAAAACTTGTACCAGGTGATGAAAAAGCTTTAAATGGGATAGAATCCTGCAAAGTAACATCAGAGTGGATTAATAAACCAACCCGTTATGAAGTTACTAATATGAAAAGATGGAATACCCGTGATAATGAATGGGCACCCACTTTCAGCGACAAAGTTAAATACAATGAATTAGTTTTTTCTACAACAGGTAGTGGTGTTACAGGAAAAGGCGAAGATGCATGGACCGGTATGGGTTTTTCTGATTTTTTTATTATAAGTCAGGATAGAAAAGGCAACTGGGACGCTCCTCAGCCGCTTGATAATGATTTGATGGTAAATACAGAAGTAAATGAAGGCGAGGCATCTTTTAGTGAAAAAGGTAATAGTATTTACTTTACACGTTGTGGTGTTGAAAAAAAGAAAAGATTAGGATGTCAGATATATACTTCACAAAAAAAAGGAAAAGGCTGGGGTGAAGCCGAAATGGTTGAATTAGGCTCAGAAGATTACGATTATGTTCATCCTGCCATTAGTGGTGATGAACTTACCATTTATTTTGCATCAAATTTACCCAACGGTTTAGGCGAATTTGATATCTGGGTTTCTACAAGGGACAAGAAAACAAAACCTTTTGGAAAAGCTGTAAATTTAGGTCCTAATGTGAATACTGTGGGCAAAGAAATGTTCCCCACTTTAAGACAAGATACTGCACTTTATTTTTCATCCAATGAACGCATCGGACTTGGAGGTTATGATATTTTTAGAACTGTAAAAATTAAAGACGATTGGACACTTGCACAAAACATGGGCTATCCTGTTAATTCATACGCAGATGATATGAGCATGGCGTTTTATCCTGACGGAGAAAGAGGCTTTTTGGCATCTAACCGAAAAGAAGGTCGTGGTGGTGATGATTTATGGTCATTTATACTCCCTCCTTTATTATATACATTACAGGGCACCATACGCGATGATAATACACTGCAATTAATGGGAAGCGTTGTTGTAAAATTAACTGGTTCTAATGGAACAGCCATTGAAACCAAAACCAGTAACAAAGGGATTTATAAATTTGACAATACGCAAGTGCTAACCAATGTTACGTATACAATTACTGTTAAAAAAGATAAATATTTTGGTGAAGAAGGCAAAATTTCATCGGTTGGTCTCAATGCAAATAAAGATTTTGTATATGATTTCAAATTAAGACCTATACCAAAAGAACCTATTTTGTTACCCGAAATATTATACGATTTAGCTAAATGGGATTTAAAAGAAAAATACCAGGATTCATTGATAGATTTAATTAAAACACTTGAAGCCAATCCAACCATTGTCATTGAATTGCGTTCACATACCGATTCACGTCGTATCCCAATGACCAATGATACCTTGTCGCAACGAAGATCACAAAGTGTAGTTGATTATTTAATTTTAAGGGGAATTGCTCCTGAAAGATTGGTTGCCAAAGGATATGGTGAAAAAATACCACGTACCTTATCAAAACCAACAACTTCAATATATAACGGAAAAACTTTTACTTTCCCTTCTGGCGTTACGCTTACCGATGAATATGTGAAAGCGCTAAAAAATGTTGACGAACGCGAAGCAGCCTATCAATTAAATCGTAGAACTGAATTCAGTATTTTACGTGACGATTATGTTCCATTACCCAAAAACGACAGTATACCCATTGGTGTGGTCTCTATTATTAGCAATAAATTAGAGAATACAGTTGAATTTACAATTGGTGCAAATGCTGTTCAGCAAATACCCTGTATCATCAACAATGTATCTTTATTGATGACAATTGATGAAAGAGCTAAAAATGTTACCTTTTCTTATGACGATGCGATGACTTTCTTAAAAGCCGGTCGTATTACTAAAAATGATTTCAAAGAAAATGAAAATGCAATTGATAAAGATGGAAACATTGTTGAAAAATCGACAATTATTATTAAATCAATAAAACTTGCAAATTCCGAAATTAATAACATTGAAGCGGTAGTAATGAAAAATATGAAAATTTCGCTGATTTTGGATAAAACAAATTTAGCTAAATTTGGTGTAGTTACCATCGATAAGGTAAAGAAAACATTGACCATCAATTAATAACAAATAATTTCAACATCCCGGCTTCAAACCGGGATGTTTTATTTATATCCATGAGCAATCCACTAAAATACGATTTAAGAGGCGTTTCGGCATCTAAAGAAGATGTGCACAACGCAATAAAAAATATTGATAAAGGTTTATTCCCAAAAGCATTCTGTAAAGTAGTCCCTGATTTATTGGGAAGCGATGAACAGTATTGCAACGTAATGCACGCTGATGGAGCAGGTACAAAATCTTCTCTGGCATATATCTATTGGAAAGAAACCGGAGATATTTCAGTTTGGAAAGGAATTGCACAAGATGCCATCGTAATGAATCTCGATGATTTATTATGTGTTGGAATTACAGATAATATATTGCTTTCTTCCACAATCGGAAGAAATAAAAACTTGATTCCGGGTGAAGTTATTGCTGCAATAATAAATGGCACTGAAGAATTTTTACAGGAATTGCGTGATAATGGAATTGGAATTCATTCTACAGGTGGAGAGACTGCTGATGTTGGTGATTTGGTAAAAACTATTATTGTTGATTCTACAGTAACTGCACGTGCCAGACGTAACGAAATTATATCCAATCATACCATACAAGATGGTGATGTTATAGTTGGCCTTGCTTCTGATGGGAAAGCTTCTTACGAAAGATTTTACAACTGTGGAATGGGTAGCAATGGTCTGACTTCTGCCCGTCATGATGTTTTTCATAAATCCTATGCTCAAAAATATCCCGAAAGTTATGATAACAGTATCCATAACGACTTAGTCTATTCCGGAAATTTATTACTCACAGATGCTACAAAAATTGAAGGTATTGATGCAGGTAAAATGGTTTTATCTCCAACACGTACTTATGCTCCGGTAATAAGGACAATGCTTGAGCGTCAGCGTCAAAATATTCATGGGTTGATACATTGCAGCGGTGGTGCACAAACAAAAGTTTTGCATTTTGTTGAAAAGCTACATGTTGTAAAAGATAATTTGTTTGAAACTCCGGCATTATTCAGAATGATTCAATCGCAGTCGCAAACACCCTGGAGTGAAATGTATAAAGTTTTCAACATGGGGCACCGAATGGAAATCTATATCCAACCAGAATATGCGCAGCAAATTATTGAAATTTCAAAATCGTTTGGGATTGATGCTAAAATAGTAGGCCGATGTGAAAAAGCTGAGAAAAAATCTGTAACTATCCAATCTGTTTACGGTGAATTTAATTATTAGCTTGAGTAAGCATATTGTTTTGTGAAAATGATTGCGAAGAATAATATTATTTAGTCAAAAAAAAATCAATTCCTTCTCGTTAAAAGGATTTTAACTGATCTCTCTATTAAACCTTATATTGTCGCTGGTTGATGCTTAAACGCCTTGATAAGCTTCTTGAAAAGGTTTTACAAACGTTCCAGCCAACGTGAGAAAAAACAGTCGTAAACGCTATAATAACTTTTATCATCGTTTTGCATCTGATAAATCATCTCTTTGTCTGTAAGCGATTTAATAGCCCGCTGTGCATTTGCCTGAGAACCCAATTTGTGTTTTTGAATAAAATTAGCGGAGTTGGGTTGAAAAACCTTTTCTTCTTTTGCAATGGCTTTCAAGAATTGCCATTGAATAGACGTAAGCAAATTCCGATATTGAAAAAAAGCTGCTTCCTGATCTTTCAGTATATTGTTGCAAGCTTGTTTTACTGCATTTACATCAATATTTTTTGCTTTTTCTGCATAAATCCTGTTGCATAACGCTTGTGTGTAATAAGTATGCAAACGGCTCCATTCGGCAATAAATTCAAGAGCTTCAGCATTGATAAAGCGTTTTTTTTCTTCCATTTTTTGTTGTATAAACGGCAGGTATTTTTCTTTAGGAATATTAGATAAACCTAGCATTTGAGTACTTGCAAAAAAAGGACGTTTGCTGTTGTTAAACAGTTCATTCATGATGTGTTTGCTGCTACCACTAAATATGAAATGTATATTTTTTAAGGGCTGAAACATGCTTCGCAATAAAGCTTCTGTATTGGATTCGGGATAGTTGGATATTTGTTGAAATTCGTCCATGGCAAAAACAATGTTTTGTTCCTGGTTTTCTAAAAAATCAAATAATCCGGCTAAAGAATGCTCATATTGTTTAGGTTGACTATATTCGAAATGGATTTCAGGTTGTCCGTTGAGTGGGTCAAAGCTAATTACCGGACTAAAGCTTTTTAATAATTTCAAAAAACGCTTACCTGCATTTATTTTTTCCGGAAATGTTTTTAAAATAGTCTGTGCTATTTGTTCTGTAAAATCTTTCAGATTTTGACTTGCATACAGGTCAACGTATAAACATTTAGTATTTTTTTTTTCATTTAATTGATCAAAAAGATGATAAATAATACCTGTTTTTCCCATTCTTCTTATTGAAATAAGGGTGGTATTTATGCCATTGTTAATGTTTCGGATCAATGCATTGGTTTCATCTTCCCGGTCACAAAACAATGATGATTCATAGTATGCAACTACAGGAAAAGGATTTGTGTTTTCATCCATAGCTTTTTTTTACAAAGATAATTTAAAAATAGTCAAAAAAGTAAAAATAATTATACAAAATATATTATACAAAATGTATAATGCATAATGTATAATGCAAAATGTATAATATATTCTGAATTTTATTTCACTAAAAATAAAATGTTGAAAATAGAATAGAATGATTTCAATAATAATGGGTTTAATTTTTTTACGATTAAAAGAATGAAATTTTGGTTCATCTGCTTTTGGTTGTATCGATATCCTATCAGCTTGGAAAATCGCTAGATATCATTACTGTACTTTAGATTTTACGAATCAAATTCTATATAGATATTGTGAATGTGACGTATTTTTCGTACTTTTGCAAATTGAAAACACGAAAAAGATGTTAGAAAAATTAGAAGCGATCAATAAACGCTACCTTGAGATTGCGGAGCAGATGAACGATCCCGAAATTATGTCGGATATGAAGCGGTATATCAAGATGAGTAAGGATTTTAAAGACTTGCAGCCGGTAATTGAAGCGTACTCAAAATATGGCAATATTGTTGCCAATATTGCACATGCCAGAGAAGTTTTGAATAATGAAAAGGATGAGGATTTCAGGTCCATGGCAAAAGAAGAGTTGACAGCATTGCTGGAAGAAAAGGATAAATTGGAAGACGATGTCCGTTTGATGTTGATACCTGCCGATCCTAATGATGGGAAAAACGCAATTATTGAAATCAGAGCGGGTACAGGAGGCGATGAAGCAAGTATTTTTGCCGGTGATTTATACCGTATGTATGTAAAATATTGCGAAAACCGTAAATGGAAAGTTGAATTGGTAGATGTTACCGACGGAACTGCCGGTGGATACAAGGAAATTATAATTAATGTGAGCGGCGAAAATGTGTACAGTCAGATGAAATATGAATCGGGTGTGCATCGTGTTCAGCGGGTTCCTCAGACCGAAACACAGGGTCGTGTGCATACTTCAGCTGCTTCTGTGGTTGTTTTGCCGGAAGCCGAAGAATTTGATGTGGAATTAAAGGTATCTGATATCAGAAAAGATACTTATTGTGCTTCCGGACCCGGTGGACAATCGGTAAATACAACCTATTCTGCCATCCGTTTAACCCATATCCCCACAGGAATTGTGGTTACCTGTCAGGATCAGAAATCACAACTAAAAAATTACGATAAAGCGCTGATTGTTTTAAGATCGAGAATATACGAGATGGAATATAAAAAACATCTGGAAGATATGTCGAAAACCCGTAAAACCATGGTTTCAACCGGTGACCGTTCAGCTAAAGTGAGAACGTATAATTATCCACAAAGTCGCGTAACCGACCATCGTATCAATTTTACAATGTATAATTTATCAACTTATATGGATGGCGATATTCAGGAATTGATAGATGCCTTACAACTAGCCGAAAATGCAGAGCGTTTGAAGGAAGCGATTGGTTAATGGTTATTCGGGAAAGGATAAAGTAAACTGAGCTTTTGCTCAGACTTATATATATTTTCAAAAATTTGAATTATAAATGAAAAAGCAAGAATTAATTGATTTAATCAGTCAAAAGAAATCATTTTTATGTGTGGGACTTGATAGCGATATAACCAAGATTCCTAAACATTTACTGGAAGAAGAAGATCCTATTTTTGAATTTAACCGTCAGATTATTGATGCAACCATAGCAGTTACAGTTGCTTATAAACCCAATCTTGCTTTTTATGAATCAATGGGAATCAGTGGTTTGCAATCGCTTGAGCGAACGCTCAACTATCTTGAAGCTTACCGGAAGGAAGTATTTGTGATAGCTGATGCCAAGCGTGGCGACATTGGGAATACCTCACAGCAATATGCCAAAGCATTTTTATCTCCGGAAGGGTATGGCTTTGATGCGATTACAGTTGCTCCTTATATGGGCGAAGATTCTGTAAAACCATTTTTAAGTTTTCCCGAAAAATGGGTCATTGTATTGGCTTTAACTTCCAATAAAGGTGCTTTTGATTTCCAGTTTCTTGAAACCGGGAATAATAGGAAATTATATGAAGAAGTATTGATCAAATCCCGGGAATGGGGAACATCCGAAAATATGATGTATGTAGTGGGTGCTACACAGGCAAAAATGCTTGAAAATATCCGTAAAATAGTACCTGAACATTTTTTACTTGTGCCAGGAGTGGGAGCGCAGGGCGGTAGTTTAGCCGAAGTTTGTCATTATGGAATGAATAAAGACGGAGGATTGTTGATCAATGCTTCCAGAAGTATTTTGTATGCATCTGATAAAACGGATTTTGCTGTCAAAGCAGGAGAAGAAGCCATAAACATGCAGGTAGAAATGGAAGTTTTGATGAAAAAATATAGTAAATAATAAAGATAAAACATAAATAAAAAGAGAAGATTGCTGAAAACAGTCTTCTCTTTTTTTATATCCTTTATTTTGTAACTTTCACTCTAATGCCTTCGGAATGAGAGCTGAATTCAGGAGCGTACATACATTGAATGGATGTAATTCCATTGGAGAAATCTCCTGTCTGCGTTGCAATCAATGAATATTCAAATACATAAGTCCCTTTTTGAAGGTATGCTATAAAAAAATTGGTAGACGCATCCCGTGTGCTTTCGTAATAACCCAGACCAGCCTGCCATTTGTAGGAAGACAATACATTTATCGGTTCAAAAGCTGCTGCTCTCATGTCTTTAAGATGGATGTATTCCATCGCACGGTCTACGCGTAATTCGATGCGTACTCTAACTTTATCACCTACTTTTAAATGAGAATTTTCCGATACGGGTTCTATAACCACACCATTGGCTGAATTTCTTTCTACAAATAGTTTTTTCTCCAATTTCAGTGGTGTTTCAGCAGTTGTGATTTTATCAAGCTGTTCAAAATATTGCCAGTACATGCTTCCCCAGGCAACCCCCTCATCTGATTTAGTAACTGTAATGTTTGCCATTTCGGGTGTAATTTCATTGTTTGCCCAATTGGTAGTAAAATATCCGGTTCCGGTTTCAATAGCTTTATCGGCTTGATAAGGGTTGATTTTTATGCCTCCAACAGTAACTTCCACTAATTTATCGCTGGCCAAAAGATCGGTTCCCTTGAGCAATAGTGCGTAAATGGCTTCTGCTGTGGCTTTGGTTGTTTTCCAATCCTGTGTTTGCTTTTGTTTCAAAAGCCATATTTTCATTTTTTCTACTGATAGCTTATCATTGGCCACTTCATCAAAACATTCTATCATCAAAGCCATGGTTTCTATGGGTGCCTGGTACCAATAATAACCTTGTGTTACTTCTTTCCAGTACATTCCCATTTCGTCGGAATACAAAGCGTTTTCTTTCAGAGAATTGATAATTGCAATGGGTGTTTTTAGATCATTGTTTCTTTTCAACGAAAGCGCTATCATGCCTTGCAGGTATTTGCTTTGTAAAGTCCAGTATTTTTGCGATTGTCCGATAAAATAATGATAGGCTTCTTTGTTTTTGGAATCCATTTCAAAATCCGCTAAAAAATAACTTCTTGCATATAAATACTGAATCAGAAAGCTGCTCAGTTGGTTTTTGTCCATTTCTTTCAGATGCCATTTTTTAATGTAATCATAATCTTCATTCATCCGGTTATCGAGATAGCTTATGGCTTTTTGCACCATGGAATTGATCTGATTATCTTTTTTGTATGTATTGATACCAAGGTGCTGCAAATGTCCGAAACCGCATACAATATACTGTGTAATATATCTGTCGTCGATACCGCCTGCAAACCAAGCCCATGCGCCATTGGGTAACTGGTTTTTTAAAAGCTTCTGTTTCGCAGTTTCTGATTCAGCCGTCATTTTATTCAGGTCAAACAACAACCCAATCCTGTTTTTGCGTTCAGTTTCATTTTTTGCATTCATTAACCAGGGCGTTTCTTCAATCAATAAAGATTTGAGTTCCTGGTTTTTTTCCAGATTAGAGAGCAACGCATCTTTTGACAGGCTTTTCCAGCTATCAAATACATATCTGATTTTTGGGCTTGAATTGGCAATAAAACCCGCAAGGCTATTTGCGTAAAATCTGCTAAAAATCTGCTCAGAGCATTCATAAGGATATTCCATAATGTAAGGCAATGCTTGCACTGCATACCAGGCAGGATTAGACGTAAATTCAAGCGTAAGTCTGTGGTTTTTTAAGGTAGGGGAGGCTTTTGATTGAAGCAGTTTAGTAAATGTGAAGTTTTTGGTTTGAACACCGTTGATGGGTAATGGCAAGGTTTCTGTTACCAGCATCCGATTGGTTAAAACCGGAATGGCCATTTCTTCGCCATCAGTGAAATTTCCTGCTTTTGCAACTACTTTGTAAGTTACAGCGCCCAATCCTTCAGGAATGAATATTTTCCAATTTACTGATTGACTTTGTCCTGCTTTTACTGAAAAAGCTTGTTCTGAGTTTTCTGTAAGCATACCATCAATGGCTTGCATAGTAATGGTGTTAAAAAATTGAAGCCGGACATTTCCTGTCAGATCATTTTCTGAAATATTGGAAATCTTTACATTGAAAAACATATGGTCGCCTTCGCGGAAAAAACGGGGCGCATTGGGTATCAGCATCAGGTTTTTCTGAGTAACCAATTCTTTTTCAATGGTTCCGTTTTTCAGATCTTTGGTGTAAGCCAGACCTTGCATTTTCCACTTGGTAAGCGATTCTGGTACAGTGAAAGAGATAACCACCTCCCCGCTATCATTGGTAAGCAATTGAGGATAGAAGAATGCCGTTTCGTTAAAATTGGATCGAAGCTTTACATCACCATAATCTGGTGTTTTATTATCCTTTAATGTTGTTATTTCTTGTTTATCTGAGATTGGAACGGCAGCATTTATTTCTGAACGATTTACATTTGCTTCTCCTTTTGCTTTCGGCGCTTTTTCGCTCTCAACAGCCATCAGCATCTGATCACCATCAGCATATTTGTTATACCGGTTTCTTCCACCATAAAAATAGTTCAATCCAAACCAGTTTAGTTTATCGTAGGTTTTTTCCTGTGGATATACCCATTTGCTGATGAAATCTCTGCAAAATACGGTGTTGTTGGTTGTAAAAGCAGCGCTATTGTCCCAGTTCATGCGAGTGTGAAAACTCGAGAAAATATCAAATCTCCAATTGTGTGGTTTAAATGCATCCAGAGATGCGTCGTACATGGAAGCAAGCAGTTCAGCAGCAATTTTTTCACCTTTACTTCCTTTGATGATGATTTTCCATTCTTCTTTTTGCCCGGGTATCAATTTGTTCCGGAAAGTTTCAAATGAAATATCCAGTTTTTTATTGGTAAACGGAACACTGATCAATTCGCTAAAGCTATAAGAACGATTGTTTTTAATGAAGGTGAGATGAATGGAAATATTCCCTCTATTGGACTCGTCAATTGGAATTTTAATAAATTTTTGTTCGCCCGATAGTTCAATCCATTGTTTGCTGATCACTTGATTTTTTACTTCAATTTCGTATAACACCCTCACATTTTTATCATTGGAACCTATCAGGAAAGATGCTTCTTCTCCCGGTTCTGCCTTGTCCTTTAACATTGTCATCCAGGCAGTTCTGTTATCAGGCATTTTGGATGATTTTGGGGAGAATATTGTAAAATATTTTTGTAAGATTACTTCTGTCCCAAACTTGTCAGTAGTATTCATTTCCAGAAAATAGTTTCCTTGTTTCCAGTTTTTTAAGTCGTAAATGCTCAATATTGAATCTAAAGGTGTTTTGAAATCAAAGTTCAGCATTATTTTTCCTTTTTCCCATTTATTGATTTCATTTTCATCATTGTATACATCCAGGGGGAATTCATTTTCAAATTCAGTTTTGCTGATCATGAAAATATCGGGCTTTGCCCAGTTTCTGCTTCTGTAACTTTTTTCAGGCTGTTTTAACTGATAAACAATGATTTGTCCATTTGTTGGTTCTGGATTTCCATTTAAATTGGTGGTTGTAATTTTGAATTTGTTTTCCTCCAGTTGGTTTATTTTAGAAGGGATGTCAACATTGAGTAACAATGCATTGTAACCTACCGAAATGCTTTTTTCAGTACTATGTGTTTCTCCATTGATATCGCTCACATCTGCATAGACTGTATAATTAAATACCGGCATCAACGATTTATCGGTACTTAGATCCGGAATGGCCGTAAAATCGATTGTAAATTCGCCTTTTTCGTTGGTAGTGGTGCTGCCATTTGTTATTTCCATTTCGGGAGAAGTGGGGTATTCTCTCCACCACCATCCATAAAATGGGAAAGAAGCTGTGCGGACCACTCTGTATTTTACAACTGCATTGTCAATCGAATTTCCAGCATAAGCTTTTGCATTCCCATTTATTGTGATGTTTTCACCTAATTTAAAACTGCCTTTTACAGGATTGATGAAGACTTCAAATTTAGGTCTTTTGTATTCTTCCACCGAAAAATAAACTGTACCTGATTCGTTCTGAATTCTCATATTTCCTGTAAGTCCTGCTGATGGAGCCGTAAAACTCCCAGTAATAGAACCAAAATCATTGGAAGTCAATTTTAATTCACTTACTTTCTGACCATTTACATCAAAAAAAGCTACATTGGTAAGTTGATTGGATTTTATGTTTGATTTTCCATTTTCAGTTTCAAGTAGAATCCCTTTAAAAAAGACGGTTTGCCCGGGTCGGTATATTGCCCGGTCTGTAAAGAAATAGGTTTTGATATTTTTTTGTTGATTGGGTGTATAGCGGGCAGATTGAGAAAAGTAGTTGTCAGTGATATATTTGTCGCTATTGGAAATGAATTCAAGATAAAAATATTTGTATTCCGATTTTTCGGGCAATGCAGGCATTTCAAAATAACCTTCTTCGTTGGTAACAAAAGAAATCCATGGTTTGGTGATGTAATTTCTTGTTTTATAGTCGTAATCACGGGTATAGGCTTTTACATTTATATTTTTTAATGGTAAGCCCGATTCTCTGTTTAGTACAAAGTAGTCAATACTTCCATTGTCATTGTTTCTGCTGATATAGCTTATGTTTGATACCCAAAAGCTTCTGAATGCAACAATTTCTTCTTTGCAACTGAAATTTTTATTGGTGGAAGCCATTAATATATAAAATCCATTCGGAAGTGACGATATTTTGCATTCTGTTTTATGGGTTTGAAAATCACCATCATTTTCCAGAGTGATGTTCCATGATTGAAGTGTGGGTTGTTTATTGTATTCGACAACCAGCTGATTTGGATTCATTTTGTTTGTAAAATTTTTCTCCTGTTCGGCATCAAATTTTACAATTTTGAAATATACTTCTTTTACATTTTTATATTCTAAAAGTCCTAGCATGGGTTTCTCCGATACATTCGCTCTGTCGGAAGTTAAAGTTAATGAAGGCGTTGCAATGGCTTCTTTGAGTAAACTGCATTTTGTAGCGCCAACACTGCTTGGGTGTTTTTGAATGGCAGCATCACAAATAGCTGTTGCAGTTTTGAGTTCCCATTTATATGCTTGCGATATCAATGGATTGTATTTTTCACCTTTTATTTTGAATTGACTGGCAATTAAATAATTTATTTCCGTTGACATTGGATTGTCATCATATTTTTTTTCAAGTAGGAGTAATGCCTGCAGATATAAACTGTCTTTGTATTGCAGTATAGTTTTATTACGGACAAATTCCAGTCGTTTGAGTTCAATATCTATCAATGCATCTGGCGTTTGTTCATTTAAATGAAAATTGGTAAGATCCTGTAATAGTTTTATTGCATAATAATTAAATGATAAACTATCAGTACTTGAAAATTTTAGGTTGACAAATGATTTGCTATCGGCAAAATATGTTTTATTTGATAATTCAAAAGCATCTTTAGCCAGTGTTAATTCCGACTCTTCGTCCATATAAAAATCGATGGCACGATGGGCCAGAAAATCGTACAAAGTGGGTCTGAACTTGCGTCCATCCTTGCCTTTTTCGAGAATGGCATCATATTGTTTGATCTCAATTTTTTTTAATTCATTTATATTTTGTAATGATGCACGGTAATGGTTAACAACTGCTGCTGTGAGCTGCCTTGCATCCCAGGTTTGAATGTCTGTTTGGTTGAAGTTGATCGTTTGAGATCGCTCTAATATAATATAACGGTTTGATTGATAATATCTCCAGTATAATTCTGCCAATACAGAATGGATTACTGGAGTAACTGGAAATATTGCGGTTTTCAGTTCGGTTTCAAACTCTTTTATACTGTTGGTGATGGCATTTTCTTCAAAGTCGGATTGTAATTTTGTTTTATAAAGCAATGCTTTGACAAATTGAGGTGCATTGTTGCTTTCTTTTGCTTTTATATAAATAGTATTTACCACTTCCAATGCTGACTTTGGCAAACCTTTATTTACAAAGCTCTCTACATTTTCCCATTCAGCTTTATAATCTTCGTTTCCGTTTAAAATGATTTTTTGAGTTTTTTTAACTTGTCCGAAAGAATTTTGAATAGAGAATGCTGAAAATCCGATGATCAACATTACAATAAAGATTTTGATTTTCATTTTTGGAAAGTTTTAAATGGGAAAACTATAAAGTGGGTTGAATATCAATTTTTATACCAGATTTATTTCTTGATTTGTGAACAATGATCAAAGATTTGTGATTTTAGAAAAAAATGCAGCAAAGTCTCTCATTTCGCTATTGAACAAAGGAAATTACTTTTTTTAAGCCCCTTCTTTGGAGGGGTTGGGGAGGCCTTTTTTATTTTTTTATAATCTTAAAGAATTTATTCGTTGATTGATTGCTGAATTTCACAAAGTAAACACCGGATTGATAATTTTGCAAATCAATACTGATGATCCCTTCTTTTTGATTGTTAATAGCCAGTTGTTTAACTTCTTTACCGATGATGTCATACACTGTTATTGTTATATTGCTGGCATTCATGTCTTCAAATTCTATGTTTACAATACTATTGAAAGGATTGGGATACACTTTTATTTTTGTATCAGTCACAATAGCAGGAATATATACATTACTACCTGCAAAAATGTAAAGGTTGTCAATATAGATATCGCTACCAATATTGTTTGTTGATTCTGCTTTCAGCATTATTTTTTTGTTTGCAATTTGGCTTATATCAATAGTTTCCTGGCGCCAATCGGAAGGTAAACTGGGAATGCCGATTGCAGCATTTGAAGTCACCAGTGCATCCCCGCCTTTTTTATAGAGTAAGTAGGGGAATGTATTGCCACAATCAGCAGAAGCAAATATCGCCAATGAATCAAAAGAATTAGAATTGATATAGGACAATTGAAATTTAAGGGTAACGGATGATGAATCAGGAATTGTAAATATAGGGCTGAGGAGACCATCTTTTTGTGAAGCATTGGGATAATAGTTACTCAGTTTGATAAATACAGAATGATTGCTTCCCGGAAGGCCTCCGGTACTTATTGTATCCCAAGTTGTTTTTGCATCCGGATTATTAATCAGCCATCCGGATTGATTGATCGTCGCAGATTCAAATCCTTCAAAATAGGGGAGACTTTTTTCCTCCTGAATGTTAAACCTGTAAACACTGTGATTGTTGAATTTATTGAATTCAATGGAATTGGAATCATTTACAATTCTGATAATTAATTCATAGTCTCCGTGTGAAAATGCGGTGATTGACGGTAAATTTACTGTATCTGTCTGATTTTTTAATAAATTACCCGTCCATTGAAATTGATGTTCAGTTTCATTGTTCAATCTGTAAAATATTTTTGCACTGTGCAGGCTGCTGTCACCAAAATTTGAAATGACTATTTGAGGTAAAAATGTTGAAGTGCAATAATAGGGTAGATTCGGGCTGATTATTGCTTTAATGGCAATGTCATAGGTTTGAGAAAGGGGAGGTGTGGGAGTATGACTTTGTGCTAAATAATTAAAAGCGGCTAAAACATCAATAATTCCTCTTCCATAAGCATTGTCTTCACCCGGATCTCCAAGATCGTGAGCCGTCACGTAAAGTGCATTCAGTAGGTCATGACCTGTTACATTGGGAAAAGCTTCTTTTAACAAAAGTACAGCTCCGGTTACATGTGGACCTGCCATTGAAGTCCCTGAATAAACGGCATAATTATTTTGATCAACACAAGATCTTACATTTTCGCCGGGTGCGACTACTTCCGGTTTTATTTTCAAACTACCCTGAAAATCACAAATGGTAGGTCCTCTGCTTGAAAAGCTGCTTACAGGATAGGATGGTGTATTTCCGTTGATACTGCCCACTGTAAAAGGATTGACTTCATTTAGTACAACATGCTGTGGATAAGGAATCGTTTGTGTTACGGGTCCTTCGTTACCTGCGGAAAAAACACAGGCAATACCGGCAGCTTCAATTGCATTAAACATTTGGCTTATAAAGCTGTTGCAGAGTAAAGTGTCAGTTGCTACGGTATAACCCCATGAATTGTTCAACACATCCGGAACATCATCAGTTGTGGCAGTATCGCCGTCAGGATTTAATATCCATTGGAAACCATATAAAAAATCGGAAAGTGGTTTTACGGTTGCAATACTTGTAGCTACAGGATCGGTGGCGATAAAAAATGCATTGAAAGCTACTCCAATGGTGTCGTTGTTGGTTCTGTCCAGGCCCATTTCTGTGCCAACGGTATGCGTTCCATGACTGCCGGTTTTATCTACCGGAATTTCAGAATGATATCCATACCAGGTTTGTGATAAAGGAAGGTAATTGCCCAGAAAATTATTTTTAATGGCAGGATGATTCGGCCAAACGCCTGTGTCGATACTTCCTGCAATTCTGCCTCTGCCTGTATAACCCATTGCCCACATAGCAGGAGCATTGATAGCGGCCAGTCCTTGTTCTTTCCCATTTAACTGAGCTTTGGAAGCAGCTGATTTTACCGGAGGATCTAAAGGATTGGTGATGCGGCTATTGTCAAGGTCGATAAATTCAATGTCTGTTCGTTGCGAAAGATTTTGTATCAATGCTGAATTGGCTTCTACCACTATCATATTGATGATCCAGAATGAACGCAAAGAAATGAAAGCATCTTTGTCGGATGCTTTCATATATTGAATGATATTTTGCTGTGTTTTTGCTGCCTTTTGACTTAAGAAATTTCTTACTATTTCCGGACGTTTGCTGGCTGATACTTTGTTTTTGTTGAGGATGTAATTTAATGAATCAATATCTGCCTGATTTTTCATCAGTATATTGATTTTAAAGTTTTGATATTCGCTACTTTTCTCTTTGATTGCTTTTTCTAATGAGATTGAAATAGTATTTTGCTGTGCAAAATTAGTCTGGCTAAAAAGAATGTAGCTTAAAAACAATAAGATATAACTTTTTTTCATAAGTACAATAATTTTAATTGTTTGCATTTTTGAATGAACAAAGCTAATTATAAATTATTAAATATAAATGATTAATTATTAATTATGAAGAAAATATGCATGTTATCAAGAATTAATCAATATAAGTAAAGTGAAAGATGAAACGTCGTATTTTAATTATTCACTTTTTTATTTATTTTTTACTTTTTCCTTGATGAAAAAGTAACAATCCCGAAGTTTCGGGATAAAATCCCTACGCAATACAAGTTATAGCGAAAAAAGCATTCTGTCATTAATTTCAATAATAAACTTCGCTATACTGTATTGCTTACTTGTTCCACCGCTATTTTAAATACTTGTTTTGTAGCGTAAATTCTATAATGTCGGTCCTTCTTCATAGCTAAACGAATTGTATAATTTCAAAGACTAAAATATGAATTGAATGGATGTAGTTTTTAAATAATAACTTTATACGATTTTAATGAATAGTAAATTGAAATTTCAAAATACGACATTATATTGTTTTCATTATTTAAATTTTACGAACCTTAAAAAAATGGCAAAAAAAAAGCAGGAATAAATCCTGCTTTTTTTTTAGTATCTGCTTGTAGATCTTGAGCGATCTCCGCCACGATCTCCGCCGCGATCGTTACCACCACCACGGTTGTAGCCACCACCACCGCCGCCACGGTTGAAACCACCGCCGCCGCCGCCGCGGTTGCCGTTTGCTTCTTTTGGTTTTGCTTTGTTAACGGTTAAGTTTTTTCCGTCAAGTTCAGCATTGTTCAATTGATCAATTGCTTCCTGACCTTCAGTGTCATTTGCCATTTCAACAAATGCAAATCCTCTGGATTTACCGGTTGTATGGTCGATAATAACTTTGGCTGAATTAACTGCTCCGTACTCTTCGAAGATTTCTTTTAAATCTTCGTCTTGAATCTTATAGCTAAGATTCGCTACATAAATGTTCATAAAATGAATTAAATTAAAAATAAATGATTGGGGATAGTGTAGCGAATTAAAGGATTGAATAAATCGTAAAATAATTAAGCATTTTCTCTGCTATACTAATACCTGTTTTTTAAAACTGCTACAAAGGTAATACATTAAATGGCAGTAATTACATTTTAACGAAATTAAATATTTGGTTAAAGAATAATTATAATAAAGCCCATCCTAAATTTCCGATAAATCGGAACAGGCTCTAACCAAAGGGAAGGACTTCCGAAACCAGCCCATCCTAAATCCTTCCCAAAGGGAAGGACTTAAGAAAAAGTAATATAGTTAATTGCAAATTTAATTTTTAGACTATTTAATAAATGACACACCAGTAACAAGTCAGTACTTAGCTAAAGCCTTCCCTTTGGGGAGGTTTGGAGGGGCCTTCTGTTTAATGTGAAGCTACCGCAATACTGGCAACATTTATGGTTACTCCTTCGATGGTATTTAAAAGATTGGCACATGCTTCAATGGTTGCCCCAGTGGTTATTACATCGTCCACCAATAAAATGTTTTTGCCTTTTAGTTTTTCTGAATGTTGTAAACTAAAAATTTCTTTTACGTTTTCCCATCGTTTAAATCGCGTTTTTTTGGTTTGTGTTTCCGATGCAAAAGTTCTTATGAGTGACTTGGTATCCAAAGGTAACTGCATACCTTTAGATAAGCCTTGAGCAAACATTTCACTCTGGTTATACCCCCGTTTTTTTTCCTTGTCAGGATGTAAAGGAACCGGTATAATAACATCGGTTTTCCCAAACGTGGATGTTTGTAGCAATTCTTTTCCATAGATTTCTCCAATATAAACGCCTATTTCTTTTTTCCCTTTGTATTTTAGCTGATGTACCAAATGTTGAACTTTCCCAGCTTTTGTAAAAAAATAAAAAGCTGAGACTGAATGGATGTTGGTTCTTCCCCAAAAAGTCTGACTGATAGGATTGTCGGGTTCAAGATGATAATTGGTTTTGGGGAGATGAAATAAACAAGCTGTACAGATAATGTGTTCATTCCTGAACAGATTGTTGCCGCATGCCAGACAATTGTCCGGATATATCAATGAAAAGAAATCCTGAAAAAAATTCATATAAATAATGTTTATCTAACGATTCAATTCAATTATTGAAAAAATGATATCATTGAAGAACGAAATTATATTACTTCTTTTAAGTTCTCCCATTTGGAGAGGATTTAGGAGAGACCTGTTATTTATTTACTTTTTATTTTTAAATAACGGTTTTAAAAATTAATTTTGCAGTAAATTTAATCATAATACAAAATAAATCATCATTTTTATTGTTAATATAAAAAAAATAATAATGTCGGAAAACAATAGTCAGGAAAAAAAGTACAAAAGGATTATAGCGATACTGCTTTTTGTAATTACTTTATTGGTCGTATGGCTGATTTTTGAAAAGAGCAAAATTCACACTATTTATCTCGAAAAAACGGCTACAGTAGCTCATAATACCGAATTACAGTCTGAACTGGATTCATTGTTGAATGAACATGCTAAAATAAAAGCCGAGTATGGTGATCTTACGGGTCAATTGTCAGTTAAAGACAGTCTTATTTTGGCCAATGCAGGCGAAATTCAGAAATTAATTGCTTCTCAGGGTGATTATAAAAAAACCAAACGTAAACTTGAACTTTTGCGAAATATTGCCCAAAATTACGTTTCACAACTGGATTCATTATATAAGGTAAATCAAGCTTTGACCGACGAAAATGTAAAAATTAAAAAAGATTTCAGTAACGAACGACAAATTACTACAGAGCTTTCGAAAGATAAACAAGCTTTATCGGAGAAGGTTACTATGGCTTCTACTTTGAAAGCCTATAACGTAAAAGTTACAACAGTAAAATTGCGCTCAGGTGGAACTAAAGAAACGCAATCGGATAAAGCAAAACGCATCGGACGCGTAAATATCTGTTTTACCATCAGCGAAAACAAAATTGCAACTTCTGGAATGAAAACAGTGTATGTTAGGATTGCACGGCCCGATAATGTTATCGTGAGTGAAGGCAAAGATGATATGTATACCTTTGAATACCAGGGACAGAAGATACAGTATTCGATGAAGAAAGAGATCAATTATGATAACAAAGCACAGGAAATTTGTTTGTCATGGACCAAAAAAGATGATAAAACTCCTGCAATGATTGGAAAATACAATGTATCATTGTTTGTGGATGGTTATGAGATTGGACAATCCCAATTTGAATTGAAATAATAAGCTATTTTCTTATTTTAAAAAAGGTTGAATCATATTTATGATTCAACCTTTTTTGCATTTAATATAGTAACTAAAAAGATGTTAAAGTTTCTTTTTTACAAGTTCAAATGGAATGATCAGATTAAATCCCAGATTTCTGCCCATGCTGTAAACGCCTTTTCTACCAGTAGCATTATTTTCAGGTGCATATTTAAGTCTGCTTAAATGATTCTGATACGAAACATTTCCAAGATTATTCAAATGAATACTTAATTGTAAGATGGTCTTTTTGTTTTTATTCAAAATGTCAGTTCCAATGCCGGCATTAAACAGTGTATAAGCTTCTGTAGCAGTTTCTGTTCCATAAGCTGAATAGTAATTGTTCTGTTCGAAATGATGTTCCATTTCCAGTTTGAAATAAAAATTATGTATCGCTTTGTTCAAACTTTTAAACTGAGCTCTTAATTCTGAAACCCATTTTGGTTGAGGCATCATCGGTAGATTTTTCAGACTGTCGGTTTGATGCATCAGAATACCTCTAACATAAGAAAATGAATTTTCGAAATGCAACCAGTCTAATGGATGAGGATGTATGTCCAGATTAATTTCACCTCCGGTCAAACGTGCATTGCCTTGCTCAAAACGGAAAACTGAATACGAACTGCCATCAGCCTGTAGGATGCTGTCGGTTCCATTTATTGAATTCAGCTTCCGCGAATAGATGAAATTATCTATTGCATTGCTAAACAGCGAAAACTCAAGCGTTATAAAATGGGATGAAAATTCCAATCCAACATCACCCTGAAAACTGATTTCAGATTTTAGGGTGGGATTGCCGGTTTCGTATCTGAAAGTACCTTCATGAATGCCGTTGGATGCTAGTTCTGCTATATTAGGTGACCTGAAACCACTTGATAAATTTAATTTTCCTATCCATTGGGGTGTAATTTTGTAACTTCCACCCATACTTGCACTCAAGGCATTGTAATTGTTATTGAAAGCTTTGAATTTTATTTCAGAATTACCATCAGCAACATTTACTGCAAGTCCTTCTGCATTCAAAATCAATTGGTCTGCTTTTATTTTACGGTAACTATACCTTACACCGCCTGAAATATATAATTTGCCAAACGATTTTTTAGTAACAGCATACAATCCAGCATCATACATTTTGTAATCAGGTATCAGGTATTCAATGCCTTTGTTGCTGTTGAACTGCAGTATACCATTAAATCCCAGTGTAGTTTCCCAATTTCTCCATTCGGGAACAAAATATTTTACATCCGTATTAAAGGTATTCAACAGAAAATACAATCCGGCTCCTTCTTCATAGGAAAGCATATTATTCGTAAAATGCTCAGCATACGTAATTTCTTTCCGTTTATTTTGCTGCCAACCCAACATAATATTCAATACCGATTTACCCAAAATAATATTGTTAGCTGATGAAATCCCATAATGACTGATGTTTTGTTTCGGAACATCCAGTCTGTAAGAAAATTGATTTCCTGCACTTTGCGTTTCAATAGTAGTATCGTTTACTTTTGCCAGTTTTATAAAACCACCCAGGCTATCTCTTTCTCCTTCAATCATTCCCAACTGCTGTTCAAAAATACTTACATTTAAGTGAGCATAACCCCATCGACGATTGATACCCAAAAAACCGTTACCATTTAATTCGTTGAAACCGGAGTTGTATACATTTCCATCTAATTTATTTGAATAACTACCTGCTTTTTTCCCACTAAGCTGCGCCAGCCAGCTGTAGCCTTTTATATTTCCGGCATTCATTACCGAAAACCCCATCAAACGGTTATTTGTTTGATAATTGGACATCACTTTGCCCAAAATGATTCCTTCTTCCACAGGACGCGGAGCCAATAAATTGATTACACCTGCCATTGCATCTGAACCAAAAGCCAAACTTCCGGGCCCTTTAATAATTTCAATTCTGTCGATGCTGTATTCATCTATTTCAATGCCATGCTCATCGCCCCATTGTTGTCCCTCCTGCCTGATATTGTTATGCAGGGTAATCATTCGGTTATAACCCAAACCTCTGATTACAGGTTTAGAAATCGCTGCACCTGTCGTAATTTGTGAAACACCCGGCTGTTTGCTGATAGCATCAATAATATTTGTTGCCATCATTGTATTTAATTCATTTTTGTCGATGGTATGCGAAGGTACCGGATTTACTGCTTTTTCAATGGTACCCGAAAGACCCGTAATTACCACTTCATTTAATTCAGCTGATGTTGCGTCCATTACAAAATCGAGTATTGTTTTTCCTTCAATTGAAATTCTTTCAATTTTGGTTGCAAAGCCAATATATTTGATTTCTATCAAAAATTTCCCTTTTGGTAAATTGCTGATCACATATTTACCCTGTTGATCCGAAACACTTCCTGTTTTTAAATCGGGAATGTAAATACTAGCTCCCTGTAGTGGTTTTTGAGTGGTACGATCAATAATTTTACCTGACAAACTGTTTTGCGAATAGCTGGTTGTATACAAAGTAACAATCAGCAATATCAATATTTTGAGTACTTTCATTTTTATAAATTCTTTAAATAACAAAAATAAAGGCTTGTTATGCAAATACATAATAAACCGGATCATACATTGGAAATTATAAATTCTCAAATGTAGAAATTAAATAAACAGTAAGAAATTTATAGAATGGGAGGACCCCTTAATAAAAATGAATATTTGTGATGTAAAATACTACTTTCTTTGTAAAATGAAATCACTTCAGTATTTACTTTAGTTGGTTCTGCTTTTAAAACAGCCAGCGCTGCAGTTTCACTGGGTAAAATGTTATATTCGCAAACCAAACAATGATGCTGCTCAGGATGGATATGGCGTTCGGTTTTGGAAGCACAATGAAAATCATGGGAATGTTCAAATACATGCAGCTCTTTTTGCACGAATGGGTATGCAAAAATGAAGAGCACAATTAATGGCAGTATTTTCCTTAAATGATGTCTCATGATTTAATTTGATCCTTCTTTGTAGCAAAAAGAGTTTTATAATTTAAAAGACTAAAATATGAATTGAATGGATGAAGTTTTCAAAAAATAACTTTATACGATTCTAATGAATTGAAAATGAATATTTCAAAATACAACAATATTTTGTTTCCATTTCTTTTTACTTTAGAAAAAATACATTATAAATTAAATACAAACCAAAAATTACAAGTAATACTCCTACAATGTGATTGATGAGTTTGAGTACTTTGTTGTTTAAATAAATTTTGATACGGAACGAGATGAAACATTTAATCAAATCAGTGAGAAACACTGTCAGTAGGGTAGCTGCGAAAAAAGCGAAAATGAGTTTTGTATCAATTACACCTTCTTTTGTACTTAATTCAGTGGTAATAACACCCACCCAGAATACCCAATAAATCCAAACAGATGGATTGGCAAGATTTAGAAAAAACCCTTTTAGCAAGTATGTGATAAATCCCGGTTTTTTTACTTCAACACCTTCGTTTTCAGTAATTTGCATTTTGTGAAAGTAAGTGTAAACACCAAAGAGAATGAGCATAAGCCCTCCAGCTATGCCTACGAATTTTTGATTTGCAGGTTCGCTTAATATTCTGGATGCGCCGAGAAATGCAAAGAAAACCAATGTTAAGTCGCTTAAAAATATACCGATAGCAAGAAACATCCCCGATCGAAAACCTCTGTGAATACTCGTTTGTACCAATGAGAAAAATGCGGGACCTATAAGTACCGCTAAGGTAAGTCCAAGCAAAATTCCTTTTAAAATTGTCTGAAGCATTGATTAGTTTTTAAAGTCTTGTATTATTTTTCTAATTTTAGTTTTACCAGATAGTCTGACCAATCGTTTAATTTTCCGTTTTTCAATACCCTGGGAAATTTATTCTGGCCTCCTTCTTTGCCATGAATTTTCATCCATTCATAAAAAGTATGAGAAGGAAGGACTTTTACAAAAATTTCTTTGATGGCTGCTATTCGTTCAACCCTGTAATCGTCATTTAATTTTTTAAGGTATTGATCTATTTTAATTTTTGCCAGATCAGCATCGATATCATCATCGGTTCCTAAATACCATTGATGGGCAAACATACTTTCGTGCTTAATACCGGCGACAGTAAATTCTTTGATTTCAATATTCAGTTCATCGCCCAGCATTTTAACAGCCATGTTCATGTTTTCCTGCGAAAGGTGTTCGCCACAGATATTCAAAAACGATTTGGTACGACCGGTAATTACAATTTCGCTTAATTTTTTGTTGGTAAACTTGATGGTATCCCCAATTAAGTACCTCCAGGCACCAGCAGAAGAAGATATTAGCAATGCATATTCTTTGTTCTCTTCTATTTCGCCAATGGTAAGGGTTTTAGGATTGCATGAAAGATCACCTTCATCATCAAAATTTTCTCCGTTAAAGGGTACAAATTCAAAGAATAATCCGTTATCTAACACCAGTTGCATAGAATTGGTATTTGGCCTGCTTTGATAAGCTAAAAATCCTTCTGACGCCAGATAGGTTTCCATATATGTAATAGGATGTCCCAGCAATTTTTCAAATCCTTTTTTATAAGGTTCAAACGAAACCCCACCATGCACATAAATGGATAAATTCGGCCAGATATCATGAATGTTGTCTACCTGATAATAGGTGATGATTTTTTCCATCAGAATCTGTAACCATGCAGGAACACCAACAATTACGCCAATATCCCAGTTTTTTGCGTTCTTTACTATTTCTTCCAATTTGGTAGACCAATCGCGTTCTTTTGAAATACGGTTACCCGGTTTGTAGAAATGTTCAAACCAAAAAGGAATATTCCCGACCGTTATACCAGATAAATCACCTTCGTAATATGTTCCATTGAATTGTAAATGCGTGCTTCCTCCCAACATTAATATGCCTTTCTGATAAAATTCATTGGGGAAATCGTATTTTGCCAATGAAATCAGCTGACGGATACTTGTTTTCTTGATCGCTCTCAACATGTCGTTGGTAACGGGTATGTATTTGCTGGACGAATCGGATGTGCCAGAACTGAGGGCGAAATATTTTACTTTACCCGGCCAGCAAACATAAGCTTCTCCGTTCAAAGTCCGATACCACCATTTGCTGGATATCGAATTGTAATTATGTACAGGAACTTTTGCCTTGAATGCAGCTATTATATTCTTTTCTTTGAGCATATCAATAAATTGATAATGTTCGCCAAATGTGGTATAATAGGCTTTTTTTAGCAGCTTTTTTAATTCTTTCCGTTGAACTTTTTCAGCATCAAATTTTCTGTTGTGATCAATGGGCATTTTGCTTCTTAATTCAATAGCTCTTTTGATGATAGAACCTAAAATTGGCATATCGCTTTATTTTTAAAGCGTAAAATTAAGAAAAATTTATTAGAATCAATTCTTTCATGTGCGTATTTGTAATTTTTGTATTTTTATCCCCTAAAAAATGCTTAAAATGAAGCGATCAGCAAAAATGTTTTTTAAAATAATTTTTATAGGTTTGGTATCCATTTCCTATTTATTGGGTATATATCTGCTTTTTGCAACTATTACCGACTATAAACCACAAAAACTTGAAAATATCAACCTTCAGGGCAAAGTTGAAAACAATCAATTGATGACAGATGAATTCATGTTATTATCCTGGAATATAGGCTATGCAGGATTAAGTAAGGAAATGGATTTTTTTTATGATGGAGGAAAAAAGGTAAAACCTTCGATGGAAATCTATCAAAAAAGCCTGAATGGAATGCTAAACACTTTGGTAAAATATTCGTATGTAGATTTTGTGTTGTTGCAAGAAGTAGATGTTTTTTCAAACAGAAGTTATTATAGTAATCAAAAAGATTTTATAATGGAATTTTTACCCGGTTTTGCCTCTGCTTATGCTGTAAATTATGATGTAAAATATATATTGTTGCCATTTTACAATCCCATGGGCAGGGTAAAAGCCGGATTGCAAACATTGACGAAGTATAAACCTATTGAAATACTACGACATGCTTATACAGCCAATTTTGACTGGCCTAAAAAACTGTTGATGCTCGATCGATGTTTTTTAACTGCAAGATATAGTTTAGGAAATGGCAAGCAATTGGTAGTGGTTAATACGCATAATTCAACTTTTGATAATGGATTGCTGAGTAAAAAGGAAATGGAAGAATTAAAAGTATATGTGAACGATGAATACAATAAGGGGAATTATGTAATAGCGGGCGGCGACTGGAACAATAATCCCCCGGGATTTAAGAAATTTCAATCATTTAAAAACAATAAAATCTTTTATCTCGACCATGAAATTTCAGCTGATTTTATGCCAACCGGCTGGCAATGGGTGTATGATGCCGAAACACCTACCAACCGTAATGTAAATGAAGCCTATAGCATTAAATCAACCGGAACTACTGTGATTGACTTTTACTTGATTTCACCCAACATAGAATCCCTCAGCATCAGAACGCTCGATATGCATTTTGAGTATTCTGATCACAATCCGGTATTGATCAATGTGAAGCTGAAATAATATTGATTGGGATAAGCCGATTACAAAAAAACAATACCGTTTTTTACGACAGTGTTCATCGTCACAGCACCATCAAAAACGTTTTTATGATAGTGTTCATCGTCACAGCATCATCAAAATCGTTTTTTACGATAGTGTGCATCGTCACAGCACCGTAAATATCCTTTCATATCGATAAACTATCTTTGATGTAAAATTATAAATTGAAAACAAAATAATAATACAAACCATACAACAGAATTTTTGATTATTTTGATATGCATAAGTATTTAACATACCAGTCATAAATGATTATGTTAGTTTTTGTTTTTTATTAAATAATAAAATTAAAATAATTAAAATTATTTTAACAAGTTAAAGTAAATTTATTATATTTGCAACGAAAAATAGTTGAAAAATTGAACATTTTCATACATTTAGTCCGTAATTTCATACATAGCATATTCCGTATGCTTATTTGCAATTTCCTGATATATATATACTGTAGCATCCTATTCACGATTTTTGTTTTTAAATATACATTTCAAGGCTTTACAATAAATACAATTGCAAGCCGCAGCGGATTTACTGAGTTTGCATGTGCAGAAGTTCCTTGTACTGCATGTGCATAATTGTATTTATTGATGCAAAAAGGATGAGGTTGCTTAAAATACCTTAACACAAATATTTAAGCATAGAGTTTTTCACTAAATGTGAAATTCCTTATTAGCCAGAAAAAACAATAATTAAAGATATACTCAGATGAATAAAAAAATAAAATTTATTATAGTAAGTTTGGTATAAGTATTAAGCGTTACAATGTATTCTTGTAAAAAAGTTAATAAAAATTTGAATGATAATTTAATCAATAAGAATAAATTGAAAACCACTATTATTAATCCATACAATCAATGTGGAATAATACATAATGAAGTATTGACAGTAACAGGAAATATGGAAAATTTTCCATATGTATCTATTGAAGATCAGTGAAATTTTGGTCTTCAATATATGATTTCAAATGGTTATTGCGAATCTGATCTTGAATTAGCATATATTGATTCAATAGGTGATGTTTTAAAAGAATATCAAGATCTTTCTTTATATGGAACTAGCTTATATGAAGCTGGATTAATTAACAGTGTTCAATTAGAATATTTTAATCAATTAAACGATCTGATTTTAAATTCTATAGATTTTAATGAAGCTTATAATGCTGGAATTGATGAATTAGAAAATAATCTATATGAAGATAAGTCGTTAAGTGAAGATGAAAAAATATTACTTTGGGGTTCAATATTAATTGCTAGCTAAAGTGCAAATTTTTGGCATGACGCAAGA
Source organism: Bacteroidales bacterium (assembly GCA_038204725.1). Lineage (GTDB taxonomy): Bacteria > Bacteroidota > Bacteroidia > Bacteroidales > JACABE01 > JACABE01. The sequence continues at coordinate 1,400 of JBBRCQ010000029.1, read as the reverse complement.
ATTAATACTGAAAATCCTTGGAATTTTGTAAACTATCCTGAAAAGTATAGTGGATCAGCATTTGGCGAAGCTGCTACAGATGCAGCTGCATGGATAAGTGGTTGGTTTGGACCACGACATGGTCAAAAACGTATAGCAAACGCAAATGCTAAATCACAAAGAGCATCAGCAAGATATGCTGATGATCATTCTGAACACTGCTATGACGTTGAAGGTGATAGGATTCCATGTTATAATTATAATAAACTAGGCTAACTAAAATGTGTGTATCAAAATAACACTTATAAAACTGAATCGGTTTTATTAGTGTTATTTAATTTATTTTATTATATTTTTTAGTAAACCGAATTTTAATTAGAAAAAATTAAAATGAAAATAAAATTGATTGTATTTTTTTGTTTTTTATTAAATATTAATTTAATGAGTCAAAATATTATTGGTGTAATTTTTGATTTTGAGAAAAAAACACCAATACCATATGCAAATATTTATTTAAACCAATATTCTGGTGCAGTAAGTAATATAAATGGTGAATTCAATATTCACATTAAAAATATTGAATTAAAAGATACAATATGGATTTCTTGTATTGGCTATATAAGTAAACCAATATTGTTATTTAATCTTGATATTACTAAAGTAAATGAAATTTTCTTAATTCCTGCAATATATAATTTAAAAACTTTTGAAGTTTCAGAATTAGGCATTGAACCCTATGATATTTTGAAAGATGCTTTAAATAAAATAAACATTAATTGTGAACTATATAGAAAATTTTATAAAGGAACCTATTTTGAACAAATTACAGAATATAGTAAAAATAGAGGATGGTATACACGAACTGTAAACAGTGCATTAGTTACTGATGATCCAGGATATGACAAACAGCACAATGTCTTTAAAGAAAATATTTATTTTATTGGAATCAATAAAAATAAAGAAGATAGTATTATGAAAACTACATATCCCTTACTAAATTATTTAGAAATGACCTTAGAATATAATTTATTAAGATATAAAAATGATTTTTTTCCGTTAAAAAATGATTTTATTTATAAAATAAAAAGTAATTATTATGATAGTATTTTAAAAACTGATATAATTGAAATTAAAATAATTCCTACAAATTCAAAAAAGGAACAAGCTGGATATTATGGGGAGGTTTACATGAGTATTTCTGATCATAAAATATATAAAATTCATTTAATTTGGGATGAAGAAAATCCGCCACCACAAAAAAAATCAAATGATAAAGATTATTGATTATTCCGGTGAAAGTGAACACCCCATTCCGGTTCAAAGTGAACAGTTAAATTTCAGATGATTTCTGTGGTTAAAATTAGACAAATAAATTAATTTAAATTGATTATTTTTTCATTTTTTTTCTCATAGATTCTCCC
>JBBRCQ010000028.1:0-47887 GCA_038204725.1 Bacteroidales bacterium | reverse complement strand
ATCCAGATTATTTATGTGTCTGATGTAGAGCTTTTGAGCATTAATCAAAAAGAAGGTTTTCTGTGCTTGGAACAATGCAAAGTTACTTAGTTTAGTTTTATTCTTTATAATTATTATAGTGAATACTTGATCAAAAAGTAAACAATCCCGAAGTTTCGGGACAAGACTGCCTAGAATCCCGAAGTTTCGGGACTACGCATTAAAAATCCCTGCGCAATACAAGTTATACCGAAATAAGCATTCTATCATTGATTTCATTAATAAACTTCGCTATTTTTGTGTTTTGTTTATTTTATTATTAATAGGTTCACATAGAATATCCAAGTGATGGTGCAGAATAGGAAACAATCAATTTTGTAAATAAATTTGGATTAATGTAACTTTTAAGTTACTTTTGTAATATGTTTTATAAATCATGGAGAAAATCCGAGAAATAATTGCTTATAAAAACTATTTTGAAGAATTTTTAGTTCAGTAACCCGTTAAAGTTCAGAACAAAATATTCAAAATCCTCGAAGCTATTGAAACGTTAGAAAGAATTCCAACAAATTATCTAAAGCAAATAACCGGGACCAATGGGCTTTATGAAGCAAGAATTCAACTAGGGTCAGATATATGGCGTGTTTTATGTTTTTTCGACAAAGGGAAACTTGTAATCTTACTAAATGGATTTCAAAAGAAAACCCAAAAGACACCAAAACATGAAATTGAAAAAGCAAAACAATTAATGAAAGCGTATTATGAAAAAAGTAAATAAAAACAGCGAACTTTCTACCTGGTCAGAAATAAAAGACAAGGTTTATGGTGAAAAAGGAACAGAAAGAAGAGACGCTCTTGATAGAGAATCCGAATCTTTTAGGATAGGACTTTTGTTAAAAAAAGCAAGAGAATCTAAACACATGACACAAGAGGAACTTGGACAAATAATTGACAAAAAAAGAACCTATATTTCCAGAGTCGAAAACAACGGAAGTAATATAACATTAAGTACATTGTTTGACATTGTCGAAAGAGGTTTAGGTGGGAAAGTGAATATTTCGATAGAAATTTAAAAGGAATTACGCAACATAACAGCGGTTTGGTGCAAGCAGGGCTGAAGTTATTAATGAAATGAACCAACAAGTAGAAATATAAAGCGGATTCACAGGAAAGGAATTTCAATTACCCCAACTGTAGCAAGAAGCGGAAAGATATATTTCTCTTCGAAGATGGATAACAACATGGATATTTCTGTATTCCTTGCCAGTCCTAACACTATTTTAAATGCTTGTTTTGTAACCTAAATTCTAGAAGGTCGGTCCTTCTTCGTGGCTAGATGAGATTTATCATTTTTTAAAAACCCGTCGGGTGCAAAGCTCCCAACGGGTTGATAGCGTTTCCTAATTAATTATTTCCATTTCTAATTTAAATTCATTTCCGAGTTTATAACCCGTCGGGAATTCTGTGCTCGACGGGTTATTGCTAGTTCCCGAAGGGTTGAGATTTCAATGAAGAGAAAATGAAAATTAAAAATTACGACATAATATTCTTTTCATTACTTACTTGTAGTCTTTTATTAATTCCTTAATTTCTTTATCGGAAATATTGTCTTTATTGCCTTTACAGTAAATAGAAAATAACAGAACGGTTGTATCTGAAACTTTTACAAAAGTCATAACTCTTGCGTCGCTTCTTTTTCCTTTACCTTTGGAAGCAATAGCCAGTCGGATTTTGTAAATATCGTTACCAAGTGGAGTTCCTAAAGTAGGGTTTTCATGCAGTTCTTCGAAAAGCAGAGTAAGTTCGGCTTTGAGAGAAGCATATTTTTTAGACAGCTTTTTTGGCTTCTATCTTAAAGTTAGTAGAAAGTTTAACTTTATAACTCATCCAAAAATGTTTTAGCAGAAGTGGTTTTTAACTTGCCTTTTTTAAAGCGTTGCACTTCTTCAAATCCAGCCTTTAAATTACAAATAATCTCCTCTTTGGTAGGTTCTTCGTCTGTTACAATTTTTTTTACATAATTAAGACTTTTAGTCAATTCTAAAAAATGACTGTATTCTTTATCTGTAGTATATACGGTTATATGTCTCATTTTATTTAACAATTTTGTATTTTGTTCAAAGAAAACCCTGGATTTGTTTTAGCTATGTTAATTGATATTGATTGCAGTGTAAAATTAGTCAAAATGGAATAAATAAACAATAAAAATGTCAAAATGGAAAATAATAATGAATTTTTTGGCTTCAAGTTTTAGTATTGACTTTGCTAAGAATAACTTTTGCCACTAAAAACTAAACTATCTGTGCATAAAATGAAGAAAATATAATCTTTATAAACTCATTTTCGTTTATCCAATTAAAAACCGTATCTTTGCAAAAAAATTCACTTACGGACATTTCCCACCCTACAATTATATAGTCAGGTTTTGGTTCTCTGAAACATCTACCTTAATAAAAATTATGCCATTTCAATCATTAAACATCATTGAACCTATTCTTAGATCAATCAAACAAGAAGGTTATGAAATCCCTACGCCTATTCAAAAAGAAGCCATTCCTATTGTGTTGCGGGGAACAGATTTGCTGGGTTGTGCCCAGACAGGAACAGGAAAAACTGCAGCATTTGCTATTCCCATCCTACAGTTATTACATGCAAACAAGACTTACGACAGAAAGCGAAAAATCAGGAGTCTGATCGTTACACCTACAAGAGAACTTGCGATTCAGATCAACGAAAGTATCATCGCCTACGGGCGTTATACCGGTTTGAGCAGTACCGTCATTTATGGTGGGGTTAATCAAAACCCACAAACGAACACTTTACAAAGAGGTGTGGATATTCTGGTAGCCACTCCGGGTCGATTGCTCGATTTGATGAATCAGGGGTTTATTTCGTTGCGGGATGTCGAAATTTTTGTACTGGACGAAGCGGATTGTATGCTCGATATGGGTTTTATCCATGACGTAAAAAGAATCATAGCTGCATTGCCTGTTAAACGTCAGTCGCTCTTTTTCTCAGCTACAATGCCGGCGGAAATTATAAAGCTTTCGCATACGATACTGCATCAGCCCTTAAAGGTTGAAATTACACCTTCGGCTACTCCGGTTGATATCATCCAACAGTTTGTTTATTTTGTAGACAATGGAAATAAAACGGCTTTATTAATAGACGTATTGAAAGATAATAATATTAAAACAGCCTTGGTATTTACGCGTACCAAGCATGGAGCCGATAAGGTGGTGAAAATGCTTGAAAAAAACAAAATCAGTGCCGAGGCCATACATGGCAATAAGTCGCAGAATGCCCGTCAGCGTGCGCTGGCCAATTTCAAGGATAAAACAACCCGTATACTGGTAGCTACCGATATTGCGGCACGTGGTATTGATATTGACGATATGGAATTTGTAATCAATTTCGAAATTTCGAATATAGCAGAAACGTATGTTCACCGCATAGGACGAACCGGTAGGGCAGGAGCCAAAGGCACCGCATATTCATTTTGCGATGCGGAAGAAAAATCCTATTTGCGCGATATCGAAAAACTGATCGGTAAAAAAATTCCGGTAATGAGCGATCATCCTTTTCCATTGATCGATCATCATCCTGTAAAAGCACCCAAACAACAAAGAAATAACTCAGGTCGTCCGCAACACCGGAATGCCGCTGAAGCAGGCTCCGGTCGTTCGCAACACAGGAGTTCTAATGAAACCGGTTCCGATCGTCCGCAACACCGGAATACAACTGAATCTACTTCAGATGTAAACAGCAATAAGAAAAAGTGGTTTGTCAAAACTGCTGCCAATGCAAGATAAACTGTATATTACAAGCTGAGAATTTCAGTGAAAATATAAAAGCGATGCCTTCTTTATAAGATGGGATCGCTTTTTTTTTCTTTTTTCTTCTTTCTCCTTTTTAAATCATCATTCTAAAATCGTTGATTGCAAATATTTTTTTGATCTGCTAACAACTCTTTCTTTACTTCTTTGAAGCCTCCGCTTCGCAGTGGTTTGGATGTGTACTAATTCATCACCGTCAAGCTCCCCTTATACGCCTTCTCTTTACCGTTTCTTAGGCTTTTGGCATTTATTAGATAATAATACACCCCGTCTGCGCATTCCTTACAACTGAAATCGTTTTTATAACTGGCATTCCGGTAAATAAGATTTCCCCAGCGATTTAATATTTGGAGATCGAGTTCGTATTTATCTGAATTACATATTTTAAAAAAATCGTTGTTCCCATCTCCATTAGGAGTTATAAAGTTGGGAATTAAAAGTGGTGGTGCGCAATAGTTTTCGTCTCCCTTGTTTATTATAATAGTATCTGAAGTGGTAATTTCATAATCGGCTACAAAGGCTCTTACCCAGTATGTGCCGGGCTGTTTTGCTTCATAAGTAGCTGTATGGCTACTATCCTGCCAGGTATAGGTGGCATTGGGTAGGTTGGGGTTGAGTATTATGCTTTCTCCCTCACACAGCATGCTATCTTCACCTAGGTTTATATCAAAACTGCACTCGCAGACGGAGACGTCATCAAATAAATAGGAAGCCCAAACATAAGGAGGATTATCATATAATATATAATTAGTATGAGAATCATCTTTAAAATTTAGAAGTACAAAACACAAAAACACAAAATCACCAAATCAAAAAAATATCCTTATCTTTGTACCACTAATTTTATACGTTGTTTCAAATCTACGCAATGCAATTTGTTAATCCATATTTCCTTTGGGGACTGATAGCTGTAGGGATACCTGTTATCATTCATCTTTTTAATTTCAGAAAGTTTAAGAAAGTATATTTCTCCAATGTTAGTTTTTTGGAAGAATTAAAGGTTCAGACCCAAAAATACTCACGCCTTAAGCATTTGTTGATACTCGCAATGCGTATATTGGCTATATGCTGTCTTGTGTTGGCTTTTGCACAACCTTATTTGCCTTTTGCAGCCCACAAAAAAGCCATCAAAGGAAAAAATGTAGTGAGCATCTTTGTCGACAATTCATTTAGCATGGAAGCTATTTCTGATGAAGCCAGATTATTGGATGTAGCTAAAATAAAAGCCCGCGAAATAGTTTCCGCTTATCCCAATTCTGACTTATTTCAATTGCTTACCAACGATTTCGAAGGCAAGCATCAGCATTTATTCAGTAAAGAAGAGTTTTTGCAATTGCTCGACGAAGTCGAAATATCTCCATCGGTACGTAAGCTGCCCGAAATATATAAACGCCAGCAGGATGTGTTGAATCTTTCGCCACAAACCAACAAAGTTTCATATATAATCAGCGATTTTCAAAAAAGTATCAGTCAGTTTGATGACATGCCAAAAGATACCAATGTTTCAACCTATCTGATTCCATTGATACCTCAAAAGAGCAACAACCTTTATATTGATAGCTGCTGGTTCGAAACTCCCATATTGCAGCTGAACAAAAATGTGAAACTCAATGTAAAGATTAAAAATGCTTCAGACATTGCCTATGAAAAAATTCCGTTAAAACTGATGATCAATGGTAGCCAACGTGCTGTATCCAGCTTTGATTGCAACCAAAAAGATGAACTTACCTTATCCGTTTCTTATCGGATTACCGAAAGTGGCATTCAAAACGGATATGTTGAACTGACGGATTATCCCATTGTTTACGATGATAAATTTTATTTTTCATACAATGTAGCCAAAAATATAACGGTGCTGATCATCAATGACGGTGACGAAAGTCCTTTCCTGAATAAAATCTATCAGCTTGATTCTGTTTTTTCGCTCACCAATGTCAACGAACGGAATATTGATTATGCAGCCTTCCGTAACAACGATTTAATTGTTTTGAATGGTTTAAAAACATTGTCAACAGGCCTTACCCAGGAATTAAAACGATTTGTAGATAATGGAGGAAGTATTTTGGTGTTCCCTTCTACAAATATCGATTTTGATAGTTATCGGCAGTTTTCTGCCACTTTAAATATCAGTGCATTTCAATCAAAAGACTCTGCCGATACCAAAGTGGAACAACTCAATATCCATCATCCTGTATTTGCCGATGTATTTGAAAAGCTTCCCGAAAATATGGATTTGCCCAAAGTATTTTCACATTACATTTTTGCTGATCATCAACTTACCCGGAAAGAATATTTGTTGAAAATGCTCAATGGGAAAGATTTTTTAACGGCCAGCATTGCAGGAAAGGGAATGATTTATCAATCGGCTGTTCCATTGGATGTAAGCTGGAGCAATTTCCCGCGCCATGCTGTTTTTGTACCTGCATTGTTCAACATCGCACTGCAAAGTCAGCCGGTGAGTAAATTGTTTTATACCATCGGCAACGATGAATCTGTTTCTTTAAAAAATATCAACCTGCAAGGGGATGAAATATTAAAGTTAAAAGCGATAACTCCCGGTTTTGAGATGATTCCTGAACACAAAAACATCGACTCCCGTTTGGAAGTTATGTTTCACAATCAGATAAAACAAGCTGGAAACTATCAGCTGTTTGCCGGCAAAGAAGCGGTGACCGGTGTTTCGTTTAATTATGACCGTAACGAATCACGACTCGATTTTTATACACTGTTGGAATTGGAACAATTCATCAAAGATAAACAACTCACCAGCTTTACATTGATCGAAAGTGGAAAAAAACATCTCGGATTGTTGATAAAAGAAATCAATCAGGGGATAAAACTATGGAAATTGTTTGTAATTTTAGCCCTGATTTTTCTGTTGGGAGAAGTTGTATTTATACGATTATGGAAATAATACCATCTATGTTAAAATCAATTGATAATAAAAAGGTATACTGCTGATAACATATTTGATAGCGTGTTGGCTGAGGTTTTTGGAAAGCACATTTTCAAGTACTATCGGTAAAGGAATTTAGAAAGAGAGATGGAAGAAAATAATGAAATAAACGAAAGTGGATTTGTAACGGATGACTCCAATAAGGAAATCCGAAAGACCAAGCACTTATCGGGCATGTACAAGGATTGGTTTTTAGATTATGCCTCTTATGTGATATTGGAGCGTGCCGTACCTGAAGTGAATGACGGTTTAAAACCCGTACAGCGAAGGATATTGCATGCAATGAAAGAATTGGACGATGGTCGTTACAACAAAGTAGCCAATATTATAGGGCATACCATGAAGTATCATCCTCATGGCGATGCTTCCATTGGGGATGCCCTGGTACAGCTGGGTCAAAAAGATTTATTGATCGATTGTCAGGGAAACTGGGGAAATGTACATACTGGCGATAGTGCAGCTGCTCCTCGTTATATTGAAGCCCGATTATCGAAATTTGCACTGGATGTGGTTTTTAATCCTAAAACTACCCGCTGGAAACCTTCTTATGATGGAAGAAACAAAGAACCTGTTACTTTGCCTGTTAAGTTTCCGTTGCTGCTCAATCAGGGTGTAGAAGGAATTGCAGTAGGATTGGCATCTAAGATTTTACCTCATAATTTCAATGAATTGATAGAAGCATCTATCAATATCCTTCAGGAGAAACCTTTTGAATTGTTGCCCGATTTTATGACAGGTGGCATGGCGGATGTTACCAAATACAACGATGGTTTAAGAGGTGGAAAAGTTAGAATTCGTGCAAAAATTAGTCAGTTGGATAAAAAAACGCTGGTGATTACCGAATTGCCTTTCGGTGTGAATACCTCTAACTTGATTGAATCTATTATTGTTGCCAATGACAAAGGAAAGATAAAAATCCGTAAAATCGACGACAATACCGCCCGTGATGTTGAAATACTGATACATCTTTCGCCGGGTATTTCTCCCGATACTACCATTGATGCATTGTATGCATTCACCAACTGTGAAGTGTCCATTTCTCCCAATTCATGCATTATCGATAGCGGAACACCGCGGTTTATAGGTGCAAGGGAAATACTCAAAATATCAACCGATAATACGGTAGCTCTTCTGAAACTTGAACTTGAAATAGAGAAAAAAGAACTACTCGAACAATGGCATTTTGTTTCATTAGAACGCATCTTTATCGAAAAAGAAGTGTATCAGGATATGAAGAAATGTAAAACGGATATCGAAATCAACGAAGCCATTGATTCAGGACTTAAACCTTATACACAGAATTTGGTACGTGCAGTATCCATCGAAGATATCATGCGGTTGCGTAAAATTCCGATCGACCGTATTTCGAAATATAATTCCAACAAAGCTGATGATGTAATTGCAGCCATTGAAGACGATATCAAACAGGTAGAATATGATCTTGCACATCTCATTCAGTATGTGATTGACTTTTTCCTGCGCATTCAGAAAAAATATGGAAAAGGGAAAGAACGCAAAACCGAATTGCGTAATTTTGAAGTCATAGAAGCTACCATGGTGGCTGTTGCCAACGAAAGATTGTATGTAAACAAAGTGGAAGGTTTTGCAGGAACCGGGCTTAAAAAAGATGATTATGTTGGCGACTGTTCCGATATAGATGATATCATCGTTTTTAGAGAAGATGGAACCTTTATTGTAACCAAAGTTGTGGATAAAGTGTTTGTTGGACAGAACATACAACATATTGCTGTTTTCCGTCGCAACGATGAACGTACCATTTATAATCTGGTTTATCAGGATGGAACGCATGGAAGTGCATATATTAAAAGGTTTGCAGTGGTAGGGGTAACCCGCGACAAAGAATACGACTTAACCAAAGGAAGCAAAGGCAGTAAATTGCTGTACTTTTCAGCCAATCCAAATGGTGAAGCCGAATTGATCAAAGTTATTTTAAAACCCAAACCCAAACTTAAGAAAACTATTTTTGATTTCGATTTCAGCGAGTTAGCCATCAAAGGCAGAAGTTCGCAAGGGAATATATTAACCAAACATCTGGTTAAAAAAGTGGCGTTGAAAGACGAAGGTGTTTCTACCTTAGGAGCCAGGAATATCTGGTACGACGAAACCGTTATGCGTTTGAATACCGAATCGAGAGGGATGTATCTTGGTGCATTTAAAACAACCGATAAGATTTTAACGGTAATGAAATCGGGATATTACCGATTGTTGAGTTTTGAATTATCCAATCATTTTGATGAAGACATGCTCATCATCGAAAAGTACAATCCTGAAAAAATTATTTCGGTGGTTTATTATGACGGAGAAATTCAAAAACCCTATATCAAAAGGTTTCAAATAGAAGAATCGGATAAGAAACAGGATTTCCTGGGTGAACATACTGCGTCCATGCTCTATGCACTTTCAAACGATTGGTTGCCGCAGGCAGAAATTGTCTTCGACGAAAAAAAGAACGGCAAGCAGATTGACAACGAAATTGTTTTGCTGGCTGATTTTATTGCAGTAAAAGGTGTTAAAGCCAGGGGGAAAAGGGTGTCCAATCACTTTGTAAAGGAAGTAATAATGCTGGAACCCTTGCCGTATGAACATGAAAATACAATAGAATTGTCCACTGATATTGAAGAAATAGAACCCAAACCTGATCCTTTTGAAGATTTTGGAAAGGCTGCGGAACGAAAAAAAGATGAAGAAGACGAAGAAGAAGCCATTCAAATGACACTTTTTTAAATTGAAACAAATAATTAATACAAAATATGTCTGATACTAATATTTTAAAAGTTACCGATGATGTAACCTGGATAGGGATACTCGATCGTGATATCGTTACATTTGATGTAGTGATGGAAACCAAATTTGGCACTACCTATAATTCTTATTTTATCAATGCCGATAAAAAAACGATTGTTGAAACCACCAAAGAAAAGTTTTGGGATACCTATCTGCAAAAAATTGAAGCAGTTTGTAATCCAGCTGAAATAGAGTATATTGTCTTAAATCACACAGAACCTGATCATTCGGGTAATCTGAAAAATTTACTTCAAATTGCGCCGCATGCAACAGTAGTGGGTAGTGGCAACGCCATCCGTTATTTAAATGATTTGTTGGGTGAAACATTCAAAAATCTGGTTGTTAAAGACGGCGATGTATTGGATTTAGGCAACAAAACGTTAAAATTTATCAGTGCACCTAATTTGCATTGGCCCGATTCGATGTTTACCTATTTACAGGAAGACCAAGTGCTTTTTAGCTGTGATGCCTTTGGTGCTCATTTTTGTGACGAAAGAATGTACGATACCAAAGTGGATAACTGGGACGAAGCATTTAAATATTACTTTGATGTAATCATGAAACCCTATAGTAAGTTCATGTTGAAAGCCATCGAAAAAATCCGTCCTTTGGAAATCAAAGCCATCTGCAACGGACATGGTCCTATATTGACAGAAACATGGAAACGGTATGTGGATTTGTCGGAGGAATATGCAAAATCAGCCATTTTGTTACCTGATGTAAACCGGGTTTTGGTTGCTTATGTTTCTGCGTATCAAAATACAGCGATAATGGCCGAAAAAATTGCAGAAGGACTCATTTTAAATGACAACCTGATTGTAGATGTTTGTGATATTGAAAACATGACGGCAGGAGAATTGGATGAAAGAATTGCCGGCAGCAATGCAATTATTATCGGTTGTCCTACAATTAACCAAAATATTTTATTACAGGTATATACCATGTTTGCACTCATCAATCCGTTACGCGACAAAGGGAAATTAGCAGGCGCCTTTGGATCTTATGGATGGAGTGGTGAAGGATCCAAAATTATTGAAAACAATCTGAGCAACTTAAAATTAAATTTCATTGGTGAAAGTTTATTTATAAAATTTACACCTCACGATGAACAATTGAATCAATGCTTAGCTTACGGTAAAGCGTTTGGAGAAAAAATGCTTGAAAAAAAATAATTCTGCATTTTTAGCGTTATAGAATACAATGAACTTAAAAACAACTAAGCATTTGAAATTTAATAAGATAGGAATATTCTTTTTAGTGGCAATTTTGTTTGCCTTGATGACTTCGTGTACAGCTGAACGTGAATTAGCAAGGGAATTTGTGAAAACAAATAAAGATATTCCTGTTTTATTGCTTAGTACAGATCGATTGATACTTACCAATGAAAAATTAAAGAAGATCTCGAATTTCGATTCACTGGATGTTGCAGCTCAGGATTCGATTTGGTTAGCCAAGACAATTTTTTTAGATTCGGTAAATGATGCTAAGCTATTGCAACCGTTTTATTTGAAAATGAAAACAGAACTGCAATTGTATGGTTTTAGGGTGTATGAAAAAGATAGTGTTCAGTCTTTTAATGCGCTCGAATCTCCCAAATACACATTAAACATAGCTCAGGTTGAAATGAGTGAAGATGATTACCTGTATAGAGATGAAGAGGTATTTTCCAATTCATTGGTATATTATCAGGACCATACATTGAACGTAATAAATCTGAATTTTTGGTTTGAGTTTTCATCATCCGGATTTAAGAACGAAAAAGTTTTTTACAGTACATTCCCATTAAGTGATCAACTGGAAAGCCGGTTTGTAACTGAAAACAATACCAATAATGTGACCTATCAGTATAAAATAACACCGGTTGGGTTAAAGGATATCTATCAATTATCGGAATATTCAGCGCAAAAGAGTTCCAATTATTTATTTAACTATTTGATGAATAAATATATAAAAGATAATTTACCTGCCAATGTAATCGTTCCAAAGTATTTCTCCTACGATCGTTATTCAGGGTTTATATTTAACAATGAGAATGATCAGTTTGAGGAACTGGATAAAGAATAGCAACAGATAATTGGTTGAAAACCCGTCGGGTGCGTAGTTTCCGACGGGTTGAGATTTCGATTAAGAGAAAATGAAAATTTCAAAATAAGACATTATATTGTTTTCATTACTTAGATGCTGCCTTTTAATCCCAAATGGTAAATAATTGAATCTGCAATTTCCTCTTTATTGAAAGACTTGCAATTGTAGGTTACATCAAATATGGAACTGTCAAAAGTATTATTACTCATTATTTTCAGTAGTTCTGCACGTTTAGCATCAACTTCAATGGCAAGTTTTTTGGCTGCTTCTTTGGAGGCGCATTTTTTTATTTCCTGGATTCTTTCCGTCCTCCATTCAAAGGGTGCTGTCAGCTTGATATGAATTCCATTTTTCAGATGATTGGTCACACAAACACCCCCTCTGCCAACAATTACAACATTTCCTTTTTTTGCAAAATCAGCGATGATAACAGAAAGTGTTTTCCTGACTTTAATGTCGGAATGGTAGTATTTTACAGATAACGAATTTAATATTTCATTAATAGTGCCTCTGTTTTCGATATTAAAAATTTTCTGTATACGTTTAGGATCTACTTTAAGTTCTTTTGAGGTATCTTCAAATATTTCCTTACTGATCATTCTCCAGTTATTTTCAAGTTTTCGGTCGGGTTTACTGTTCAATTTCCTGACTAACAAAGTAGCAATATCTTTGGCGGGACAGCCATATTCTCTTGAAATTGTAATAAAAGGCAGGCTGACAACCGGTTTGTTGACATCTGTATCCACTTCGTTGAAGCGCTCAACCATATATTTTAGAAAGAAGTTTTCCATAATAGAATATGTGATTAAAACCGTTATTAATAGATACAAATTTACAATATGTAAAAACAATTCCTAGTAAATAAATTAAAATCTCAGGATGAAATTTCAGTATACAATTTTCCTTGCCAGGTATTTCGTTCTTCCAGTTTCTTTTCAACTTTTTGCAGAATCTGGTCGTTGCGGATCAAGCCCCAACCCGGACCCACCAGAAAGCGGGGAGGTACTTCACCTGCAAAACGTTCGACAACAAATGAGGGATTCAATCGTTCGAGGAAATCAACCATAAATTCGATGTAATCATCCAGTTCAAAAAAAGTGAATTGCTGAGCATCCTCAAGATATTGTTGTTCCATTGCTGTATTTTTGATGATTTGCAGTTGGTGAAACTTAATATTATTGAGTGGCAGTCTGGATAATATGCCGGCTTCGTCCAGCATTTCTTGTCGGGTTTCACCCGGTAAGCCAAAGATGATATGTGCACCTGTTTTGATGCCTTTGGCAGCAGTTAATTCAACCATTTTAACCAGCGTATCAAAATTATGACCTCTGTTGATGGTTTGCAGCGTTTTATCATAACAACTTTCGATGCCATATTCTAAAATTAAATATTTCTCTTTAGAAAGTTGGGCAAAATAATCCAGTTTTTCTTCGTCCATGCAGTCGGGGCGGGTTCCTATTACCAAACCAGCTATCAACGGATGATGCAAAGCCTGATCGTAGATTTTTTTTAATTCATGGAGTGGTGCATAAGTATTGGAGAATGCTTGAAAATAGGCCAGGTATTTTTCGGCTCTGCGGTATCTTTTGGCATGAAATTCAATGCCTTCTTCTATTTGTTGTAAAACTGATTTTTCGGGAAGACAATAGGAAGGATTAAAAGCATCGTTGTTGCAATAGGTACAACCTCCAATACCGACCGTGCCATCACGATTGGGACAGGTAAATCCGGCATCAATAGAGAGCTTTTGAACTCTTTCGCCAAAATGCTGACGGAAATAATTGGCATAGGCATTAAATCTTCGGTTGTGTTTCCAGGGATAAGGCATTAAATTATTTATCAAATGGTTGGTCTTTATAATTTGTAAATCCAATAACTATAATAATATTTTCTTTTGTATTAATTTGATAAACGATAGTATATCCTTTAAAAATTAAGTCTCTTATAGTATCTAAATCAAAATAAATAGATTTTCGATGTTTATAAGGCATAGAAGGAATTTCTTTTATTTTAAGTAATAGTTCTTTTTTTAAATTTCCTTGCAGCTAATGGTTTGTCTTTCGCGATATATTCAATTTGATCCGAAAGTTGATTTCTAAAATTATTTGTTATTTTTATTTTCATATTTAGAAATCTTTTCTTCTAAAATAGTATCTAATTCATCAAGAGTAATAAATTGAGTTTGATTTGAATTAATTTGAATTAACTCATTTTCTAAATATTTCTTTGTAGAAAGGAATGATTCATTTTCGTCAATAATTTGAATTTCTTCTTTTTTAAATTTACTTAATAGCCTGATAAGTTTTAAGTAAATACTATCACTAACTCTTAATCTTATGGTTTGCATAATTTTTTTTTTCAAAATTACTAAATCTTAATCGTTTGATTGCATTTTCTTATTAAAACCATTGTCTTTTCTTTAAATAAAATAGCATACCTATTGTGAGTAGGATCATTAATATCCATACGTATACATAACCATACTGCCAGTGGATTTCCGGAAAATATCCCTGAAAATTCATGCCGTACAGTCCAACAATAAATGTAAGAGGAATAAAAATAGTAGCAACCACTGTGAGCCGTTTCATAACATCATTCATTTGAATGTCGTTGTTGGCCAGGTACAATTCCGAAAGATTAGAAATCATTTCGCGGAAAGTATCCAGATTTTGGGTTACCTGTGTTAAATGATCAATGACGTCCTGGAAATATATATAGGTTTTTTTGTTAATTAAAGGAGATTCGGAATGGTGTAACTTGCGGGTTTCTTCAAGTACAGGTATTACCGATTTTTTAAGTGACAAATGTTGTTTTCGTTTATGTAAAATTTTATTGAGCACTAATTTAGACCGGTTGTTGAGTAATTCTTCTTCTATTAACTCCATATCATCGTCCATGTTGTCGATTAATCTGAGGTAATTGTCTGTGATGATATCTGCTAGACCATACAATAGATAATCGTTCTGCATCATCCGTAATTTCCCTTTATGGGTTTTGATGCGTTCAACAATGGGTGTGAATATATCGCTTTTGTGTTCTTCGAAACTGACTAAATAATTTTTTCCTAAAATAAAGCTTAACTGTTTTTTCTCCACAAAAAGATCATTGTCTGCAATTGATAAATCTTTTAAGGTAAAAAACAATTGTTCACCATAATCTTCAAACTTGGGTAAATGATGAGTATTTAAAATATCTTCCAGCATAAGTGGATGAATATTGAACAAATTTCCAATTTTTTCGAAAATCGTAATATCGTGCAAGCCGGTAATCTTAATCCAGTTTACCTTTTCAGGTTGTAGCAAAGCATGTATTTTGTCGGCATCATTGCTTACTGTAATGGAGAAATCATTTTCGTCGTAGCAGATAAATTCAATACCGGCTTCCGATTCGTATACTTTTCCGGTATGAACCAATGAACCGGGAGGCATGCCGTGTTTATGTCCGTATTTTTTTGTTGGATTCATTATTAATATATTATAAACTTAATTCATCACTGATGGTATTCATGGCTTCCAATGCTATTTGTGCAAAAACATCAATTGGAATCCCGATTTTTTCGCATTCAAGTATCGTTTCCCGATTTACAGAAGCTGCAAAGTTTTTTTCTTTCATTCTTTTAACCACTGATTTTGGTTTTACCACTGAAAGTTTCTTTTCCGGATATACGAGTGTAGTAGCTGTTATTAAACCTGTAATGGTTTCGCCTGCAGCCAATGCATGCTGAAAAACCGTAGTTCGTAAAGTTTTGGCCGAACATTCATTGTGCATACTGATAGCATCAATTACATCATCTTCAACACCCAGTGGTTTGAGAATTTCAATTGCCTTTTGACCGTGAGTATGCATGTCGGCATTTGTAATTTCCACGTCTACATCATGAAGTAAGCCTGCCAATGCCCATTTGTCGGCATCTTCATTCAACCTAATAGCTAATGCTCTCATCACAACTTCTGAAGCAAGACTGTGCTTGAGCATATTTTCTTGTTTTACATATTTATTGAGGACTTCTAATGCCTGGTTTCGTGTCATGCTTGATAATGGATTTTAATGAAAGTTCAAAGTTATTACTTTTTTGATAAACATAGGGAAAAATTATTGAAACAGTGATAGTCTCATTCCAAGTTAAGCTATCACTTTAAGTTGGTTTTAATTTGTAATTGTCTCATTTCCAGTGAGTATTCACTTGAAGTTGGATTTAACTAATGGTAATCTCACTCCCAGTGTGGCTATCACTTGATAAAAATAAAGATATGCGAAGTAGAAAGAAAAGGATCTTTTAGATAATTAGCAACTTTGCCTCTTTTGGTGTTTCTGCTCTTTTAGTGACGATAACTTATTTTTTATGGATTAAAAAAGCGTATATTTGTTGAAGATTATTATGTTGAGGAATGTTTCACCAATAATTTTGAACAAAAAGGTATAGAAATGTTATTTATTATATGACTTTATAATTATGAATTATTACAATTTAAAAATGCTATGCAAATATATTAACAGATGAAAGGGAGAAAAATAGTAAACATCAAACAACTACCTTTTTTTATTAGCACGATAGCTATTTTTGCGGTATTATTTGATTTCGGATTCAATCATCAGCTTTATGTTCAGGGAATCCTGCAAATGATTTATCTCTTTACATTTTTGGTTGCGATGGTGTCAATTATAGCCCGCTATTTTTCACATACTATCCGAAGAAATTTCAATACCTTACCTTTCGACTTATTGTTATTTGTTTTCCTTTTTTTATTGGTTTCATTCAGATTGTACAGCTTCGAAAATCAGTTTCTTTCTTTTGATTTTCTGTATAAAAATGAATGGATATATCTTGCAATATTTTTAGTTTTCATTCGTGAACTTTCTACCAGTTCTCTTAATTTCAGGCGGATGACTATGAATCCAGCCCAATTATTCATTGTGAGTTTTATGATTTTGATCTTTGTAGGTTTTGGAGTGTTGTTATTACCCAATGCAACCTATACTGGTATTTCGGTGATAGATGCACTCTTTACATCAACAAGTGCAGTATGTGTAACAGGGCTTATAGTTGTTGATACAGGAGTTTTTTTTACCGGATTTGGGCAGTTTGTTATTGTGCTGCTCATTCAGTTGGGTGGTATTGGCATCATGACATTTACAAGCTATTTCAGTTATTTTTTCAAGGCAGGATCTTCTTACGAGAATCAATTGCTACTTAGTACAATGACCAATACCGAGAAAATAGGTGAAGTATTTGGGACACTTAAAAAAATTATTTTTATTACTTTTATTATCGAAGGTATAGGTGCATTGTTAATATTTGAAAGTATTGATAACGTAATTATTCCTGACTTTTCGGATCAAGTTTTTTTTGCAATTTTTCATTCGGTTTCAGGTTTTTGTAATGCCGGATTTTCAACACTTCAGAATAGTTTCTATGAACCAGCTTATCGGTTCAATTATCCACTTCATTTAATCATAGCATTTCTTATTATTCTCGGAGGAATAGGGTTTCCAATTGTATTTAATTTGTTGAGTTCACTAAAAAATTTCGTTAAAAACCTGATGTTAACTATTTTTGGAAATAAACAATTCAGCAGCTTGCCCAGGATAATCAGTGTAAATACACGCATTGTGTTAATAACATCTTTGATCCTTACTGTTTTGGGAACAGTATTGATTTATATATCCGAATATAACAACACTTTATCAGAACATAGTTTTTTTGGTAAAATAGTAACGGCATTTTTTGGTTCTGTAACCAGCAGAACTGCCGGTTTTAATACGGTGGATACATCCTCGCTTAAAATTCATACACTTATGATTATATCTTTTCTGATGTGGGTAGGAGCTTCACCGGCTTCAACAGGTGGAGGTATTAAAACAAGCACATTGGCAATAGCCGTACTTAATATTATAAATCTGGCAAAAGGAAAACCAAAAATCGAAGTTTTCAGACGTGAAATTGCACAAAAATCTGTCATTAGAGCTTTTGCCATTATTATTCTTTCTATATTTGTGATTTTTCTTTCTATTTTTAGCATTAGTTTGTTCGATCCTGATAAAAGTTTGTTGGATATTGGTTTTGAATGTGTTTCTGCATTTGGTACTGTTGGATTAAGTAGAGGAATAACAGCCAGTTTAAGTAATCCTGGTAAATTTGTTTTGATTCTTACCATGTTTATAGGGAGAGTGAGTATGCTGACCATATTTATCGCATTATTCAAAAAACTTGCCTATCATAAATACAGTTATCCTTCAGAAGAAGTTTTGATTAACTAAAATTAATAATTATGAAATACATAATCATCGGAATGGGTAATTTCGGGTCGTCAATTGCTGAAAAGCTTACCAATCTTGGACATGAAGTAATTGGTGTTGATCAGGATATGCAAAAAGTTGAAGCTGTTAAAGACAAAATAACGTATGCTATTTGTTTAAATTGTACCGACCCACAGGCTGTTGAGAGTTTGCCCTTAAATAATACTGACGTTGTTATTGTATGCATTGGTGAAGATGTTGGTGCAAATATAATGACAACTGCTTTGATGAAGAAAATGAATGTTTCCCGTTTAATAAGTCGTTCAGTTTCTCCATTGCATGAAACCGTGCTTGAAGCCATGGGTATTGAAGAAATTCTGCGCCCAGAAGTAGAATCTGCCAATAGATGGGTGAAAAAACTTACAAGCAGTCGTTTGGTCGATTCTTTTGAATTAACAAAAGGATTTAGTATTATAGAGGCTATAGTTCCAAAGAAATTTGTAGGGATGACGGTAGGACAAATTGATTTGATAAAAAGTTATAATGTGATTGTGCTTACAACGATTAAACAAACGAAGGAAAGAAATTTAATCGGCATTCAAAGGAAAGTAAATAAAGTACAGGGGATTGTAACCGCTAAAACACTCTTTTCAGAAGGAGATATTATGGTATTGTATGGTAATGATGATGATATTCAGAAATTACTTCAAGATCCGGAAGATAGTTGATTTTGTAAATAAAAATTGACTTTTCGAGATCCTTAATTAATTGTTCTAATACTTATTTCAACATTGTTTTTAAAATATATTCAACTATTAGATAATATGAAAATAATTGTAAACATTCAGACTTCAATACGATTGATGCTGAAAACATTTTTGTTGATTGTGCTTTTTGTAAATTGCACAGTGTTGAGTTCTATCGCACAAACGCTAACAGCAAAAGAGATTGTCATAAAATCAGATGAAAAAAGCCGTGGACTCACCAGTCAAGGTGAAATGACCATGACCATTATAAGACCTGACTGGAAAAGATCTGTTAGCATGAAAAGCTGGCAGAAAGGGAATGAATATTCATTGATACTCATTATTTCTCCTGCAAAGGATAAAGGTCAGGTGTTTTTAAAAATCAAAACGGATATGTGGAATTGGGTTCCTTCCATCGATAAAATGATTAAGATTCCACCTTCCATGATGATGCAATCGTGGATGGGATCTGATTTTACCAATGATGATCTCGTCAGGGAATCTTCCATCGTAAAGGATTATACACATAAGTTGCTTGGAAAAGAATTGATAAGGAATCAGCTTTGTTATAAAATAGAACTCATACCACATGCCGATGCAGCGGTTACATGGGGCAAAGTAATTTCATGGATTACAGTGGATGGATTCGATCAGTGGAAAACTGAATTTTACGACGAGGATATGGAGTTGATTAATGTGATGAATGCATACAACATCCGGAAAATGGGCGACAGAGAAATTCCTACTAAACTTGAAATCAGTCCTGTTGCAAAACCAGGCAATAAAACAATACTCGAAACAAAAACAATAGTGTTCAACGGGGCAATTTCAGATTCATTTTTTTCGCAACAAAATATGAAAAAACGAAGTCAGACTGCAAAGTAATTTATTTATTATGAACAATTATATCAGATTAGCTTGGAGGAACATTTGGCGAAATAAACGGAGAACGTTCATTACAAGTGCATCCATCTTTTTTGGAGTGATTTTGTCTGCATTTATGACTTCTATGCAGGAAGGATCGTATTCTCAATATATTACAGCTATTGTAAATTCTTATTCAGGTTATTTGCAAATACATAAAAAAGGATACTGGGACGATAAATTGATCAACAATTCATTTGTTTTTGACGATAAGTTATCCTCCAATCTCAAAACAATCAGTGAAATTACTCTTTATACTCCAAGGTTTGAAACGTTTGCACTGGCTTCTTCCGAAGATATTACAAAAGGTGTAATGATCATCGGAATTGATCCGGAAAGAGAAGATAAAATAACAAATATTTCAGGGAAAATACGACAGGGTAAATATTTGAGCAGTCATGATAAAGGCATTGTTTTAGGAAGTGGATTGGCAGATTATTTAAAAATGAAGGTGAATGATACTCTTGTGATGATCGGTCAGGGCTATCATGGTGCAAGCGCAGCCGGAAAATATCCTGTAAGAGGAATCATCCACCATGCTTCTCCCGATTTGAACAAAATTTTGATTTATATGGAAATAGAAAATTGTCAGGAATTATTTTCAGCTCAGAATTTATTGACTTCCATCGTTATCATGGTGCATGATAACGATGAAGTAGCTACTGCGAAAACAAAACTTGTGCGACTAATCGGAAGTGACCGGGAAGTAATGGACTGGCAGGAAATGAACAGACTGTTGATCAAACAGATTGAAAGTGACCGTGCCGGAGGTGTTATAACAAAAGGTATTTTGTATGTGATTATTGCATTTGGTATTTTTGGTACAGTAATGATGATGATGGCTGAACGAAAAAAAGAATTTGGAGTTTTACTGGCAGTAGGTATGCGGAAATACAAATTAATTTTAATAGTAATCCTTGAAACTGTTTTTATTGGGATGATAGGTGTGATTTCAGGTATTCTTTTAAGTATTCCGCTTTTGTATTATTTTGTATTGAATCCTATTCCACTTACCGGTCAAGCAGGGGAAATGATGTTAGAAATGGGCTTTGAACCGGCTATGTTTTTTTCGATGATGCCATCTGTGTTTTACGAACAGGCAATTACGATTTTTGTTTTTGTAATGATCATTGGTATTTATCCTGTTTTGAATATTCGTAAATTGAAAATAATGTCTGCATTGAAGTCTTAATTATAAAAAAACTTTTTGTTATGATTTGGTTGTTATCCTGGAAAAATATTTGGCGAAATAAATTGCGAAGTATTGTTGTCATTATTGCAGTGATGTTGGGCGTTTTTGCAGGTATTTTTATGGCTGCTTTTATGAATGGTATGGTTGTAGAACGTATCAATACAGTAATCCGTACCGAAATTTCTCATATCCAGATACATCAGCCTGTTTTTAGAGAAAATAATGATTTCACTTTAAGAATGATCAATACGGATCAGATAATAAGGAAAGTAAAAGAAAACAAATTTGTAGTGGCTGCCAGTAAGCGGATCATTATCAGTTCGATGGTAGCTACTGCCGAAACAAATGCAGGCGTTAAAATTCTGGGTATTATCCCGGAAGATGAAAAAAAAGTCACCAACATCAGTGAGAAAATAATTGAGGGTACATACTTTAATCCTGAGAAAAAGAATACTATTGTGATCGGGAAAAAATTAGCCGAAAAGCTAAAAGTAAAGCTAAAAAACAAAATTATCATTACCGTTCAGGATGTAAACAAAAACATTAGCAGTGGTGCTTTTAGGGTAGCAGGTATTTTTGAAACTGATAATGCAATGTATGATGAAGCCAATGTTTTTGTTGAGTATGATGATCTCTGCAGATTAACAGGAATAAAAGAAACTGAAGCACATGAAATTGCAATCTTGCTGGATGAAAATAAACATTCAGTGCTTGTTCAACAAAATTTACAGGCTGAATTTCCTAAACTGGAAGTGCAGAATTGGATGGAAATTAGTCCCGAAGCAGGATATCTTGTAAGTTCTATGGATCAGTATATGTTCATTTTTATGCTTGTCATACTGCTGGCACTTTGTTTTGGAATCATCAATACGATGTTGATGGTGGTGCTGGAAAGAGTAAGAGAGCTTGGAATGCTGATGGCTGTTGGGATGAGTAAATTCAGGATTTTCTTTATGATCATGCTCGAAACCATTTATCTTTCATTAACAGGTGGATTTATAGGAATAGGTATTGGTTATTTTGTATGCAAACATCTTGAAAAAGACGGACTGGATCTTTATTTCTGGAAAGAAGCTTATGCCAGTATGGGCTATTCATCATTGATATATCCTTCAATAGATTTAAAAATGCTGGTATCCACAGCTTTTATGGTTATTGTTACAGGTGTATTTTCTGCAATTTATCCAGCCTATAAAGCATTAAAATTAAATCCTGTACAAGCAACCAGAACGGAATAGTTACCTATTATATTAATTTACAACTATGAATAAAATAGAAATTAAAGGGATTGGCAAAACCTATGATATTAAAACCCTCCCGGTTCAAGCACTCAATGGAATCGATTTAACTTTTCAGCAAGGTGAGTTTGCCGCCATTGTTGGACCTTCCGGTTCAGGTAAAACTACACTACTAAACATCATCGGTGGTCTTGACGATCCTTCGGAAGGCGATGTATTGATTGACGGGGTGAGTATTACGAAATTAAACGGGAGTAAAAAAACTATTTTTCGTTTGGAAAATATCGGTTTTGTTTTTCAATCGTTCAATTTGATTCCTGTTTTTACGGTGAAAGAAAATATTGAATTTATCATGCAGTTACAAGGGATTTCAAAGGAGGAACGGGATGTGCGCACCAATGAACTCATCCAAGCAGTGGGATTAATTGATAAAAAGGATAAACGCCCGAATAAATTATCCGGTGGACAACAACAAAGGGTTGCTGTGGCAAGGGCTTTGGCTTCGAAACCTAAATTTATCCTGGCCGATGAACCTACTGCAAACCTGGATAGTAAATCAACCGAAAACCTGCTTGATATCATGGAAAAGCTGAATAAAGAGGAAAATATCACTTTTATATTTTCCACACATGATGCGAGGGTTGTAAATAAAGCAAGAAGAGTTATTACAATTGAAGATGGTAAAGTGATATCAGATGTTATTAAAGATAAACCAGGCTTGTAATTTTTAGCAGTAATTAACAAATCTTTTTATGAAAATTACTTTGGTTAAGTTGCAGATTCTTAAAATATTGATATTGTTTTTCATCGTTATTTGTGTACCTTTTATATCCAATGCACAGGATACAATTCCACCTAAAAAGCTTCTGTTAAACGGTTATGTAAAAGACATGCAATCCGTCATATTTCAGGATGTTAAAGGAGCATGGATTACTTCTAATCTAATTCATAACCGATTAAATTTTAAATATATTCCTTCTTCTTCGTTTACAGCTTCATTAGAAATCAGGAACAGGTTTTTGTATGGTGATATGTTATCGGCATTTCCCGGTTACCATCAAACTTTTGAAACTGATAACGGAATGATTGCCTTGTCGAAAAATATATGCGAAGGACAATCATTTCTTTTAAATACAGCTATTGACAGGGCATGGCTTGGATATTCAACCGATAAATTCCAAATCACTGTAGGGCGTCAGCGAATCAACTGGGGACAGACATTGGTATGGAATCCCAACGATATTTTCAATACTTATTCCTATTTTGATTTCGATTACGAAGAAAAACCAGGCAGTGATGCTGTAAGAATGCAGTATTATGTTGGTTCGGCATCTGTTATTGAGTTTGTTGTAAAATCAAATGATCAACAAAAAGCTACACTTGCCGGTTTGTACCGGTTTAATAAATGGAATTATGATTTTCAGTTTCTTGGCGGAATTGTCGACCAGTCAGATATTGTGTTAGGAACAGGATGGTCGGGACAGATCTTAAAAGGCGGATTCAGGGGAGAAGCTACTTATTTTCATCCAAAAAATAATTTTAATGACACCAACGGAATTTTGCTGGCGTCTATCGGTTATGATTTTACATTTAAAAATTCTTTATTTTTACAGTTTGAAGTGTTGTATAATGGAAATGAACAGTCAATGAATATATTAGGTCTGGATCAGATGCAAAGCAGCCACTTAAATACTAAAAATCTTTTTTTGTCTGATTATTCAATATTTGCATCCGTTTCTTATCCTATTACTCCACTTTTTAGTGCTTCCATTGCAGGGATATCAAATGTAAAAACCGATTTGATTATTGTAATTCCATCAGTGAATCTTTCGCTTAGCGAAAATATGGAATTATCTTTTACGGCTCAGATTTTAAGAAACTATGCAAAAAATACCCTCAATCAGGATATGAATTTTGTTTTTCTCAGATTGAAAACAAGTTTTTAAAATCCATTGATAATTTTTAATTGAATGAATAAACAGGTTTTGTATAAACAATTCACAAGATTCATTCACAAAATATAAATGTAAAATTAAAGCGATGAAAGCTAATTTTTGGAAAGCATTAGGTCCTGGTATTATTTGGGCAGGAGCTGCCATAGGTGTTTCACATCTTGTACAATCTACAAGGGCAGGAGCAGGTTTTGGCTTTGAATTGGTTGCGTTGGTAATCATTATCAATCTATTAAAATATCCTTTCTTTGAATTTGGTCCTCGTTATGCCATTGCTTCCGGCGAAAGTCTGGTTCATGGGTATCTGCGAATCGGTAAATGGGCTGTTTACCTGTTTTTTATACTTACGCTTGGTACCATGTTTACCATTCAGGCAGCAGTTTCAGCAGTTACAATTGGTATCATAAGTTCCATATTCCCGGGGATGTTAAGTTATCAGGGATGGATCATTTTTCTTTTCACGTTATGTCTGTTGATAGTTGTTATAGGTAAATATAAGTTGCTTGACGGGCTCATGAAAATCATTGTGCTGTTGCTTTCTCTGGCAACAGTTATTGCTGTGATAGCTGCCGCAACAAAAGGATATCATCCAAATCCTGAATTTGCAGTTTCATTTTCATGGTCTGCAATTGATATTGCTTTCCTTATAGCTATTGCAGGATGGATGCCCAGTGCGATTGATATTTCTGTATGGCATTCGATGTGGACACTGGCAAAAATCAAACAATCGGGTTATCACCCCAGTTTGAAAGAAGCACTCCTTGATTTTAATATTGGATATATTGGAACCACAATATTGGCATTGTGTTTTCTTGCTTTGGGCGCTCTTTGCATGTATGGTTCAGGTGTTGGATTTTCTGAAAACGGTGCAACTTTTGCAACTCAGCTATTTGCATTGTATACAGCCAGCATTGGTTCATGGGCTTATGCTATTATTGCCATTGCTGCAACTGCAACCATGTTTAGTACAACTCTAACTGTAATTGATGCTTATCCAAGAGTTTTAAAACCGGTATCGCAAATACTCATTCCTGATTTGAAAAAGAAAAAGGCAGATAAATTTTTGGATTATTTTTGGGTAATCATATTACTGACAGGTGCTTTTTTGATTATGACTTCTTTTGCAACTAAAATGAGATTGCTGGTTGATATAGCTACTTCACTTTCTTTTGTAACAGCTCCGGTTTTAGGATATCTAAACTACAAAGCAGTAACGGCTAACCATATTGCAAAAGAATTTCAGCCTGATAAAAAATTAAAATGGTTAAGCTGGATAGGGTTGGTGATACTATCATTGTTTGCAATTTATTTTATATGGATCAAAATATTTTAAAATAACAGAATAAAAAGGACAGCAAATTTGTTTACTATTTTTACTATCAACGGAATAAAAGTTTTTTTAAAGATGTTTTAATTTATTTTTGAATAAGGATTGTCATATCAGTGTTATAATTAATACACTTAATTGAATGCTGAATACATCTGCTTTTAACTGTTTTTTAAAAATATATGCCGTATTAATACTGTTGTTATGAATAAGCTGAATTATGGTGTAATTGGGAATTGCCGCAGTGCTGCTCTTGTATCGGATAAAGGAAGTATCGACTGGTGTTGTCTGCCCGATTTTGATTCTCCTTCTGTTTTTTCCAAATTGCTGGATAGTCAAAAAGGAGGTTCTTTTAGTATTGAAGTTGAAAACAATTATTCAATCAGCCAGCAGTATTTTTATAGAACCAATGTATTACAAACGTTGTATAAATCCGATGAAGGTGTTTTTGAACTCATCGACTTTATGCCCAGGTACAAGACCAGTGATACTGATTATTTTGCACCGGCCGAAATTTATCGTTACATCAGACTTCTTTCGGGTAAACCGGTTTTTAAGGTTAATTATAGCCCTGTACTTAATTACGCTAGAGACGAAGTTTCTCATATCATTGAAGAAAATCATATCAGAACTTATTCAATTGTAAATCCTACTGATTGTATGTTTTTATATTCCAGCCTGAACTTAAATGACATACTCCAATCTAATCCAATAGAAATAACTCATTCTCAGTTTTTATTGTTATCCAACAACCAGAAATTAATTGATATTGATAACAATCGTGTTTATCTTGAATACATACGTACGAAAGTGTATTGGTTAAACTACACCAATAGAACCAGAAAATATAATGAGTACAATGATGAAATAGACAGGAGTTTACTGGTTTTGAAAATAATGACCTATCAGTCTACCGGTGCTGTGTTGGCAGCACTCACCACAAGTATACCAGAAACCATTGGTGAAGTGCGAAACTGGGATTATCGATTCTGTTGGTTGAGAGATGCTTCCATGGCCATCGATACTCAGCTTAAAACCGGACATTATATGGGTGCTAAACGTTATCTGGTATTTATCAAAAGTATTTTACAGTCGAAACAGGATGTTTTTCAGATAGTTTATGGTATCAGAGGCGAACGGAATCTTTCTGAGGTTGATTTGCTTCACTTATCAGGTTATGAAAACTCTAAACCTGTAAGGATAGGAAATGCTGCATTTTCTCAACGACAGAATGATGTGTTTGGTTATTTGCTCAATGTAATTTTTCATTATTATAAATTTTTTGCTGGAACATTAGATGAAGTGGAAGATATATGGGAGGTTGTAAGAAATATTTCACGTACCGTTGCATCCAATTGGCAAAAACCCGACAGAGGGATATGGGAAATCAGAAATGATGAAAACCATTTTGTCTTTTCAAAGGTGATGAGTTGGGTAGCTATGGACAGGGCTTCTCAAATTGCCGGTTTACTGAATAAAACTTTATATGAAGGAAATTGGAGAAAAATTGCAGATGACATCAAAGCCGATGTTTTGATGCATGGATGGAATGAAGAATTGCAAACATTTACACAAACCTATGATAATAATGAAGTGGATGCATCTTTGTTATTGATGGCTGAATATGGTTTTCTGGATGAAGTTGATGAAAAATTCTATAAAACAGTCTTGGCTATTAAAAAATCGCTTTTTTACAATGGTTTAATGTATCGTTATCTGACCATTGATGATTTCGGTAAGCCAACATCTTCGTTTACAATTTGCACTTTATGGTTGATTCAGGCAATGTATAAAACCGGCATGAAGGATGAAGCTAAAACTATATTTGACAAACTTTTAAGTTATGGCAATCATGTAGGGCTTTTTAGCGAAGACATTGATTTCAATTCAAAAAGACTGTTGGGTAATTTCCCTCAAACATATTCTCATCTGGCTTTAATTAATGTAGCTACTATGTTTTCGGAAGAAAAATTTATTTCGAAATTCATTAAACCATAAATGATGCAAGTTTCGAAAATTAATTATGAAAAAATAAAATTGATTTCAGACACTTCTCTGCGTGTTATTACAGACTGTTGCCTGGAGAATGGTGGCATAGTAGCTGCAAATTCCACTAAAGAATATTACACTAAGGATGCAAAAAATTATTTTTATGTTTGGCCTCGTGATGCTGCTTTTGCATGTATTGCATTAGATGTAACAGGTCATTCAATTTACCAGCCAAATTTTTTTAACTGGTGTTTCAATAATGCTGAGGGGTTCAGTAATACCGGATTGTTTTATGAAAAATACGATCCCAATGGATTAAAAGTGAATGCAAATTTTCAACCCGATCAAACAGCAACTTTTTTATTGGCAGTATGGAATTATTGTAAACATCAAACAGTCCGGATCAGCCAATTTGAGAAAATGGTTTCGCTTGCAGCAAATGGGATCTGTAGTGTATGGAATAAGGGTGCTTTTAAAGTAATCACAACTGATGTTTGGGAAGAAAGAAACTGTTTTCCTAATCTGGAAGAAAATTTTTCATATTCTCTGGCTGCATGTATCAAAGGACTCCGATGTGCCAATGATATGTTTCCTCATCATAAGTGGATAAAGGTAGCTGATAAAATGAAAATAAAACTCGATAAACATTGTTCAGTGTATTTTGTCCGTTCTTTTGGGAAATTGCCGGATGCTCGTATCGATGCTTCTATACTGGGACTCGTATATCCTTTCGGTGTATATGAAGCCAATGACACTCGCGTAATTGCTTCAATCAGTGAAATAGAAAAAAGATTAAGCATAAATGGAGGTATTCACCGATACGAACTTGATGAGTATGATGGATGGTTTTGTGAAGGAAAACACCGGAACAAAGGGGCAGGAGCCTGGCCGGTATTAAATTTTTGGTTATCCATTTATTTTTCAATAAAGGGGGATAAAGAGAAAGCTCAAAAATATTATTTCTGGGTTTTGAATCAAATTAATAGTGATGGTTTTATCCCGGAACAAATTTTTGACAATCCTTTCCAGAAATCCGTATCGCCATTGCTATGGTCGCATGCAATGTTTATCCTTGCTTCGCACTATTTAGGATTTATTAAACATTAAAAAATTCTAAAAAATTGAGTATCTGATAAAATTGAAAAAGATAGAGAAACAGTAAGAAAAATTTAAAAGAATTGCTAAAATATGAAGTAGTTTTGTAAGATGCAATTCATATGAATTTAAATATATTGCATGGTTTTAAATCTATAGAAATGGAAAACAAAACAAACTTTGACAGACTGGTGATTGCAGCCTATCGCTTACCTTTTAAGGTTGTAAAAACTAAAAATGGGTATAAAAATGAGCAAAATTCAGGAGGACTGGTTTCTGCCATCCTCGCACTTTCTGAAAACTTAAAAAAAAACAATATCAATTTAAAAAACAGCAAAATAGCCTGGGCTGGTATTGGAGATAGCATACATGATCCTTCTTTTCCAGGAATACCAAATGATTTTTTTGATGAAATTCCTGTGTTTTTGCCAAAGAAATTAAACGATTTGTTTTATGGTGGATTTTGCAATGATTTGATATGGCCTTTGTTTCACTATTTTCCAACTTACAGTGTTATTAAAACTGAATATTTTCAAGCATATAAAGAAGCAAATTTTATTTTTTGTGAGGAAATTGTAAAGATCATTCAACCCGGCGATTTTGTTTGGATACATGATTATCAATTGATGATGCTGCCCGAAATGATTCGAAAAATTTTTCCAGAAGTTACCATTGGTTTCTTTTTGCATATTCCTTTTCCCTCTTTTGAAATATTCAGATTATTGCCCCGCCATTGGCGTGAAGCTATTTTGGATGGAATGCTGGGATCCGATTTAATAGGATTTCATACCCATGACTATGCACAACACTTTATTAAATGTGTAAAAAGATCAAAAGGGTTTGAGTGCAAACAAAATTTAATTACTACACCCAATACGCTTGTTAAAGTTGATGCATTCCCAATTGGTATTGATTATGATAAATTTAATGCTGCCTGTAAAAAGAAATATGTTATCAATGAAAAACAAAAAATCAAAAGCCAGTTAAATGATCAAAAACTTATTTTCTCGGTCGACAGGCTCGACTATTCAAAGGGTTTAATGTTAAGACTCAAAGGATATGAAACATTTCTTGAAAATTATCCCGAGTGGCACGAAAAAGTTGTTTTTAATATGGTAGTGGTTCCTTCAAGGGATCATATTGAGAAATATAAAGAAATGAAAAAGGAACTAGAGTCAACAGTTGGACGTATTAACGGAAAGTTTGGTTCATTGGCATGGCGTCCTATTGTATATCAATATAAATCTTTAACTTTTCATGAGTTGGTGGCATTGTATACTCTAAGTGATGTTGGCCTTATTACCCCATTGCGCGATGGAATGAATCTGGTGGCAAAAGAATTTGTAGCATGTCAGATTGAAAATAAAGGAGTTTTAATTCTGAGTGAAATGGCCGGAGCAGCTGCAGAGTTAAATGAAGCATTGATTATAAACCCTGCCGATAAAAATGAAATGGCGGAAGCAATCTGTAAAGCACTTGGAATGGGAAGTGAAGAAAAGTCACTACGAATAAACAGAATGCAGGTCAGAATTTTAAATTACAATGTATTTACTTGGGCTTTTGATTTCTTTCAGCAGACTTATGATGCCAAAGATCAACAAATAATAATGAGTGTAAAACTTATCAATAAAACCAATTCTGCCCGGATACTTTCGGATTATCAAAATGCAGCTAAACGTATACTTTTTTTTGATTATGATGGTACGCTGGTATCTATTGTTAAATATCCTGAAATGGCTAAAATTGATAAAACAACTCTTGACATTATTAGAAAATTATCCAACGATTCAAAAAATCAGATAGTTATTATCAGTGGGAGGGATAAAGCATTTCTTGAAAATCAGTTTAGAGGCGTTAAGGTTACCCTGGTAGCAGAGCATGGCTGTTATGTTAAAAAATCCAATGAAGAATGGGAACCAACTATCAATATTGATGTTAAATGGAAAGAAAATGTGATGCCCATTCTTCTTGAATATGTGAGACGTTGTAATGGTACATTTATCGAAGAAAAAACAGGCAGTTTAGCTTGGCATTACCGGAATGCAGATGATGAATTTGCATTGCTACGATTGAATGAATTAAGAGATGATCTTGTCGAAATCATTCATTCTAAAACTGATTTCGAAATTCTGGAAGGCAATAAAGTGTTAGAAGTTAAAAGTGGAAAATACGATAAAGGTCAGGCTGCTGCAGCTTTAATGGAAAATGAACATTTCGATTTTGTTCTTGCCGCAGGAGATGATAAAACCGATGAATCTCTGTTTAAAAGTTTACCAGAAAATGCAATTTCAATTAGGGTTGGGTTAAGTACCACATTTGCAAAATATAATGTATCAGAATATTTCTTATTGATTAAATTATTAAATTCTTTAGTGGGTTGAAATGTTATCTGAATCAAAAAGAAAATGTTTCGTTCGCTTTTAAGGTTTCCATCAATTTATTTTTATTTTAATATACAATTGCATTAAAATCAATTATATTCAAGTAAATAAATATCCTTAAAAAATATGAGTACATTGCATTAGAAATATAGAAAGATCGATGATAATTAATGATAATTAATGAAAAGAAAAAAATAGAATAAATGAATATATATCTTTGTGTACAACCAAATGAGAACTATTTTTGTCTTTAAAGAATAAATAATTTTCTTAACAATTTATTGTTTAAAATACTATCTTTGATGTCGTCATAATCTTTACTATGAAGAAGATATTTATTCTTGTTTTAATTTTTTTTTACTTCGGTGCTCCGGTATTGAAAGCTCAATTGTATTTGCTGAATGAGGATTTTTCAGGTGCTTCAATCATCAGCCCTCCAGTAAATTGGAGCAATCAGACGATAACCGGACAAGCTTCGGATAAATGGCATTTCGATAATCCTGGAAATAAAATTACATCCAACCCGGTGACGGCTCCTTTTGCGATATTTGATAGTGAAACCTATTCATTAACAGGCGGAAATGAAGTGGTTGCTCTGGAATCACCCGCTGTAGATGCTTCATCCAATAACAATATTTATTTGTTTTTCGATTATTATTTTAAAAAACTTCCTTCCAATCAAGGCATTGTTGAGGTGTTTAATGGCAGCTCATGGAATACTGTTTTTACCATTGATTCCAATGTAACTGTATTGCGTACTGAATGTGTTGATATTTCAGCTTTTGCAGGAGGTATATCTAATACAAAGGTTAGATTCAAATGGACGGGGAATGGCTCAGGTTTTTGGTTGATTGATAATATTAAAATTTATGCCCCTATTTTGCGAGACGCAGGGGTAACCCAGATTACAGCTCCTGTTATGCCATTGGGTGCTGGCACGCAAGCTGTAAAAGTAAACGTTAAAAATTTTGGGTATACTCCAGTTGCCAATGTGCAAATAAACTGGAAAATAAACAATGTGTTGCAAACACCAATTACACCGAATGTGAATCTTACATTCAATCAAACCGCTTATAATATTGTTGTTGGAAATATAAATTTTGTATCTGGAAGCATCTATTACATAAAAATATGGACAAGCAATCCCAATGGAAGCAATGACCTTAATGCATTGAACGATACCACTTCTATTGTTCTTTATACTTCTTTATGTGGAACTTATACCTTAGGCGGTGTTAATCCTGATTATCCTGATTTTCAATCAGCAGCCAATGCTTTGAATTATTCAGGCATAACCTGCAATGTTGTTTTTAAAGTGAGAAATGGAACTTACAACGAGCATTTTATCCTCAATCAGATACAGGGAAGTTCTGTTGTAAACACTATACGATTTGAATCGGAAAGCGGTTCAGCCAATTTATGCCAGTTAAATTACCAACTGAACGATCCTACCAATGATTACACCCTTTTGTTGAATGGGACAGATTATATTGCTTTCAAAAATATGACCATCTCCCGCTTCGGAAGTCCTAACAACATTATTGTTAAGAATAATTGCCATCATGCTACTTTCGAGGGCAATATTCTACAATGTGTAAATTTTGACCCAATCTCAAATGATTTCACTTTTAAATTTTTGAGCAATACCATGAATGGTATTATTGATATCCCGAAAGCCGATTCAAACAATTTTAATTTTCTTTTTTACAAAAACATCATCAATAAATCTCATTTAATAGAGAATGTCAACAATATAGTGTATGATAGCAACCTTGTAAATCTGATTCCAATAACGATTAGTCTGTCAAAAAATATTACTTTTAAGAGAAATCTTTTCCAGGTTTCTGCAAGTGGCTATCCTGGTCCGGCTATGTATTTTTTGTCCTGCAAAAATGCCCTGATAGATTCTAATATTGTCAAAGTAAACAATTGTGGACAGGTCACTGGAGTTAGTACTTCGGCTTGTTCAAACTTTCGAATTCTACACAATACTTTATCTTTTAACAATGCTTTTGGTGGATGTGGTATATCTACAGATCTGTCGGATTCGGTTATTATCAAAAACAATACTATTTTCAGTCTGGGTAGTTACGATTATCTTCATGGCATAATAATCTCAGGGAATTCAATGAACCCTTATGGGATAATAATCGATGGTAACAATATCTCCCATATTGCAAGAGGAATAAAAGCAGACAATATCATTCAATTTTCAATGATAAATAATACGATCAACGATGTAGATACTTTCTTTATTCGAATTAACGGCGGTGCCGGGATTATTAAAGGAAATTCAATGAACAGTGTTAAGTTCGGGGATGGATTAGAGTTGAATACAAGCAATACACAAGTGCTTCAAAATAAAATTACAGGTATCAATGAAGGTATTTGCTTGATCAACAATGGAAATAATAATGTCATTGTCAATAATTTTCTTCAGGCAGGTGGTTTGGGTATGGCAAAAGGAATCGTAGATATGAATACTTCAAATACTGCGATTTATCATAATAGCATAAATGTCAGCGGGAGTGATCCTTTCAACGGTAGAGGCATCGAAATTATTTCCGGAAATAACAATAGTATAAAAAACAACATCTTTTCCAACAATGGTAAAGGATATGCTATGTATATCATTGGAAATCCTTCAGCATTCAACCTCGATTACAATGATTATTACAGTTATAAAAAGAAATATGTTTATTATCAAGGCAACGAATACGATTCTTTACCTGACTGGAAGGCTGCAACAAGTTATGATCAACATTCATTAGCCTTTAATCCTTTTTATCAAACTGAAATATTGCTGAATCACAACCAACGGAAAATATACAATGCTGCTACACCCATAGCTTCGGTTGCAACTGATATCTACAACGTATCGAGATCCATTCCTGATATAGGTGCTACCGAATACACTCCTTGTGCTATAGACGCAGGCGTGCATCATTTTAACGGGCTTAAGAATCCAATTCAGGCAGGAAATACAATCGTAAGTGTAGAATTACAAAACCATGGTACTGTTACTCTTACTACCGCTAAAATCAACTGGAAAGTAAACGGGATTTCACAAACTCTTTTTTCATGGAGTGGTACTCTTTTGCCGGGACAAACCGTGAATGTAAACATTGGAAATTATAATTTTACTGCTATTACTACCTACAATATGCAGGCATGGACTACCCAACCCAATAGCAGTAGCGATTGTAATTTTAAAAATGATACTGCCCGTATCAGCGATTTAGGCCTAAGGTTATGTGGAATTTATACCATTGGGGGCAGCAATCCTAATTTTGTGAATTTTACAGATGCAGTAACTGCTTTAAATGAAGCAGGTATCTCATGTCCTGTAGTTTTTAAAGTAAGAAGTGGTAATTATCCCGAACATATTCTCATTAAAAGCATAAAAGGTTCTTCTTTTGTAAATACTGTTACTTTTGAATCGGAAACCGGAAATAATAGTAATGTAATTCTAAGCTATATACATCTCAATCCAAACAACGACTATACTCTTCAACTGGATAGTTGCAGAAACATTATTTTCAAAAACATAAGTATTCAACGCGATAGCGGAATATACAATGTGAATATTGTGAATTATTCAGCCAATGTCCGGTTTTATGGAAATCAAATGAATGCACTGAATGCCTATAATTTTGATTCGTTATTTGTATTTGAAAGCAATGAAATTAAAAATTTGTTTGTTTTCCGACATGATAGTTTAGGTTTTTCAGAAAATATCAAACTGTTGAAAAACATCACCAAATCAACAACTTTTAATTACTGTAGGGATGTAATAATTGATTCTAACCTGATGAAAGGCAACCAGATTTATTTTATTGTTGAGGTAAAAAATTCTGAAAATATTTCAATGAATAAAGATTCGGTATTGAGCAATGGTATCAGTATGCAAGGATTAAAACTCGACAACAATAATCATTTTACAATAAACAATTCTTATGTAGAAATTGGTAATGTCGGTAATCCGGGTACCGGTATAATTTCTAATGATAACAATAAAATAATAATAAATAACAATACCATCAACATCAGTTCTCCATACAGCCGGAACGCGATTTTGCTTAACAACACTGACAGCATTGATGTTATTAAGAACAGAATGCTCGCTCCTGATATCATTAATGGGTGTGGGATTATAAACACTAACCTCATTTTAACCCAAATGAATATATCCCAGAATTATATGATTAATTTCTACAATGGGATGGAACTTAACTTTTTGGATGGTAATAATATTGTGAACAACAATGAAATATACAAATGTAAGGGTATTGGAATGAAATTGTCAGGCATTAACGGACTGATTCAAAGTAACAAAATTCACAATGTGTCGTATGGTAAAGGCATAGAAAACAATGCAGCCAAAACCAGTTTTCTTCAGAACAGGGTGACAGGTGTTTTTGAAGGAACTGCATTTTATAATAATGCATCAATGGTAAGCATTACCAATAATTATTTGCAGGCGAATGGCTTTTCTGTTGCTGTTGGATTACATTTGTCGGTTGCTGATACAGCCTGTAACATCTCATTCAACAATATCAATATTACAGGTACTGATCCTGATGAAGCGGTTCCTATAAAACTTTATACGCTTAAAAATCTGAAGTTGTATAATAATATATTTGCCAATCAGGGAAATGGCTTCAGTATGATATGTAATTCATCGCTGTTGTCAACCTTGTCGGATAACAATTGTTTTTTTACAAATGGAAAATATTTAACGAAACTCAATTCACAAAGCTTGATAACTCTTACTGAATGGAATACACTCACAGGACTGGATGTTGCTTCAAAAAATATCAATCCTTTTTATGTGTCTGATACCAACCTTAAAATAAACCAGATACAAATAAACGGATCAGGTTTAACAATGGCAGGCATAGATAAAGATATTGACAATACAATAAGAACTTCGCCTCCTGATATAGGTGCCAAAGAATATACACCCTGCACTATAGATGCAGGTATCGATTCCTTAATTGGATTGTCGCACAATATGCAAACGAATAGCTTCCCGTTAAAGGTCCTTTTGCAAAATCAAGGAACACAAACACTTTCATCAGTTAAAATTTATTATAGTGTAAATAATGTAACTCAATCAGCAGTATATAATTGGGTGGGAAATTTGCCAAGTGCTGCAACAACTGTCGTAAATATTGGAAATTATTCTTTTCAAGCCGGAGTTTCTTCGATCGACATTAAGAGCTGGACTGTATTACCTAATGGTGGCGCCGATTGCAATCATTACAACGATACAGCAAAATATGATAAAATATCTCTTCCGCTTTGTGGAATTTATACCATTGGAGGCTTAAACCCTAATTTCTTGAATTTTACAGAAGCTTCCAATGCATTAAGTTATTCCGGAATCAGTTGTCCTGTTATTTTTAAAGTCAGAAAAGGGATTTACAACGAAAGAATTAAAATTGGACCGGTAATGGGAAATAACATCGTCAACTCCATTACATTTGTTGCTGAAAATGGCAATCCCGATTCTACAGTTCTGAGTTATTTAAACAATGATCCTCAAAACGATTTTACATTGATTTTAGATAGTTTAATCAATATTAATTTTCTGAAATTAGGTATACTGCGTCAAAACGGGCTTCAAAACATGCTTATCCGCAAGCATTCTTCTTTTGTTACGATCGATAGCTGTAAAGTGAATGATATTGAAGTGCTTTTGGATGGTCTCGATTCAAATTTGTTGATTAGCAGAACCGATTTTACAAAGAAAACATTAAAAGTTTCAGGAGATGAATTGCAAAATACCAAACGGATCAGCCTTTTGAAAAACACCAATGTATTTAGCTTTTTACTGCATAAAAGCAGAGACATATTGATTGATTCCTGCCAGTTTTTTATGACAAGTCCTCCCAATATTAGTGGGAATATATTCATCGATAGCTGTATCAACGATACTATAGTTAATTGCTACAACTGGTCAGGCAATTTTGCTTATACTGCAGTAAGTGCTTACAATTCAAGTAATCTGTTGATCAAAAGAAATAATTTTAATTCCACCAGATTGCGCGACGCAATTATTGTATCGAAATGCAATACGATATGCATTGATAACAATACTTTACAAACGAATACATTCAACGGAATCAATATTTTAAAATCAAAAATTATCAGAATAAAAAAAAATACAATCAAAAATAATCTGCCGGTTTCTATAGCAAATTATGGAATTTATATTGATGATAGTTGCAAAACCATTAAGGTTGATAGTAATGCATCCCTCAATTATAATTGTGGTATTTCTAGTAAATTAAGTTATTTGAGCGATTCCATTTTAAGGAACCACGTTATCTGTAACAGTGTGGGAATTCTGGTATCAGGTGACAGCGGAGTCGTCAGGCAGAACAGAATTGATAGTTCTTATCAGATAACCGGTATTTCGGTTTCGGGGAAAAACCTGCAAATTATTCAAAACAGAATATTGGATTTACAGCAATCAAAAGGAATATTTGTGAAAGATTCCAATCATTTAATTGCGAATAACTTTGTTCATATTGGTGGGCTGGGAGTGGCAAAAGGCATTGAAGTTTATCCATTATCAGCAAATCTGAAAATTGTTCACAACAGTATCAATATCACATCTTCCGATTTAATCAATGGAAAAGGAATTGAATTTAATGGAGGTACAAATCATGTTATTAAAAACAATATATTTTGCAACAACGGAAATGGGTATGCCTCTTATTTATCCGTATTGCCTCAATCGGGTTCGTGGGATTACAATGTGTATTATTCACCATTAAAAAAACTGGGCTGGTACAATGCTGTTGTTTATGATTCTTTAACTGTATGGGGTAGCTTAATCAATGGAGATGCTAATTCGATGTTTATCAATCCGTATTATGTTTCAAACACTAATTTACAACCACAGCAAAGGTTTATCAATGGAGCAGGTGTTCCTTATCCTGATGTAATCATTGATATTAATGATATCCTTCGAAACCTGATTGCTCCCGATATAGGTGCGGTTGAGTTTAAGGTTGATTTCGGGATTACGGATTTGTTGAATCCAACGTTAGCATGCACCCATACAGCAGCCGATTCTGTTATTGTTTTTCTGAAACAATTTGGTGATGTGCCTTTTACTGATATTCCGTTGGCCTATCAAATGAATAGTCTACCCATCGTTTACGATACCATTCATGGATCTAATATAAATAACATTATTCATGCATTCCCAGTTACTGTAAATATGACAGCTGCCGGAACATATATCTTTAAAATATGGCTGACAGCTGCCAATGATGATAATCCCAACAATGATACACTCATCGTTACCCGTTACTCTAATATTCCTCCTCAGATCAATGTTTTCAGCACTTCCAATACTTGCGAAAATTATAGTATTCCTTTTATTGTCCAGGCAAGTATTGCTTCACCTTTTACTATTACAGGCTATGAATGGACTTTTGGTAATGGCGATAGTGCATTTATCAATAATCCAATATATAGGTATGACACTACTGGTGTCTATCAGCTAACATTAAAAATATACAGTTCGGCAGGTTGTTATAAAGATACATCGGCAACCATTGCTGTGTTTGCAACACCTAATGCATCTTATACTACATCACCGCATTGCATTGGGATTCCGGTGAGCTTTTTAAATCATACTACAATAAATACAACAGACAGTATTTATTATCAATGGAGTTTTGGTGATAATACTTTTTCAGTGACACAAAATCCGTCTCATCTCTACCCCGCAATCAATTCCTATCCTTCGCAACTAATTGCATCTACGATCCATGGTTGTGCTGATAGTGCATCTATGCTTGTAGCTATTCATCCTACTCCAATATTACAGCTTACCTCTCAAAACAGTATCTGTGGATTGCCCAATGGATTTATTCATTCTCAGGTGAGTTCCGGATCGCCGCCTTATTCATACCTATGGTCAGAAGGAACCACTACACCGGATTTAGTCAATCTCTTGCAGGGTAATTTTATTCTGACAGTTACCGATACCAATGCCTGCTATGTCATCGATTCGGCTCTGATTGTTTCGCCCACACTACCTTTGCAGATTCAATTCAACAGCAGCGTTTATATTTGCGATACTTTCAGCAATGGATGGATCAAAGCAAACATCAGCGGAGGAACACCACCTTATAGCATACTCTGGAACAATGGTGCAACGTTGGATTCCATCTATCATCTCAGCTATGGTAACTTCGTAATCACAGTTATGGATGCCGGCAATTGTCAGATTACAGATAGCACAACACTTATTACTACACCCAATCCTGTTATTGATATTACAGCTGTAAATGTAGCCTGCTATGGCGAAAATTCAGGCTCAGCCACTGCAACACCTTTGATTGGGATTGCTCCTTATACCTACACATGGACAACCAATCCGGTTCAGTTCGGACAAACTGCCAATCAGCTTGCAATCGGGAGTTATGCCGTAACAGTTGTTGATTTTGCAGGATGTATAGGATTAGACACAGTATTTATCATACAACCCGATTCTTTTAATATTACTACGACTGTTATAAATCCAAGCTGTAACAATGGTAGCGATGGCAGCATTGGAGTGACAGTTTCGGGTGCTACACCGCCTTATTCTTACTTATGGAACACCAATCCTGCACAGGCAACCAGTGTGATACAGGGTTTGGGCGAAGGAAATTATATGGTAACCATTACCGATAACAATAACTGTGTAAGAACATTGCCACAGTTCTTACTTACAGGCATAATCCAAATAAACGCCTCATTTTTAACGACTCCTGAGCAAGGTTTTTCTCCTTTGGCAGTAAGTTTTAACTTTACAGGTAACGGCGCCAATTCATTTATCTGGGACTTTGGCGATGGTAATACTTCTCAATTGCAGAATCCTTCCAATATTTATACCTCCAGTGATACCTATCATATTCTGCTTACAATAAACAGCGATGCTCCTTATTTTTGTACAGATACTGCAATGCTGGATATCTTTGTGGACAAACCTTCGGATATCATCATTCCGAATGTTTTTACACCTAACGGGGATGAAATCAACGATTATTTCTTCGCACGTTCTGTCAACATCACTATTTTTGAAATGATTATATACAACCGTTGGGGAACTGAAATATTCAGAACCAATAGCCTGATGGATAAATGGGACGGAACTGTAAACGGGTCTCCTTCTGCCGAAGGTACTTATTTTTATCTGTTGAAGGCAAAAGGAGCAGATAATAAAGAATTTCAGCTGCATGGAAGTGTGACATTGCTCAGGTAATCGGGCTCACTGATTTTTAAATAAATAGGAATAAGCGTCAACCAAATGGATGGAATTAAGGATCAAGTAATTCCGCTTACAACATATGTTAAACCAAAACCAATAACCCAATAACCCAATAACCATTTAATAAATACGGTACAAATATTGTTAGTTAGTTTTGCTGACGCAAATCGGAATTCATTGAAAATAATTGCTGTCTTTTCCCATTATTTCATAAAATATCAAAAAAACAGATTAGATTTGTTAAAAAACGAGGAATTTCAGCTATTTTTGTTGTTTCTTAACAAATTGCCCTAAAAATTAAAAATATCAAGCGGAAAATACGTAAAATATTGATATACTTTATTTCGGTAATTATTATTTTACCGATACTCTTACTGGCTATCTTGTCCAATAGTTTAGTACAGACGTATATTGCCCAAAAAATCGCCAATCGTCTTTCGAAAGAAATGCATACCGAAATATCTATTTCAAAACTCAGAATATCACCCAGGTTACATATTGTTCTCGAAGATTTTTATATTAACGATCAATACCACAATACATTACTTAAGACAAGGGAAGTTGACTGTAAAATCCGCAAATTTTCTTTGCTAAAAAGAGAAATTGAATTCAGTAACTTTTCATTCAACAAAAACGAAGTAGCGATAGTAAAATATAAAAATGATTCGGTTGCCAATTTTCAGTTTTTGATAGATTATTTTAAATCAACAGATACTATTGCTAAAAGGAATGCATGGAAAATTTCGGGTTATTCTTTTGAAATTAAAAATGCAAGTTTTAAGTATCAGAATCAGGATCATATGAATTTTATCAAACCAGGCATTGATTTTAATAATCTTATGCTTACAGATATGAATTTTAAAATGGATACTTTGTTATTGAATGGAGATACCCTTACTGTTGATATCAATAAATTATCATTCAAGGATAAATCGGGTTTTGTACTGAATAATTTATCAGCAAATATAAAATACTTTCCCGGGTATATCGGATTTAATTTTTTATCATTGCAAACACCTAAAACCGATCTGGCGCTTGATTGTAATTTTACTTATGATAATTCAGCGGATTTAAATGATTTGATGAACAAAGTACAGATTCAATCAACGATACAACATTCAACATTAGACATGAAAGATCTTTCGTATTTTCTTGAAGAGGTGAATGGTATGGATAATCTGCTTCATTTTTCCGGTAAAATTTCCGGTAAAATTTCAAATATTAAGTTCCGAGAATTTAAATTTGAATATGGCAAATCAACTCATTTTGAAGGAGGTATTTCCCTTAACGGTCTTCCGGATTTTAAAGAAACGTTTATCCGTTTAAATGTGAAACGATTTACAACCACCAAAGCTGATATTGAATCTTTTGTTTTACCCGGTAAACTTGATAAGCATATTCAAATACCCGAGCAATTACTTTCGTTTGGC
The DNA here is from genome assembly GCA_038204725.1 of Bacteroidales bacterium. GTDB lineage: Bacteria > Bacteroidota > Bacteroidia > Bacteroidales > JACABE01 > JACABE01. Next base: position 6,438 of record JBBRCQ010000028.1, on the reverse strand, counting down.
AATGTGATGGTGAAAGGAGAATTTACCGGATTTTACAACGATTTTAATGCTTATGCTGATTTTGTCACACAGAACGGTAATTTTTCAACTGATATAACATTAAAGAATGACAAGAAAAAAAATGAGGTAAATTATAAAGGTCATTTGGCAGCTGATCAGTTTAATTTAGGTGCTTTTTTTAAAATTCCCGGTATATTGGGTAAACTCAATATGGATGCTGAAATTTCGGGTTCAGGGCTTACTGCTGCTACTACTAAAGTTAAAATGACCGGTGGTATCAATCATCTTGAATTTAAAGGAAACGTATACGACAGTATTGCCATTAAAGGCGAAATTGCCAATAATCATTTCAACGGGTATTTAGGCGTACAGGATGATAAAATTGATCTGAATTTTTTAGGAGTGGTGGATTATGCTGCTGATGTTCCGGTATTTGATTTTACAGCTACTATTCGGGAAGCGAATTTGTATAAACTTAGATTAATTAATGTTGATTCAACCGGATTGCTATCTACAACCCTCAATTTTAATTTTATTGGAAAAAAGATAGATGATATTGTAGGGAATATAAAAGTTGAAAATACGACCTATCAGAGGAAAGGCGAACTTTACAGTATGAAAAAATTATCGTTAAATACTTATAACGACAGCCTTGGACAGCGAAAAATTGATTTATTATCAGATTTTATGGATGCCAACATGTATGGGAAATTCAGGTTTGAAGATTTGCCGGTTGTTTTTAATAATTTCATTAACAATTATTTGCCCTCGTTAACTGCCTTTAAAGCCAAGGAAATAAGCATGGTTTCCAATAACGGTTCTCAAAAGTTTGATTTTAATATTCTTCTTAAAAATACAGAAACGCTTTCTCGATTATTTATACCTGCCCTTAAAGTGAGTAAAAATACAAGCTTTATTGGAAGCTACAACTCAGTAAATTCTAATTTTATAATACATGGAAATGCCGATACCATAGCATTTAATAAGCAATTTTTTGAAAAAGTGTATATTGAAGGAAAAACAGATGAGCATAAATTGTATTTGTTGAGTGGGTGCAAACGTTTACATTTTAGTAAAAATGGCGGAATTGATAATTTTAAAATTAATTCGTTATTGCAAAGTGACAGTATATTTTATGCTGTTTATTGGAAAGATACATTAAGAAAAGTTAAAAATTCAGGTGAAATAAGTGGATTTGCCAGTTTCGTAAATGCTCCTTTAATTGATATGCGCATTCTCCGTTCAGATATTGTTATAAATGATTCGTTATGGCATTTATTTGGAGAAAATTATATGAGTATCAATAAGAATGAAATAGCTATTCAAAATCTGAAGCTGGGTGATGCTAAGCAATCCATTAAAATTAATGGAAAAATTTCAGACAACCCACTTGAAAAATTAATTGTAAGTTTTGAACATTTCAACATTTCTCAATTTAAAATTATGTTTGCAGAAAGCAATATCGATATTGATGGCGTTTTAAATGGCAACATCGAATTGGTTGATTTGTATAAGTCGCCTAATTTTATAACAAATCTTAAAATATTAAATGTAAGTTTCAACAAGGATAAATTAGGCGATTTAAATATCTTATCAACATGGGACAAAGAAAAAAATGCTTTGTACATGAATACCAATCTTGTATATACTGGAAATTACAAGTCTGATACTACACTTTTTGTTAAAGGGTATTATTATCCAGATGCTAAAAGTCAAAATTTTGATTTCAATGTAAGGTTAGACCAATTAAAACTAAGAAGTCTGACTCAATATTTTAAAAGTTTTAGTTCGAAATTTGATGGGCAGGCCATCGGAAATTTAACATTAAAAGGTACTTTAAAAAATCCTTTAATAAATGGGAAAGTATTGTTGTTAAGATCCTATATGAAAATTGATTATACAGGCGTAGAATATAGTTTTTCTAATTCCGATTCAATTGAAATCAGTAGTAATTATTTTAAATTCACTAATTTGGGAATCGCTTCTGAAACCGGTAGGGCTGTAATGGATGGAATTATAACACATCACGGGTTTAGAGATTTTAAAATTGATCTGGTGATGAAATACAATAACTTATTGGTTTTGAACACTAAGCCTATAGATAACGAATTGTTTTATGGTAAAGCATATGCCACCGGGATTATTAAAATAAATGGAACTGATCGTGATATTCACTTTGATATAAGGGCTAAAACAGAAAAGGAAACATCACTTTTTATTCCACTTACCAACAAAACTGAAACCAGAGAAAATAATTTTGTCACTTTTGTTGAGAAACTAAAGGAATATAAACCCTATTATAAATCGAGTAATCGTTTTAATGGCATTTCAATGAATTGTGAATTTGAAATTACACCTGATGCAGAAATGGGAATTAATCTTGAAACACCCCAAACTGCCGGCAATATCAAAGCTTTTGGTAATGGGAATATACAGCTTAGTATCACCAGGGCGGGTGAGTTTAAAATGTTTGGAGATTATATTATTCAGGATGGATTGTATTATTTCTCCATTCAAACACTTTTAAGTAAAAAGTTTAATATTCAGAATGGTGGCAGTATTGTATGGAACGGCGATCCCTATGATGCAACCGTTAAAATGAAAGCGATTTACAATCTGAGGGCTTCATTGTATCCGATTTTATTGTTGGGATCATCTGAGAATATAAGCAAAAAGAAAGTCCCGGTACAAAGTATTATTATCATTGAAGGTCAACTTTATAATCCTTCAATTTCGTTCGATATTAACTTACCTACAATTGATCAGGATACCAAAGATCGGTTTTTTAGTATTCTCGACAGAAATGATCAGGAACAAATGACCAAACAAAACTTTTCATTGTTGGTTATGAATAGTTTTATATCTCAAAACCGTACCACTTATAGCTCTTCGGTGAGCAGTGGAGTTGGAAACTCATCCTTTGAGATGGTTTCCAACCAAATAAGCAACTGGTTGTCGCAAATCAGTAAAGATTTTGATATTGGGGTTAATTATCGACCCGGAGATCAGCTAAGTTCGCAGGAGTTACAAATAGCACTTTCCACTCAAATTTTCAACGACAGAGTAACCATTGATGGAAATGTTGGTGTTGGTGGAGGTTTAAAAACAGAACCTACATCAGAAACAGGTAAAACCACAAATATTGTCGGGGATGTGAATCTGGAATATAAAATCACAGAAGATGGCAGGTTTCGGATGAAAGTTTTCAATCGGTCAAATACCAATGAGTTTATGAACACAATTTCACCATACACACAAGGTTTAGGTTTCTTTTATCTGAGAGAATTTGACAATGTAAAGGAATTGTTCAGTAACCCTAAAAAATAGTCATATCAGTGAAATACGGAAGTTGACAAAATCAAATATTTGACTATTGAAAGTGCAAAAAATAAATAAAAACAAAATAAAGTAAAAAAAAACTTGTTTTTACGAAAAAAGCATTATCTTTGCGTGTTAATAAAATAAAATTAATTTCTAACCATAAATAACAGGAGGGCCATTATCGAATAAATATTACTCTTTTTTTTTCACTTAATAAAGGAGGTTCGCATGCATGCTATTGTTTTAACTGACAACGAGCTAATTGCAAAATATTTAGACGGTAATCACCAGATGCTCGAATGTTTGATATCCCGTCATCAGAAAAAAGTTTTTTCTTATATCCTTATGATTGTTAAGGATAAAGCTATTGCTGAAGACATTTTTCAGGATACCTTTATCAAAATTATCAATACCATTCGATCAGGATATTACAAAGAAGAAGGTAAGTTTATCCAATGGGCAATGCGTATTGCGCACAATCTTACCATTGATCATTTCAGAAGGGTAAAAAAAATTCCTATCATCGAAAACAAAGACGATTTCAATATATTTGATACCATCAAAGTATATGACGAATCTATTGAAGAAAAGATGATTACTGAACAAATTCATGCAGATGTAAAGTCATTGCTCGAAATGTTACCCGACGAACAAAAAGAAGTGATCATTCTTCGTCATTATGCCGAAATGAGTTTCAAGGATATTGCCGAACATACTAACGTAAGCATTAATACTGCTCTCGGAAGGATGCGATATGCCCTCATTAATATGCGTAAAATAATGAAAGAGAAGTCAATACAACTTTCTTCGTAATATTTTAATAAAACTTACAATATTCATATTTTTTTTTCGTTTGCTTTGTATAACAATAAAATATTTACAAGGCCTATGAAAAAGAGCTACACTTTTGATGTTAATAATCTGTCATTTTCCCAAAAGTCTATTATCGTGAATAAAGTTAAGTTTATAGATATCAATAATAATTTACCGGGTAAACATATTATGTTAAATCTGATAAACTATTCAAAATCACTGAATATTATCAAATTACAATCGATAGGTACTTTTGGTTTAATATCAAATTAATCAGACAAATTCTGCCTGAGATTCAAATCCCAGGCAGAATTTTTTTTATCCAAAAATTTATTCACAACTGAGTAAATGCTCAGAGTTGTGGCGGGTGTTTTCATTACATCATTTAATCGTTCATCGGAAATATTTTTTGATCTGCGAACAACGAATAACGATTTAAGATTTTAGAAGTTCAGAGATTACTTTATCCTTTAACCTTTAACCTTTCACCTTTCACCTTTCACCTTTCACCTTTTAACTTCTCCAACCATGCTCACCACCAAAGAAAGGTATCGTTTAGTTATTGAATATTTCACACAGCATCAACCGGTTGCTGAAACAGAGCTGCAATACAAAAATCCATTTCAATTACTTGTAGCAGTGATTCTTTCAGCTCAATGTACCGATAAAAGAGTAAATATTATTACCCCACCATTGTATAAAAAATTTCCGGATGCAACTTCGCTCGCAGTGGCAACACAAGAAGAAGTATACGAATTGATAAAATCCTGTTCCTATCCGAATAATAAGGCTAAAAATTTAATTGGCATGGCAAAAGGATTGATGGAAATGTTTGATGGAAATATGCCGGATGATGTGGACGCATTGCAAAAACTGCCGGGTGTCGGACGAAAAACAGCCAATGTGATTGCTTCTGTAGTCTTTAATAAACCTGTGATGGCGGTTGATACGCATGTGTTCAGAGTCTCCGAAAGATTAGGGTTAACAACACTTTCCAAAAATCCGTTAGAAACAGAGAAAATGCTGGTTCAAAACATTCCTATGGATAAAATAGCTATTGCACATCATTGGCTGATATTGCATGGCAGATATATATGTATTGCTCGCAAACCCAAATGCGAAGCATGTGGATTGAAATTCTTCTGCAGGTTTTACGAAAATAACCGATAAATTCTTTCTTCCCTTATATTCTTATATTTTTCTTTTCTTCTTTTCTTTAATATTCAGTATATGAGTAGTATATGTGAGTATTTTAAAAAATAACTATATCTCTGAATAATTTTTTATTTTCAATTGTTTATATTTTATTGTTTCGATTTTGTATTAATTAAAATTTGAAATATAATAAAATGAAATGAACCATAAGAATACAAACTCAAACAAGAGAATGATTATAAAGGTGGATTTCAATTTGTAAATAGATTAAAAAATAATCAAATGAAAATAGCAATATTAGGAACCGGAATAGTAGGAAATACAATAGGTTCAAAATTGATTGAATTAGGACACTCTGTCATGATGGGTTCCCGTACAGCCAACAATGAAAAAGCAAAGGCTTTTGTTGGTAAGCATCCTGATAAAGCTACTTCAGGAACATTTGCCGAAGCCGCAAGTTTTGGCGAAATTGTTTTTAACTGTACCGCAGGAATTGGATCTCTTGAAGCTCTTAAACTTGCGGGTGAAAACAATCTGAAAGGGAAATTAATTGTAGATATATCCAATCCGCTTGATTTTTCCAAAGGGATGCCACCATTACTAGCTGTCAGCAATACAAGTTCTTTAGCAGAAGAAATTCAGAAAACATTTCCTGACGCTAAGGTAGTTAAAGCACTAAATACCATGTGGTGTGGTTTAATGGTAAACCCATCATTAATTAATGGAGGCGACCATAATGCCTTTATCTGCGGAAATGATGCAGATGCCAAATTAAAAGTAATAGAATTATTAAAATCATTCGGTTGGTTCGAAAAAAACATTCTGGATCTTGGTGACATTACTGCAGCAAGAGGAACTGAAATGTATTTACCTTTATGGTTGCGTATTTTTGGTGCAAATAACAATGGCAGTTTTAATATTAAAATTGTAAATTAAAAAGTTTACTTCTTTTAATATAAATGATTTAAGTAATGTTAAAGATAAAATGTCGTATTTTAATTATTCGCATTTTTATTTATTTTTTACTTTTTGCTTTTATCTAAGTAATTCGAAAATTATTGCATTTCAGCTACATACAGCATCTGTTTTTTAAGGTCAATTATCTTTTTATCCAGATTATTTATGTGTCTGATGTAGAGCTTTTGAGCA
>JBBRCQ010000027.1:0-48536 GCA_038204725.1 Bacteroidales bacterium | reverse complement strand
GCTACAAAACAAGCATTTAAAATAGCGGTGGGACTGGTAAGCAATACAGTATAGCGAAGTTTATTAATGAATTCAATGGAATAATGCTTATTTCGCTATAACTTGTATTGCGCAGGGATTTTATCCCGAAACTTCGGGATTGTTACTTTTTCATCAAGGAAAAAGTAAAAAATAAATAAAAAAGCGAATAATTAAAATACGACATTTTATCTTTCACATTTCTTAGTGTCTTTGTGCCTTAGTGGCAAAAAAAATAATTATGAACCAAAGTAAATAAATAAATTGTAACAATGCTTTTGCCAATCACAAAAACAAAAGGTTCTTCCATCTTTTAAACATCTGATTATGAACGAAAAATATTATTTCCAATGTTCAAATTGCGAAAAAACCTATCATAAAGAAGGAGTACAATACCTTTGCCCTGCCTGCGACGCAACCAATGATGACAAACACCCACCCAAAGGTGTATTAAAAACACTGTATCATTACGATAATATAATTAAAAAATACGAAAAGAAAGATTTATTCAACATTTTATTAAAGCAAGGTTTTATTGATTTACTCCCAATCAATTCATTAGAAAGCATGGGATTTTTGCGGGTAGGACAAACACCGCTTTATACCATTAAACAATTGCAAAACGAAGCGTTGGATTTTACACTTCTGTTGAAAGATGATGCTCAAAACCCTACAGCTTCTTTTAAAGACAGGGCTTCTGTTTTAGTTTCTGCTTATGCCAAAGAAAATAACATTGAAACGATAGTTGCTGCTTCAACCGGAAATGCTGGTTCTTCCCTTGCAGGAATCTGTGCATCACAACAACAAAAAGCCATTATTTTTGTACCCTCTACCGCTCCATTGGCTAAGCTTACACAAATTGTAATGTATGGTGCAACTATTATCCCTGTTGACGGTAATTACGACATGGCTTTCGACCTGAGTATAGAGGTTAGTAAACATTTTGGCTGGTACAACCGTAATACAGCTTACAATCCTTTCACTATTGAAGGGAAAAAGACGGTTTCTTTCGAGTTGTATCAGCAGATGAATGAACAGATTCCTGATAGGATTTTTGTTCCCGTTGGTGATGGTGTCATTATCTCAGGCGTATATAAAGGTTATGAAGATTTATTAAAATTGGGTATTATTAACAAAATGCCCGTTATTATTGCTGTTCAATCGGAAGAAAGCCGAAATCTGATTGAGAACATTTATTCTGAAAGTTGGAAAACGATTCCTTCAACTACCCTTGCCGACTCCATTTCTGTTGACATTCCACGTAATTTTTACATGGCTAAGGATTATTTGTTGAAATACAAGGGAGAATGGATCACTGTGAGTGATAAAGAAATCATTAATGCTTCTGTATTACTTAGTGAAAACACTGGCATTTTTTCCGAGCCTGCTGCTGCTTCTGCATTTGCAGGTATGTTGAAATACAAAAACTTACATAAATTAGAACATAATAGTAAAAACGCAGTCCTGCTCACAGGTTCAGGATTAAAGGATTTAAAATCAGTAAATATTTTAATAAACATTCCTGAAGCTATCCCTGCTAATTTGGAAGCAGTATGCAAACATCTGGGAAAAATAAATAAAACAGGGAAATAATTATGCTGTAAAGAAAGCTATCCTTTTTATTACTTGCCTTTAAATACTGTTTGAAAATCCTGCATTCATTCTGAATATTTTTAATTATTGCTCTCAGATAATTATTCCCAAAATATTCAGCGTGCTGCTCGTTAAAAACATCATCGCTTTACCAATTGGCAAAATGTTTAGATCAGTTTGACTATCTATTATAACGATGGCAAACAATGCGAGTGATCCGTATTTGTATATATTGCGTTCAATTTCTTTGCTGATGTTGATTGATTTAAGAAGCAAATGAGATCCATCCAATGGAGGAATAGGAATCATATTAAAAATAAACAACATGAAATTGATATAAATACAAGCTAGCATCATTGATAACAATATACCATCAACAATCATATACAGCGTTATTATTTTTAATAAAATGGCAAAAAGTATGGCCATCACAAAATTTGCAATTGGTCCTGCAACGGCTATAAGCATTTCATCGCGCCTTGGATTTTTTAGTTTTTCAGGATTGAACGTCACTGGCTTAGCCCATCCGAAACCTGCTACAATTATAAACAAAAACCCTATCCAATCTATGTGTTTCAATGGATTAACAGTTACTCTCCCTTCATTATAAGCAGTATCATCACCTAATAAATGAGCTACTTTTGCATGCATATATTCATGAAAGGTTAAGCCAATCAATATAGCTGGAAGGACAATAATAATATTTTCAAGATTCAATAAAGACATCAATTTTTGTTTTAAATAATCGTCAAAAGTAATATTAATTTAAATGGTATAGAGAAACTTCGTGTAATTATGTAATTTTGCAGTAAATACATCAATACTTCTGGCAGTTAAAACTTTTATAAAAATAGCTGCAAAAACAGAAGGAATATGATCCTATAATTTAAGTTCATCAAACCTACTTCATAACCATTAATATTTTATCAATGACTATTCATAACACCAATAAAATAAACAACATAGCAAAATATAAGCACATTATCTTCGATTGGAACGGTACACTTTTAAACGATCTATGGTTAGCAGTGGATGTGATCGATAAAATGCTACTAAAGAGAAAACTACCAGGCATGAATAGCAAACGATATTGTGAAGTATTTGATTTTCCTGTAAAAAACTATTATCAAAACGTGGGATTTGATTTCGAAATAGAATCCTTTGAAATTGTAGGTACTGAATTTATAATAGAATATGATAAACGACAATATGAATGTAATTTACAACAAGGTGCAATTGACTTACTTGAAACATTACATCAGAAAAATCTCCATTTAAGTATACTTTCGGCCAGAGAACAAACGATGCTGGAACAAAACCTGAAGCATTTTGGAATTGATCATTATTTCCCGGTCGTTTCCGGCTTAAAAGATCATTATGCCAATGGGAAACTTGAAAGTGGCATGCATTTGATAGAAAAAGCACATGTTTCTTGTTCAGAAACTTTATTGATTGGAGATACTTTGCATGATGCAGAAGTGGCTGAAAAAATGGGTATCGATTGTGTATTGATTGCTTCGGGTCATCAAGCCATTCATCGTTTAACAAATGCCGGAGTACCCATCATTGAAAATCTAATGCAAATAACACATTCAATTTCATAATTAATGCTTTGTAATATGCGTTAATTGTTTTAAATTACTTATCTTTTATTTAACTTTTTTAATCAGACTTTTCCAATTCTATTTTGTTTTTAAATAATGAAGAATGTTTCTTTCATAAAATTTAAAACCCAATAAAATGTATAAAAAAATTTTACTATTTACATTGGTGATCAATTTCATATTGATTGTTAATGCTCAGGAGAAAAACGATTTACAAACAATTTACATTGGTCAACATGCACCTTCTTTCAAAGCCCGTTCTACAACAGGTAATATAAACTTTCCGGAAGATTTCTTTACAAAATGGAAAATATTGTTCAGTCATCCTGCAGATTTTACTCCGGTTTGCACATCAGAAATTATAGCTTTAGCCGAAAAACAGGAAAATTTTAAAAAACTGAATACAGCTTTAATCGTAATTTCTACGGATGGGCTCAACAGCCATATTGAATGGGTTAAATCGATAGAATCCATTTCAATATCAGGAAAAGAAAATGTAAAAATATATTTTCCTTTGGTTGCAGATGAGAGTTTAGAAATTTCAAAGAAATATAACCTGCTAAGAAAAGATACTACACTAAGAAAGGATATGCGGGCAGTTATTTTTATTGATACTGACAACAAAATCAGAGCTATTTTAAATTATCCTGAAAATATAGGCCGAAATATGGATGAAATAGAACGCATTCTGATAGCATTGCAGACTGCAGATCAATATTCTGTATTAACCCCTGCCAACTGGATACCTGGAGGCGATGTGCTTATTCCCAGCCCAAAAACCATGGAAGAGTCAGAAAAACTGAAGGCAAAAAACAAACCAGGATACTACAATTTAAGTTGGTATATGTGGTATAGAAAGCTTTAATTAAGATTATACCACAAACCTGCCTGTCGGCTGGCGGGAGCAATATGTCAATAAGAATCAATTGCTGTATTTTGTAATATTTTCTAAATAAATAATTTTTTTTTGCTTTTGTGGCTTAGTGGATATACTTTTAGTTTCTTATAATTTTCAACCTTATTCGCTTTATTCTATTAAATCATGAAAAATTGATTTCAATAATTTATACACATATTTCCGAATTATAAAACCTTATTCTCAATTATCAACCTAAGTAGCAATAGAATAACAAATAACATTAAACCTTATTAATTTAAACAAATTGTAATTTCTTTGTGTCTTTGTGGTGATTTTATATGATTATGTCTTTTTAACATAATTCAATAAAGCATAGTTCATTGTCAGTGTTTTTATTAAATTTGCATAAAAACATTCGGATGATACGTTTTACTTTAAACAATCAGAAAATTTCATTTCAGGGTGATGTTGAATTGTCGTTGTTGAAATACCTGCGGAATGAATTAGATATAACTTCTGTTAAAGATGGCTGTTCAGCACAGGCTGCATGTGGGGCTTGCATGGTTGAGATCAACGGGAAACCACGGTTATCCTGTACTACTAAAATGAGAAATCTCGAAAATTCTATCATTTATACAATGGAAGGATTTCCTCCATACATCAAAGAAACACTGGGAAAAGCTTTTGTTGAAAAGGGAGCAGTTCAATGTGGATTTTGTACACCAGGGTTTATACTACGGGCAAAAATACTTTTACAGGATAATCCCACACCCACGCTGGATGAGATTCGAGCTGCCCTGAAATTAAATCTTTGTCGCTGTACCGGATATAAAAAAATTGAAGAAGCCATTGGATATGCAGCTGAACATATAATTAACCATAAAGAAATCAGATTATTACCTCAAAGTGGAAAAGTTGGAACTTCCTATCCAAAATATGATTCCTATGATACAGCTGTTGGAGAAAGAGATTTTGTAAACGACATTAAAATTGACGGAATGCTCCATGCTGCATTGCATTTTAGCGATTATCCTCGTGCAAAAGTTTTGAAAATAAATACAGAAAAAGCATTAAAAGCGAAAGGTGTTTTTAAGATATTTACTGCAAAGGATATTCCCGCAGCTATTAAAACCGGTCTTATATACGACGACTGGTCACTGATGATAGCAGAAAATGAGATTACACATTATATCGGCGATGTAATTGCAGGTGTGGTTGCAGATACTGAGGAAAATGCCCGCAAAGCATCCAGACTTATTGAAGTTGAATACGAAATATATGAAGCTGTTACCGATGCTATCAAGGCTTTAGAAAAGGATTCTCCGCAAGTACACGAAAATCACAATAATTTACTGGATAATTGCATCATTCGCAGAGGGAATGTTGATGAAGTAATTGCAGCATCTAAATTTGTTTCAAAAGGAGTATATAAAACACAACGCATCGAACATGCTTTTCTGGAAGTGGAATCTGCTATAGCTTATACTGTTGATAATGGCATCGAATTGATTTGTCAGAGTCAGGGTGTATACGAAGATCGCAGACAGGTAGCAATGATACTGGGTTTGCCCGAAAAAAAAGTAAGGGTAATTTTAGTTCCCAGTGGTGGTGGATTTGGAGGGAAAGAAGATATGACAGTACAGGGACATGTTAGTTTATTTGCCTGGTTATTAAAGAAACCAGTAAAACTAGCCCTTTCACGTGAAGAATCTATAAAAATGCATCCCAAACGCCATCCTGTAACCATGGATATTGAATTGGGAAGCGACGAAAAGGGTATGCTTACAGCTATAAAACTGCGTGCTGTGGGCGATAGCGGTGCCTATGCATCCGTAGGCACCAAAGTTATGGAACGTGTTGCAGGTCATGCTACCGGAGGATATTATGTGCCCGCATGCGATATTGAAGCCAAAACCGTTTATACCAATAATATACCTTCTGGTGCTATGCGTGGATTCGGTGCCAATCAGGCAACTTTTGCACTGGAAGGTTGTATTGACGATTTATGTCAGCAAGGAGGCTTCGATCGTTGGCAATTTCGTTATGACAATGCTTTGGTTGATGGACTCACAACGGCAACCGGACAAAAGTTGAAAAGCGTTGGCATAAGAGCATGTTTAGATTCGCTCAAAGATGAATATACAAACGCAAAGTTCAAAGGCATTGCATGCGGTATTAAAAACAGTGGAATTGGGAATGGAATGGTAGATTTCTCCAATGTTATCATCGAAATTGTATCTCCTGAAAAAGTGCTGATACAACATGGCTGGACAGAAATGGGACAAGGAGTACATACGATGGCTTTGCAAACCTTATGCGAAGAAACAGGAATATTACCTGAACTGATTGAAGTGAAAGTAGATTCTGATGCTCAAATTTTAACAGGCATGACAACATCTTCAAGAGCCACAGCACTACTGGGCAATGCCATTATCAATGCATGTATTTCATTAAAAAAAGATTTAAACCAACATTCCCTGATTCAATTAGTTGGTAAAAAATATCATGGAGAATGGAAATGCGACTGGACCACCAAACCGGGAGCTGATGTTAAAGAAGTAATTACCCATTATTCATATGGGTATGCGGCTCAATTGGTTGTTCTGGATAAAAACGGGAAAATCGAAAAGGTTATAGCCGCCCATGATGCCGGTAAGATTATGAATCCCATGCTTTTTGAAGGACAAATCCAGGGAGCTATTCATATGGGAATAGGCTATGCTCTGTGCGAGGATTTACCTATGAAAGATGGTTATCTGATTAGCACGAAACTAAGAGATTGCAACAACCTTCGTGCTCATGAAACACCTGAAATTATTGTTAAAGGCGTAGAAGTTCCCGATGCTGTCGGCCCTTACGGTGTAAAAGGGATTGGAGAAATTGGGCTTGTTCCTACTGCTGCTGCAGTTGCCAATGCATTTACACATTTTGACGGGAAAAAGAGATTGGAGTTGCCGTTGATTAAAAATAGTTTAAATGTAATTAATATTGATTTTTTCTTAAGCGTAGCGTGGTGTAGAATGTAAGCGTAGCGGGACGCTACGCTTACATTCTACACCACGCTACGCTTAACTCCAGCACGCTACGCTTAATTACATTAGAAGCTACGCTTAACTACATTAGACGCTTAACTACATTGCACGCTAATTATATTAGACGCTCGTTTAGCATAGCGTCTGCGTGGCGTCTGCATAGCGTAACGTTGGTGAGTGTAGCGTCTGCATAGCGTCGTTCAACGGCTTTGTAATTTAGCAACAATTGATGATCTTAAAAAATATAAAGACAAGATTAATTATTGTACTGAAAAACTATATGGAGTCAGACTTTTAATTTATTGAACACACACATTCAATGTTATTAAATTCTTTCATAGCAGCTTAATATTAATTTTTTCTTAAAGCGTAGCGTCGTTCAGCGTAGCGTCTCGCCACGCTTTTAATAAAAACCAACATTTTGCCGAATTGTCACAAAATATATTATATTTGTAAAAAAAAAAATGCCAACAGGATATCAAATTAAAGAACAAGATAAACCCTATTTTGTAACTTTACAGGTAGTATATTGGATTGATATTTTTACGCGTCAAAAATACAGGGATATTGTCATTAAAAATCTTGCATACTGTCAGAAAAACAAAGGACTTGATATTTTTGCATGGGTCATCATGAGTAATCATATTCATATGATTGCAAGAAGTGAAACGAATGGACTTAGCAATGTGTTACGGGATTTTAAAAGCTTTACAAGTAAATTAATATTAGCTGAAATTGAAAAAAACACAGAAAGCAGAAGAGATTGGATGTTGAAACTATTTAAAAATGCAGCTTCTAAACATGAACGAAATACTGAATATCAATTCTGGACGCATGAAAATCATTCAGAGATATTGTATTCAAATAATTTCATCGAACAAAAACTTGATTACATCCACAATAATCCTGTAAAAGCAGGAATAGTAAATCAACCGGAAGAATACAAATATTCAAGTGCAATTAACTATACAGATGGTAAAGGTTTATTGGATGTTATTATTATTCCAAGACAATTGAAAAATTATTAACATGGTGTAGCAGAAACGTAGGCGTAGCGTCCCGCTACGCCTAACTACATTGGACGCAACGTTCTTTTGTTAAGGCGTAGCGTTATTGTTAAGGCGTAGCGTTATTGTTAAGCGTAGCGTTATTAGTTAAGCGTAGCGTTATTGTTAAGCGTAGCGTCTTATTGTTAAGCGTAGCGTCCCGCTACGCTTTTTATTTATCACAAATTACTTATATTTGCAATAAAAAAAACATGATCTATCTTAAAAACTGTACATACATTAACAGCGAAACGCTTGGCTTTCATACTACGGATATTGCAGTTGAAGAAGGTCCAAATGAAAACATCCATTTTTACGATCAAAAGCCAGTTGATTTGGTTGTTAACGAAACCATTGACTGCAAAGGCAAATTAGTAACCCATGCTTTTGCCAATGGTCATCATCACGCATATTCTGCTTTGGCAAGAGGAATGGGTGATCCTAAGAAAAACCCTGTAAACTTTTACGAGGTATTGCAATACATCTGGTGGACACTTGATAAATGTCTGGACAAAGACATGATTAAAGCAAGTGCGTTGACCACAGCTATTGCATGTGCCAAAAACGGGGTATGTTTCGCTATCGATCATCATGCTTCTCCAATGGCAATAGAATATTCACTCCAAATTATTGCCGATGCCTTTGATGAAGTGGGTGTTTCTCATCTGTTATGTTACGAAATCACTGACAGAGATGGTTTAGATAGAGCAACTCAAGGACTGGAGGAAACCGAACATTATCTTCAAAAGCATCAGGGTTTGGTGGGATTGCATGCATCATTCACAGCAAGCGACGACACTTTACAAAAAGCTGTGGCCCTATCAAAGAAATACAATTCAGGTTTACATATTCATATTGCTGAAGATAATTACGACCAGCTGGATTGTATTAATAAATACGGGATACGCGTAATTGAACGTATGCAAAAACATGGTATACTTGATTTTAACAAAACCATACTTGCACATTGTCTGTATTTAAACGACACAGAAAAGAAAATCATTTCTAACTCACCTTCTTGGGTAGTTCAGAACATGGAAAGCAATCTCAATAACAGAGTGGGATATTTTGATGGAAATGGCCTGGGAAATCGCATTATGTTGGGAACTGATGGAATGCACAGCGATATGTTGCAAAGTGCACGCGCTGTATTTTTATCAGGCAAAGATCATGAAATGATGAATTCGTTGGATGTTTATCAAAAATTCAGGAAAGTACATTCATACATTCATCATAACCATTTCAAAGGCGATGGTGACAATAACCTTGTTGTTTTGAATTACGATACACCTACAGAAATCAACAGTAGCAATTTTGCAGGACATTTTGTATATGGTATCAATTCAAAACATGTTCAACATGTTATTTCAAACGGCAAACTAATTGTAAAAGACGGTATCGTTACAACTGTAGACGAAAGTAAAGTGCTTGAATTTTGCAGGGAAATGGGGAAAAAGCTCTGGAATGGAATGCAGGCGTGACGGACGTAGCGGGACGCTACGCCCAACTTGGACGCTACGCTAAACTATCTATATTGAACGCTACGCTAAACTATCTATATTGGACGCTACGCTAAACTATCTATATTGGACTGGACGCTACGCTAACTGTGACTAAAATTGTATTAAGGCATCAATTCTTTGAGCTTATTAATCAAAGCATCACCTCTTAAGTTTTTGGCTACAATAATTCCATTTTTATCAATTAACACAGAATGAGGTATTGAGTTGATACCATAAATCTTACCTGCTTCATTTCCCCAGCCTTTTAAATCGGAAACATGATGCCAGGTCAAATGATCGTCATTGACGGCTTTCAACCAATTTTTACCATTTTGATCAAAAGAAACGCCCAGAATATCAAATCCTTTATTTTTAAACATTTGATAGGCTGCCACTACATTAGGATTTTCTTTGCGGCAAGGCCCGCACCAGGAAGCCCAAAAATCTATTAAAATGTATTTCCCTTTTAAAGAGGAAAGTTTAAACATAAAACCTAACGAATCTGCCATCTCAATTTCAGGTGCCGGCATACCGATATCTGTTTTTTTCAAAACTGCTACCCTTGCTTGCAGTTGTTTAACATATATGGAGGAATCTATACTTTTATCAAAGTTATTAGTTATTGAATCCAGCATTTTCAAATCAATATAATAGATAAGTTGCGTTAGAACAATATAAGGAGAAACAACGGTTTTGTTATTTTCCAATGCAAATTTGGATAAAAAAATAATTTGATTTTCAAAAACTTTGGAAGATATTGAATCGTACAAAGCCATTGTTTCCATATCATTTTTTATTTGCGCTTCCTTAAATTTTGTCTCACAATCCTTTTGTAAACGGGTAAAAACATTAACCTCCCCCATCACTTTTATGAATGCATTCTGAGTTTTGCTACCCGAATATTTAACCTGATCCAATGAATCAATATGACCGGAAATATGAATTTCTGAATTTTCAACAAAAAATGTAAGTTGATTATTTAATTTGGTAAATACAATACGGCAAACATCAGGTATACTTACCTTACCCTTGAGTGTAAAAACACCTGCTTTACTCATTGCAGAATCTATCACCTTAGGTTCTTCGCCTTGCTTGCTCATCATAATAATCACTTTTGAATCGGGCAAACCTTTGATGTTCGAATGAATAACAAAAGATTTATCTGCTTTATTCTGAGCCATTGAAACAAATGCAATCAGGAATAGAAATACAAGGATATTTATTTTTTTCATTATTTTACTTTTTTACAAAAATACTATTTAATAGGATACCGAATGTATGTTTAACGAAACTTTATTATAAAAGCTGTCCAAAATTTCTTGAAGACAGCTTTTTTAGAATATCTCGCTTAATAATTGATACCGTTTTAATAATTATTAACTGATCCTTATTTTGCATATTTAAAATTTATCCAAATAAACCTATCACTTTATAACTAATTCTTATTTCTGCTTTTTTTTCTCGATAAACCGGTAATTCCGCACAGCATGTTCAGTTTTTGTTGTCCATAATATCACATTAAATGAACTATCTACTAATAATATTGTAGGAAAAAAAAAATCATCCTTGTATTGGAATATATCATATATAAACTTTTCCACACTTTTCCCATCTTTAATATTCCTGGTTATAATTGAGTATTTTCCTGTTTGTAAGCATTTATACGGAATGTTAATGTTATTCTTTTCCATAAAATTATTTATTGAATTAGTATCACTTACAACAATTAGTTGGGATTGAACTGTATCATTATTTAAAGAATCATAGTTTTTATAATAATCATTTACTAATCCAGTCCGAGAAAATCCACACCATGAAACCCAGAAATACAAAATTGAATAGGGCTTACTTTTAATAAATCGTTTAAAATCATCTTTATTAATTTCCAGACTGTTGTGACTTATCGATTCCTTTTCTTTTTGATGTAAATACGAAAATGAAAAGGAAGCAATTATTAGTATTATTATTGTTATTACCGTCAGCGAGATTTTTTTCATTCTACTTTCTTTTAAATATCAATTATATAAAGTCTAATAATTAATTTCACAAACTTTTAATAATTCTTCATTTGGTTTTTGAAAATGCGAAAACATTTTCCAAAAGACTTTAATTCGATCATAAAGTGAATTTACATAACGATTGTGAGTTATTTTTTTTCTCATATACCACCAAGCTCTTTCTACAGGATTAAGTTCAGGACTATAAGGAGGCAAGTATATTATTTCTAATTTTTCATTGTTCTTTAACCATTTTTCAAGAAGTTTTGCATGATGATAACGTACATTATCCACTACCATTATTATTTTAGGATATGATCTGTAAACATAAAGCACTTTCTTAAGATGTTTTTTAAAACTCTGATAATTACCTTTTTTGTAAAAATTAACCGTAATCTGGCCTGTGCCATAATTATAACTTCCCATTCCTGTCATTCTCTCCCTGCCTCTTTGCTTGCACTTTACTTTTGGCTGAACTCCCTTTTTACTCCATTTGTAATTTAGTGTTGCGGTATTGGATAAAGAAAACTCATCTTCATATAAAAGGACTGTTTCGTTAGGACTTTCTATAAGTTTTTTTTTAAATCTTCTTTAAATTTTTCCTGCTGTTCTTTATCTGTTTCAGGATAAAATCCTTTTGCTCGTTGGAAAGTATAGTTCAATTTACCTACAATATTATATATCTGAGCCTTCTTAAACTCAATGCCAAAATGTTTATTTATCCAGTCAATTAACAATGGACCCGTCCAATTTTCTGTATTATATCCGTACTCTATTGGAGAATGAATATCTAATAATTCAGAAACTGTTTGTTCTTGATCTTCAGTTAGTCTTGGCTTTCTACCTCTGCCTTCTTTGTCTTTTAAACCCTCAATACCTGATTCTTCGAAACGATGAACCCAATTGAGTATTTGTTTAAAACTTGTATTGTATAAATCTTCAAGCTTTCTACTTGACTGTCCTATAGAAACCTGATATACTGCATATAACCGAAGTCCTGTTTTGTATTTATCATCATTATTAAACAGAGCTTTTATTTGCTCAGGCTTATAGCCTTTAATTTGTAATGCTTTTCTTCCCATGTTTTTTTTGAAGCAAAGATACAAATAATTTGTGTAATTATTTAATAGAATTTATATAACTTTAAGAAATTGCAAAAAGGGTACAGATTTATAAAAAAGCTGTCCAAAATTTCTCCCGGACAGCTTTTTAAAATATATGAATACTAAGAATAAACAGTTGTCTATTCATTAATCACTGTTTACTAATCACTGATTACTATTTAACAAATTTAAAATTCTTACCAGGATATATAGCCGCTTCGCCTAAGTTTTCTTCAATTCTTAATAACTGATTGTATTTGGCAATGCGTTCGGATCTGCAGGCAGAACCTGTTTTAATTTGTCCTGTATTCAGCGCTACTGCTAAATCGGCTATGGTAGTATCTTCGGTTTCACCTGAACGATGACTCATAACGGCAGTATAAGAATTGCGATAAGCCATATTCACGGCATTGATGGTTTCGGTTAAGGTTCCAATCTGATTGACTTTGATAAGAATTGAATTGGCAACTCCTTTGTTGATACCGTCCTGCAATCTATTAACATTGGTAACAAATAAATCGTCACCAACCAGTTGAATTTTATTTGACATTTTTTCGGTCATCATTTTCCAGCCATCCCAGTCGTCTTCGGCCATACCATCTTCGATAGAAATGATGGGATATTTATTCACCCAATTGTCCCAGTAATCGACCATTTGAGCGGGCGTAAGTTTATCACCGGTTGATTTGTGTAAATGGTACATATTTTCTTCTGGCAAAAAATATTCTGAAGATGCAGGATCCAAAGCGATATAAACATCTTCTCCGGCTTTATAACCTGCTTTTTCGATCGCCTGGAGTATCAGAGTCACTGCTTCTTCATTCGACTTTAAATTGGGTGCAAATCCGCCTTCGTCTCCAACATTGGTTGAATAACCCTTTTTCTTTAATACTTCTTTTAAATGATGAAAAACCTCGGCTCCCATACGAATGGCATCGCTAAAAGTGGATGCACCAACAGGCATAATCATAAATTCCTGGAAATCGATACTGTTGTCGGCATGAGAACCTCCATTGAGGATATTCATCATAGGGATGGGAAGTGTATTTGCGTTTACACCACCAATATAACGGTATAAGTACTGGCCAGATTCCTGAGCAGCTGCATTAGCAACTGCTAATGAAATACCAAGAATAGCGTTTGCACCAAGGTTCGCTTTATTAGGTGTTCCGTCCAATTCAATCATTTTTTGATCGATTGTATTTTGTTCGGAAACAAACATACCTTTTAATTCTTCGTTCAATGTTTTATTTACATTTTGAACTGCTTTTAGAACACCTTTTCCGAGAAACATTTTCTTATCGCCGTCACGTAATTCAACAGCTTCGTGTACGCCGGTAGATGCACCGGATGGCACTGAAGATCTGCCAATTATTCCTTCGGTGGTCATTACTTCAACTTCAACGGTTGGATTCCCTCTGGAATCCAGAATTTGTCTTGCAAAAATGTTTAAGATTGCACTCATGTCAGTATTTTTTTTAAAATTAATTTCATTTTCAAAGGTACTATAAAAATTATTTGTACCAATAAAAAAAAGGATAAAGTTTGAATCACTTTATCCTTTTTAAATTTTGAAATAAAAAACTTATACTTCTTTAGTTTCTTCTGATGTAGGTTCTATTGTTTCCTCAACTTTTGTTTCTTCAATTACAGGTTCTTCAACTTTTGTTTTTTCAGCTTTAGGCTGAGCAACTGTTTTAGGTTTTTCTGTAGTAGTTTCGGTAGTTTTCTTAGCTCTTTTTCTACGTGTTGATTTTGAAGTAGCTTCTTCTTTAGCGCTCAATAGATTTTCGTTATAGTCTACCATTTCGATTATACACATATTTGCATTATCACCTAAACGGCTGCCTGTTTTCAGAATACGGGTGTAACCACCTGGTCTGTCGGCAATTTTAACAGAAATCTCTCTGAACAACTCAGTAACAGCTTCTTTGCTTTGCAAATAACTGAATACAGTTCTGCGAGAGTGTGTTGAATCGTCTTTTGATCTGTTGATTATTGGTTCAACGTAAACTCTGAGTGCTTTAGCTTTAGCCAATGTAGTAGCAATTCTTTTGTGAAGGATTAAAGAAGTTGCCATATTTGCCAACATGTGTACTCTATGAGAATGAGTTCTTCCTAATTTATTTATTTTGTTTCCGTGTCTCATTTCGATTAATCTTTATCTAATTTATATTTTGCTATATTCATTCCAAATTCCAGGTTTTTACTTTTCACCAATTGTTCGAGTTCGGTTAAAGATTTTTTACCAAAATTTCTGAATTTTAACAAATCGTTTCTGTTAAATGATACCAACTCACCCAAAGTGTCAACTTCAGCAGCTTTTAAGCAATTTAATGCACGTACTGAAAGATCCATATCCACTAGTTTAGTTTTCAGCAGTTGACGGATGTGTAATGTATTTTCGTCAAATTCTTCTGAGATGGCTTTTTCTTCGGTATCGAGTGTAATTCTTTCGTCGGAGAAAAGCATAAAGTGGTGAATCAAAATTTTAGCAGCTTCTTTCAAAGCTTCTTTTGGATGAATGGAACCATCGGTTTGGATTTCGAAAATTAGTTTTTCGTAATCTGTTTTTTGTTCAACTCTATAATTATCAATCGTAAATTTTACGTTTTTGATAGGTGTGTGGATAGAGTCGATACAAATGGTACCAATGTTATCATTTACGTTTTTATTTTCTTCTGCAGGTACATAACCTCTTCCTTTGTTAATAGTGAACTCGATGTTCAGTTTAACAGAAGATTCCATGTTACAAATCACGAGTTCGGGATTTAAAACCTGAAAGCCATTTAAGAATTTATTAATATCTCCGGCTTTAAAAGTATCCTGACCAGAAATGTTTACTTGAATTCTTTCATTGTTTACATTTTCAATCTGACGTTTGAAACGGATTTGTTTCAAATTAAGAATGATTTCTGTTACATCTTCAACAACGCCTTTAATGGAAGAAAATTCTTGCTCAACACCTTCGATTCTTACAGTGGTAATTGCAAATCCTTCTAATGAGGATAACAATATACGACGCAAAGCGTTTCCTACTGTAATACCGTAGCCGGGCTCCAAAGGACGAAATTCAAATATACCTTGAAAATCATCTGCTTCTATCATTACAACCTTGTCAGGTTTTTGAAAAGCTAATATTGCCATTTAGTTAATTTTTTCTGATTTTATTAAATAAATTGTTGAAGACAAAAACAACAATTTTAAAAACTTTACTACAAAAATTGTGTTCAAAATTATTTTGAGTACAATTCAACGATCAGTTGTTCCTTGATATTTTCAGGAATTTCTTCTCTTTCTGGGCTATTAAGGAATTTACCGGTTAAGGTTTTAACATCCCATTCTAACCATGAATTTTGATTGACGCGAGAAGCAACAGCATTTGTAATTACTTCCATTGATTTTGATTTTTCTCTTACAGCAATTACTTCACCTGGTTTTAATGTATAAGAAGGAATATTTACTACTTTTCCATTCACAGTAATGTGACGATGAGAAACCAATTGACGGGCAGCACTTCTGGTTGGAGCAATTCCCAGACGATACACAACATTGTCTAATCTGGCTTCGATGAGTTGCAACAGGTTTTCACCAGTAATCCCTTTTTTGTGGGCTGCTTTATGAAATACGTTTCTAAATTGTTTTTCTAAAATACCATAGGTATATTTAGCTTTTTGTTTTTCCATCAATTGAAGACCATATTCTGATTGTTTGGATCTTCTTTTTGTAGCACCATGTTGTCCGGGTGGATAGTTCTTTTTTTCAAAAGAACGATCAGGTCCGAAAATTGGATCTTTAAATCTTCTTGCTATTTTGGTTTTTGGCCCTATATATCTTGCCATAATCTTTAAATGTTATAATGATTCTTAAATTATTCTTAAAAAATCTTGCTCCTGTTAAACTCTTCTTCTTTTAGGAGGTCTGCAACCATTGTGTGGTAAAGGTGTTACATCTTGTATTTCCATTACTTCAATGCCTGCTCCGTGAATGGTTCTGATGGCAGATTCTCTACCTGCTCCAGGTCCTTTAACGTAAGCTTTCACTTTGCGTAATCCTAAATCAAAAGCAATTTTCGAACAATCTGTTGCTGCCATTTGTGCAGCATAAGGAGTGTTCTTTTTAGAACCTTTAAAACCCATTTTCCCGGCTGATGCCCAGGAAATTACCTGACCGGCATTATTTGTCAATGAAATAATGATGTTGTTAAAAGAAGCATTGATGAATGCTTTACCCAGGGGTTCTACTTTTACAACTCTTTTTTTTGTAACTTTAGCAGTTTTTGCCATTTTTACTCTTATTTAAACTTCTTAATTATTCTATTAAACTAATGATTAACCTTTAGGTGCCTTTTTCTTTCCGGCAACTGTTTTCTTACGACCTTTTCTGGTTCTGGCATTATTTTTAGTGCTTTGACCTCTTGAAGGTAATCCGATACGATGTCTGATTCCTCTGTAACATCCAATGTCCATAAGACGTTTAATGTTCAGTTGAACTTCAGAGCGAAGTGATCCTTCTACTTTGAATGCATCATTGATGATGGTACGTATAGCATTTTGCTCATCATCGTCCCATTCGCTAACTTTTTTGTTTACGTCTATACCGGCTTCGGCTAAAATTTTTTGAGCAGAGGCTTTTCCAATACCAAATATGTATGTTAAACCAATTTCTCCTCTTTTATTTTTCGGTAAATCTATTCCTGCAATTCTTGCCATAAAATGATTGTGTATTTTACAGATTAATTATTTTGTTTATCCTTGTCTTTGTTTGTACTTCGGATTCTTTTTATTGATAACATAAATTACTCCTTTTCTGCGTACTATTTTGCAGTCAGGGGTCCTTTTTTTAACAGATGTTCTAACTTTCATTGTTATTGATTTTATTATTATTTATACCTGAACGTTATTCTACCTTTGGATAAATCGTAAGGAGACATTTCAAGTTGTACCTTATCACCCGGTAATATTTTGATATAATGCATCCGCATTTTACCTGAAATATGAGCTGTAATAACATGTCCATTTTCCAATTCAACGCGAAACATAGCATTTCCTAATGATTCGGTAACCGTTCCGTCCAGTTGAATTGATGTTTGTTTTGCCATTTAGCTTCTTTTTATTTATTTATTTTTGCTAGTTCGTTTTCAATTTCTTCAAAACTTGATAATATTTCAGCTTTCCCTTTTCTCACAACCACATCGTGCTCGTAATGTGCTGATGGCAAACGGTCTGCTGTTCTAATCGTCCAACCATCGCGTTCTTGAATTACATTGCGTACACCCAGATTAATCATAGGTTCTATTGCAATTACCAAACCCGCTTGTAATTTCATGCCGTTACCTTGTTTACCATAATTAGGTACTTCAGGTTTTTCATGTAGTTTCCGTCCAAGTCCGTGTCCTACAAGATCTCTTACCACAGAATATCCTAAACTTTCAACATAACTTTGTATTTCGTAACCAATATCCCCTATCCTTTTTCCTTCAATAGCTGCATTGATACCTCTGTAAAGCGATTCTTTGGTGGCTTCCATTAATTTCAGCTTTTCTTCACTTACATTTCCAACTGCAAATGTATAAGCTGAATCACCATAAAACCCATTTTTAAGTGTCCCACAATCTATTGAAACAATATCTCCATCTTCCAGTATTCGTTTGCTAGGTATTCCATGAACTACTTCATCGTTTACCGAAATACACAAAGTGTGTTTAAACCCGTTGTATCCTTTAAATCCCGGAACAGCTCCATGACTTCTTATAAAGTCTTCCGCTATTTTATCGAGAAACAAAGTTTCAACGCCGGGTTGAATATGTTTAACAATTTCTGCTAAAGTTTTCCCAACAAGTAAAGAACTTTCTCTTAATAATTCTATTTCTTCTTCAGTTTTATAATAAATCATGCAAATAATATTGCTAATTAAGCCGTCATGCCAGTTGAAGTTCTTCCTTTAATTCTGCCGGACTTTGTTAATCCGTCATAATGACGCATTAATAAATGACTTTCAATTTGTTGTAATGTATCCAGTACAACTCCAACCAAAATCAGTAAAGAAGTTCCACCATAAAACTGAGCAAATTGCGAATTCACACCAAATAATCTTACGATTGCAGGCATTATCGCTACAAAAGCTAAAAACAATGAACCGGGTAATGTTATTTTTGACATTACATCATCCAGAAATTCAGCAGTTCTTTTACCGGGTTTGATGCCGGGTATAAATCCACCATTCTTTTTCATATCCTCAGCCATTTGGTTAGGATTGATTGTAACAGCAGTATAGAAATATGTAAAGGCAACAATCATGACTGCAAAAACAAAGTTATACCAAAACCCGTTAAAGTCAGAAAATATAGCCACAAAACCTGATAATGTTTCTGAAGCAGCAAATCCTGCAATGGTAATAGGAATAAACATAATTGCCTGAGCAAAGATAATAGGCATTACACCGGCAGCATTAACTTTTAAAGGAATATACTGACGTACGCCACCGTATTGTTTGTTTCCAACGATTCTTTTAGCATATTGAACTGGAATTTTTCGGGTGCCTTGAACCAGGAGTATCGTTATTAATATTACAAAGACCAATACAACCAATTCTACAAGAAAGATAACTAAACCACCACCTTGTTCTTCCATTCTGGAGATAAACTCTCCAAACAAAGCAAAAGGCAATCTGGCAATAATACCAATCATGATCAACATTGAAATACCATTCCCAATTCCTTTATCTGTAATTTTCTCACCCATCCACATGACGAACAAAGTACCGGCAACTAATATAACTACCGATGAAATCCAGAAAAATGTAGTAGGAGGAGTTCCATCAAAAGGAGCAATTGCAGTAGGGGTATTTCCTAATTGATTCACAAGATTTGCAATATAACCTGGAGCTTGAAATCCGGTAATAACTACGGTTAAATAACGTGTTAACTGATTGATTTTTTTACGTCCGCTTTCGCCTTCTTTTTGTAATTTCTGGAAATAAGGTATAGCCATACCTAAGAGTTGAATTACAATAGATGCAGAAATATAAGGCATAATTCCCAATGCAAACACTGAAGCATTAGAGAATGCTCCGCCTGAAAACATATTTAACAAGCCTAAAATCCCATCACTCGTTTGAGCATGTAAAGCACCTAATTGATTAGGGTCAACACCGGGTAATACTACAAATGAACCGAAACGATAGATTAAAACAATACCTATTGTATATAATATACGTTTACGTAATTCTTCAATTTTGTAGATATTTTTTATTGTCTGTATAAATCTTTTCATGTATTGTGAGTTTATATAGTTGTTGCTACGCCTCCATTTGCTTCGATAGCTTTTATTGCTGAAGCGGTAAACGCATGAGCAGTAACTTCTAATTTAGCTGTTAATTCGCCTCTTCCTAAAATTTTAACCAAGTCGGTTTTAGATATCAGACCATTTTCTTTTAAAACGTCTATATTTATAACTTGTAAATTTTTAGTTTCAGCTAATCTTTGCAAAGTATCAATGTTAATACCATTGTACTCTTTACGGTTGATGTTTTTAAAACCAAATTTAGGTACTCTTCGGTAGAGAGGCATTTGACCGCCTTCAAATCCAAATTTACGTGAATAACCTGATCTTGATTGGGCGCCTTTGTTACCTCTTGTAGCAGTACCACCTTTACCAGATCCCTGGCCTCTACCTATTCTTTTGCATGATTTTACTGAACCTCTTGCCGGTTTAAGATTGCTTAAATCCATAATATCTTAATAGTTAATCGTTTATTACTAAATTTCTTCTACGTTCAATAAATGTTTCACTTTATTGATCATTCCTTCCACTTGCGGTGTCAATTCTTTTTCAACGACTCTGTGCATTTTTTTAATTCCTAATGCAACTAAAGTGCGTTTTTGACGTGCTGGTCTACCAATACCGCTTTTGATTTGTTTTATTTTGACTTTTTTCATAGCTTACCAATTTTATGGGTATTCATTAACCGTTAAAAACTTTATCTAAATCAATACCTCTCATTTTCGCGATCATATAAGGATCTTTAAGATGAACCAAAGCATCGATGGTAGCTTTCACTACGCTGTGAGGATTAGATGAACCTTTAGATTTTGCAAGTACATCTTTAACCCCAACACTTTCGAGTACAGCACGCATAGCACCACCGGCTATAACACCTGTTCCGGGAGCTGCTGGTTTAAGAAAAACTTTTGCACCACTAAATTTTCCAAGTTGTTCGTGAGGTAAAGTGCCTTTAAGAATGGCAACTTTTACTAAGTTTTTCTTAGCATCATCCACACCTTTGGCGATTGCAGCGGTAACTTCTTTGGCTTTACCCAAACCATAACCTACTACTCCATTTTCGTTTCCAACAACAACAATAGCTGAAAAGCTGAAGGTTCTACCCCCTTTTGTAACTTTGGTTACTCTATTTATACTAACTAATCTGTCTTTAAATTCGATTTCGCTAGATTTTACTCTTTTGTTTATATCTGCCATAATATATTAGAATTTTAAACCGCCTTCTCTAGCTGCTTCAGCTAAAGTTTTTACTCTACCGTGATATAAATAACCATTTCTATCGAAAACAACTGTACTGATACCTGCTTCCAAGGCTCTTTGTGCTATTGTTTGCCCAATTAATTTAGATTTATCAGTTTTGGTAACTTTTGTGTCAGCAAATGATTTTTCCATTGTTGATGCAGTGGTAATTGTAGTACCATTTGAGTCATCAATAATTTGGGCATAGATTTCTTTATTACTTCTAAAAACAGATAATCTTGGTCTTTCTGAAGTACCCAGAATCACCTTTCTGATTCTTTTTTTGATACGAAATCTTCTGAATTCTTTTCTATTCTTTAGTGCCATCCTTTTAGGATTTTATATATTGTTAATTTTTATTTACTTGATGCAGCTTTACCGGCTTTTTTCCTAACAACTTCACCCATAAATCGGATACCTTTTCCTTTGTATGGTTCTGGTTTTCTCAGAGAACGGATCTTTGTAGAAACCTGACCTAACAATTGTTTATCATGTGATTTAAGAATAATTGTTGGATTTTTTCCTCTTTCAGCAGTTGTTTCTACTTTTACTTCAACAGGAAGTTCCATGAAAATATTATGTGAAAACCCTAAGGCCATTTCTAAGACTCTTCCTTCAACAGTAGCTTTGTAACCTACTCCAATGATTTCCTGAACCGAAGTAAAACCTTCTGAAACACCTTTTACCATATTGGCAACAAGGGCTCTGTATAAACCATGCAACGCTCTGTGTCTGTTTTGGTCGGTATGTCTTTCGATTTTAATTAAAGCATCTTCCACATTGATATTCACAGTAATTGCTGGGTCGATATTTTGTTCTAACGTTCCTAAAGGACCTTTTACTGTTACAAGATTCTTATCAGAAACGCTTATTGTAACTCCTTTTGGCAATTGAATTGGTAATTTCCCTATTCTTGACATTTTTATTTCTCCTCTTTTAGCTTATGTAACATAAAACTTCACCACCAACATGTTTGGTTTTGGCTTCTTTATCTGTCATCACACCATGTGATGTTGAAAGTATTGCGATACCTAAACCATTCATTACTCTGGGTAATTTTTCAGCACCAACATATTTTCTTAAACCAGGGCTACTAATTCTTTGTAAGGAAGTAATGGCTGAAATTTTGGTTACAGGATGAAATTTTAATGCTATTTTTATGATTTGTGGTATAGTTTCTTCTTCAAACTTGTAGTTTAAGATATAACCTTTTTCAAATAAGATTTTAGTCATCTCTTTTTTCAGTTTTGATGAAGGAATCTCAACAACCCTGTGTTTTGCCATCACGGCATTTCTGATTCTTGTTAAGAAATCTGCTATAGGATCAGTGACCATTTTATAATGTATTTAATTATTATTTTAAAAAATTAATTTACCAACTTGCTTTTGTAATGCCGGGGATTAAACCTGCTAAAGCCATTTCTCTGAAATTAATACGAGAAATTCCAAATTGACGCATGTAGCCTTTAGGTCTTCCTGTTAATTTGCAACGATTGTGCAATCTAACTGGGGAAGCGTTTTTAGGCAATTTTTGTAAGCCGATATAATCTCCGGCTTCTTTTAAAGCAGCTCTTTTAGTAGCATATTTGGCAACTAATTTCTGTCTTTTTATTTCTCTTGCTTTGACTGATTCTTTTGCCATCTTATTGTAATTTATTTTGGTTTTTAAAAGGTAATCCAAATTGTTTCAATAACGCTAAAGCTTCTTTATCATTGGTAGCGGTTGTCACAAAAGTAATATCCATACCGCTGATTTTGCTTAGTTTTTCTATATTGATTTCAGGGAAAATAATTTGTTCTGTGATACCAAAAGTATAGTTTCCTCTGCCATCAAATCCTTTATCGTTGATGCCTCTAAAGTCACGAACACGTGGGATTGAAACAGATACCAGTCTGTCTAAAAATTCGTACATTTTCACACCTCTCAATGTAACTCTTACACCAACCGGCATTCCTTTACGTAATTTGAAGTTAGAAATATCTTTACGTGATTTAGTAGTCACAGCTTTTTGACCGGCTATCATTGACATTTCGTCAACACCGTTATCAATCTGTTTTTTATCAGCAATAGCGGAACCGATACCCTGGTTTAATGCTATTTTAACGAGACGTGGCACCTGCATCGAAGATTTGTACTCAAATTCTTGGATAAGTGCAGGAACGATTTCTTCGCTATATTTGGTTTTTAATCTTGGTATATAACTCATTACTTGATTACCTCCCCTGACTTTTTAGAATAACGAACTAATTTTTCTGATTTGCTGTCCAGTTTCCTACCGGTTCTTGTTGCAATGCCTTTGGCATCAACAAGCATCAGGTTAGAAATATGTACCGGAGCTTCTTGTTTAAAGATACCACCTTGAGTGTTTTTAGCATTCGGTTTGGTATGTTTACTTACTAAGCTAATTCCTTCGACGATAGCAGTGCTGTCTTTAGCATTGATGACAAGAATCTTGCCCTGCATTCCTCTGGAATTACCAGCTAGTACCTTTACGGTATCACCTTTTTTTATATGCAATTTAGCGTTCATATACTTTTTTTTTAACGTTAAAGCACTTCAGGTGCCAACGAAACGATTTTCATAAACTGTTTTTCTCTTAACTCTCTGGCAACTGGTCCAAAAATACGCGTACCTCTTAATTCTTCGGTAGCGGTAAGAAGAACTATTGCGTTATCGTCGAATCTGATATATGAACCATCACTTCTTCTAACTTCTTTTTTAGTTCTCACTACGACAGCTTTTGAAACTGTTCCTTTTTTTACGTTGCCTGAAGGTAAAGCATCTTTTATAGTAACAATAATTTTGTCTCCTATAGAAGCATATCTTTTTCTAGTACCTCCCAGTACTCTGATACACAAGGCGCTTTTGGCCCCACTGTTATCAGCAACAATCACTCTAGATTCTTGTTGTATCATAACTATTTTGCTCTTTCAATAATTTCAACTAATCTCCAACATTTACTCTTGCTCATTGGTCTTGTTTCCATGATTTTAACGGTATCACCTTCGTTACATTCGTTTTTTTCATCATGAGCCATAAATTTGGAAGATTTCTTTATAAATTTCCCGTATTTTGGATGTTTTACTTTTCTTTCGATAACAACTGAAATAGATTTATCCATTTTATTGCTAACAACAAGACCTGTTTTTTCTTTTCTTAATGATCTGATTTCCATCTTTTTAAGATTTCTTTTTTTAATTATTACGCTTTGGTAAGTATTTCGTCCAATTCTCTTTTTCTGAGTTCTGTTAAAATCCTTGCAATAGTTTTCCTAAATTGGGCTATTACATTTGGGTTTTCCAAAGGAGAAACAGCGTGATTCATTTTTAATTTAGAAAGTTGAATTCTTTCTTCGTCTAATCTTTCTTTCAATTCCTGAGTAGAAAGTTCTGTGATAACTTCTTGTTTCATTTCTTTGTTTATATTGTTTCTTCAACAAAATCTCTTCTAACCATTAGTTTTGTAGCGATTGGGAGCTTTTGAGCAGCTAGTCTCAAGGCTTCTTTTGCTACTTCAAAGGGTACACCATCGGCTTCAAAAAGGATGCGTCCTGGTGTAACTCTTGCAACAAAATATTCAGGAGAACCTTTACCTTTACCCATACGTACTTCAGCAGGCTTTTTGGTAATAGGTTTATCAGGAAAAATTCTGATCCAAATCTGACCTTCACGTTTCATGTAACGGGTAACCGCTTGACGAGCTGCTTCGATTTGTCTTCCTGTAATCCAAGTTTCTTCCAATGCCTTAATACCGAATGATCCGAAAGCAAGCTGGCTACCACGTTTGGTATTGCCTTTCATCTTGCCTTTCTGCATTTTCCTGTATTTGGTCTTTTTTGGCTGTAACATTGTTATTTAATATTTTAATGTTTAAATTCTTTTAACTCTAAGATTTATTATCTTCTTTGTCTGTTTTTGTTGGCGTTGTTAGGTCTTTGTCTGGATCCACCACCTTGAGGCAATTGCTTTTCTTTGCTTGA
Organism: Bacteroidales bacterium; assembly: GCA_038204725.1. Taxonomy (GTDB): domain Bacteria; phylum Bacteroidota; class Bacteroidia; order Bacteroidales; family JACABE01; genus JACABE01. The sequence continues at coordinate 23,280 of JBBRCQ010000027.1, read as the reverse complement.
GGCAGGAGTACTTGGAACAAGTTCTCTTTTTCCATAAACTAAACCTTTACAAATCCAAACTTTTATCCCGATTCTACCGTAAGTGGTATGTGCTTCTGCTAATGCATAATCAATATCCGCTCTGAGTGTATGAAGAGGAGTTCTTCCTTCTTTATATTGTTCACGTCTGGCCATTTCGGCGCCACCAATTCTTCCTGAAGCTAACACTTTAATTCCTTCTGCACCTGCTCTCATACTGGACGCAATCGATGTTTTGATTGCTTTACGGTATGAAACTCTTCCCTCAATCTGTCTTGCAATAGTGTTTGCAACAAGAATAGCATCTAACTCAGGGCGTTTAATTTCAGAAATATTAATTTGTACTTCTTTATTGGTTACTTTTTTTAATTCTTCCTTCAGCTTATCAACTTCCTGACCACCTTTTCCGATAATAAGACCTGGACGTGCAGTATTAATTGTAACTGTTACCAGTTTTAAAGTACGTTCAATATTAATTCTTGAAATACCGGCTTTAGATAAACGAGTATTTAAATACTGTCTGATCTTATAATCTTCAATAAGCTTTGGTTCAAAATTTTTTCCACCATACCAATTAGAATCCCAGCCTCTGATGATGCCTAATCTGCTACCTATTGGATTGACTTTTTGTCCCATTTATAATTTTTTAAAGTGTTTTTACTAATTATTATTTAATTTCCGTTGTTTCTGCTACAGTAGCAATATTTTTTCTGCTGTCGATGATTAAAGTAATATGACTGGAGCGTTTTCTGATGCGATGAGCCCTGCCTTGTGGAGCAGTTCTGATTCTTTTGGTTTGTCTTCCACCATCAACAAAAACTTCTTTTACATATAAATTACTTTCTTCAATTCTTACGCCTTCGTTTTTGCTTTGCCAGTTGGCAATAGCTGATAATAACAATTTACGTAATTTTATTGCAGATTCTTTTGCACTAAATTGCAAGATGTGAATTGCTTTTTCAACATTTACACCACGGATTAAATCAGCCATTAATCTAGTTTTCCTAGGAGAAGATGGATTATTGGTTAATTTGGCAAAATATAAAGATTTTTTTGCTTCCTTTTCCTGTTCTGCTTTGTTGTGTTTCCTTGATCCCATTTCTGTAAATTATTTATTTTTTTCCTTTGTCTTTATTACCTGCGTGACCTCTGAAAGTTCTGGTTGGAGCAAATTCACCTAATTTGTGACCCACCATATTTTCGGTAACATACACCGGAATAAATTTATTTCCATTATGAACTGCGATTGTTTGTCCTACAAAGTCAGGTGAAATCATTGAAGCTCTCGACCAGGTTTTGATTGCTATTTTTTTATTCTTTTCGATAGCATCCAAAACTTTTTTCTCCAGTTTATATTCTATATAAGGACCTTTTTTTAATGAACGACTCATACTTAAGTGTTTTTATAAATCTTAATTATTTCTTCCTTGAAACGATGATATATTTGTTTGAATCTTTTTTCTTAGATCTTGTTTTGTATCCTTTTGATGGAATACCTTTTCTTGATCTTGGGTGACCGCCGGATGAACGACCTTCACCACCACCCATTGGATGATCTACCGGATTCATAACTACACCTCTGACGCGTGGTCTGCGACCCTGCCAGCGTGCTCTACCTGCTTTTCCTGATACTTCCAGACTATGGTCGATATTAGATACCATACCTATAGTTGCTTTACAACTTTGTAAGATCATACGGGTTTCACCTGAAGGCATTTTTACAATTGCATATTTGTCGTCTCTCGACATCAATTGTGCGTATGTTCCTGCACTGCGGCTTAGTTTTGCACCTTGTCCCGGACGTAATTCCATGTTATGGATGATAGTACCGAATGGAATTTCACTCATATATAAAGCGTTTCCAATTTCTGGGGCTATCCCTTTTCCTGAAAGTACAACCTGACCTACTTTTAATCCGTGTGGTGCAATGATGTATCTTTTTTCTCCATCCGCATAAAACAATAATGCAATACGGGCGGTTCTGTTTGGATCATATTCAATTGAATGAACATTTGCAGGAATATTTTCTTTATCGCGTTTAAAATCGATGATTCTATATGCTTGCTTGTGTCCACCGCCGAGATAACGCATGGTCATTCTTCCGGTATTGTTACGTCCACCGCTTCTTTTCTTAGGAGCTAACAAACTTTTTTCTGGAACATCTGTCGTTATTTCTTCAAATGTACTGATTATTTTGAAACGCTGTCCTGGTGTTGTGGGTTTAAATTTTTTAAGAGCCATTTCTTTCCTTTATATATTGCTATAAAAATCAATTGTTTCTCCTGCAGCTAAGGTGACCATAGCTTTTTTAAAGGCGCTGGTTTTTCCTGTAATTAATCCTGCTTTGGTATTTCTTGATTTTGATTTTCCGCGATATACCATTGTGTTGACTAATTCTACTTTTACGCCGTACAAGCTTTCAACTGCTTTTCTTATTTCTATTTTATTTGCCTTCCTGTCGACTATAAATCCAAAGCGATTGGTTATCTTTTCGCTGATGGCTGTCATTTTCTCAGTTATTATTGGCTTTATTATAATGCTCATTTCGTGTTCGCTGTTTTGATTTTTAAAAAATAATTTTTAAGCTTCGCTTTGAATTTTGTTAAATTCTGTAAGTGAACTTTCTAAAAACATCAAATTATTTGCGTTTAAAATATCGTAAGTGTTTAAATCTGTTACATTTACAACTTTCACTTGTCCCAGATTACGGGATGACAAATATACACTTTTATTTGATTCAAAAAGAATTAATAAAGTTTTTTTATCAAAAATCTTCAAATTATTTAAAATTTCAATAAAATCCTTCGTTTTTGGAGACTCAAATGCGAAATCTTCAACAACTAATATGTTGTTTTCCTTAGCTTTATATGATAATGCCGATTTACGAGCTAATTTCTTTAATTTTTTATTTAATTTGAAACTGTAATCTCTCGGACGAGGACCGAATACTCTACCCCCTCCAACAAACAATGGTGATTTTATATCGCCTGCACGTGCACTTCCTGTACCTTTTTGTTTTTTAATCTTTTTGGTACTTCCTCTGACTTCCCATCTTTCTTTGGATTTATGTGTACCCTGACGTTGATTTGCTAAATATTGTTTAACGTCAAGATAGATTGCATGATCATTTGGTTCAATACCAAAAACAGAATCATTTAACTGAGCCGATCTATCGGTTTTGTTACCGCTTGTGTTATATACTACTAACTCCATCTTTCAATTATTAAATATGAACCTTTTGGACCAGGTACTGATCCTTTTACTACGATTAAATTTTTCTCAGCTACGATTTTCACAACCTGAAGATTAATCATTTTAACTCTATTTCCACCGGTTCTACCTGCCATTCGCATGCCTTTGAAAACTCTCGATGGCCATGAAGATGCACCTATTGAACCCGGAGCTCTTAATCTGTCATGTTGACCGTGTGTTGCATCACCAACACCTTTGAATCCGTGTCTTTTTACTACACCCTGAAAACCTTTACCTTTTGACGTTCCTACTACATCAATATATTCGCCTTCTACAAATATATCTACCCCTAAAATGTCTCCAAATTGTTTTTGGTGACCTGCTTCAAAACGAGTAAATTCATAAACAACTTTTTTAGGTGTTGTTCCTGCTTTTTTGAAGTGACCTTTTAAAGCATTGGTAGTATGCTTATCTTTCTTTTCTCCGTAAGCTATCTGAATGGCTTCATAGCCATCAGTCTCTTTCGTTTTTACTTGCGTTACTACGCAAGGACCAGCTTCTATAACCGTGCATGGGATATTTTTCCCAGAGGCATCGTATACGCTCGTCATTCCGATTTTTTTTCCAATTAATCCTGACATTGTACTTTGTTTTTTATTCTTTCTTCGTTTACAGTATGATGCTACAAATATAATTATACTTTAATTTCAACTTCAACACCACTTGGTAACTCAAGTTTCATCAGGGCATCAATTGTTTTTGATGTCGTACTGTAAATATCCAATAGTCTTTTGTAAGAACATAACTGGAATTGTTCACGTGATTTCTTGTTTACGAATGTTGCACGTAATACTGTATAAATCTTTTTATTGGTAGGTAATGGAATAGGCCCATTTACTACAGCTCCTGTTGATTTTACAGTCTTTACGATTTTTTCAGCTGATTTGTCAACCAAATTGTAATCGTAGGATTTTAACTTTATTCTTATTCTTTGATTCACTTTATTTATTTATTAATTTTAAAATTAATAGACTATATTATGTTTAATTACTTTCCTTTGATATTAGAAATTACTTCTTCTACAATAAATGCAGGCGCCTGAGAAAAATGAGAGAACTGCATTGTAGAGGTGGCTCTTCCTGATGATAATGTTCTTAATGTTGTAACATATCCAAACATATTTGATAAAGGCACATCCGCTTTTACAATTTGATAAGCAATTCTAGCATCAATTTCTTTAAGAACACCACGACGTTTGTTGACATCGCCTGTAACATCACCGATATAATCATCAGGAGTTACAATTTCTACTTTCATAATGGGTTCCAGTAAAATTGGTTTCGCTTTTTTGCAGGCTTCTTTAAAAGCAATTTTGGCTGCTAATTCAAAAGATAGTGCATCTGAATCGACTGCATGAAATGAACCATCCAGTAATTTTACTTTTAAACTTTCTACAGGATAACCGGCCAATACACCGTTCATCATGGCTGCTTTAAAGCCTTTTTCAATAGGTGATATAAATTCTTTTGGAATATTACCGCCTTTTACTTCATTGATAAATTGCAAACCAATAACATCTTCGTCAGCTGGTGAAATTTCAACTTCAATGTCCGCAAATTTACCTTTACCACCGGTTTGTTTTTTATAAACTTCTCTGAATTTAACAGTGGATGTAATGGCTTCTTTGTATGCAACCTGAGGTTTACCCTGATTACATTCAACCATAAATTCACGTCTCAATCTGTCCACTAATATTTCAAGATGTAATTCACCCATTCCACTAATAATGGTTTGACCTGAATCTTCATCTGTTTTAACATTAAAGGTAGGATCTTCTTCTGCTAATTTATAAAGTCCGTTGGATAATTTATCTATATCTTTTTGAGTGATTGGTTCAATAGCAATACTGATTACTGGATCAGGGAAAGTGATATTTTCAAGTACGATAGGAAATTTCTCATCGCATAAGGTATCACCTGTACGTATATCTTTAAATCCAACGGCAGCACCAATATCTCCGGCTTCGATTCTTTCGAGCGGATTTTGTTTATTGGCATGCATTTGCATTATACGTGAAATTCGTTCTTTTTTGCCGGTTGTAGTATTCAATACATAAGAACCTGCTTCGAGTGTACCTGAATAAACTCTGAAAAATGCAATTCTTCCAACATAAGGATCGGTTGCAATTTTAAAGGCTAATGCTGACATTGGAGCATCCGCTCTATGATCTCTGGCTTCTTCTAGATCCGTTTTTGGATTAATACCTATAACAGCATCCACATCCATAGGACTTGGCAAAAATCTGATAACAGCATCCAATAATTTTTGAACACCTTTATTTTTGAATGATGCACCACAAATAACCGGAGAAATTCTCATTTCGATGGTAGCTTTTCTGATGGCAGCTATCATTTCATCTTCAGTAATTGAATTATGATCGTTTAAAAATTTGGTTAAAAGGGTATCATTTTCTTCGGCAACACCTTCAATTAGTTTTGTACGGTATTCTAATACAACATCCACTAAATCTTCAGGTATAGGAATTTCAGTAATTTCAACACCCATAGAGGTTTCATTCCAGATATATGCTTTATTGTCAATTAAATCAACAATACCGGTAAATGTTTCTTCCTGTCCGATTGGAATCTGAAGAGGAATTGGATTTGCACCCAAACGGTCTTTGATTTGACCTAATACATTGAAAAAATCAGCACCTGCTCTGTCCATTTTATTAACGAAACATAAACGGGGTACTTTATATTTATCTGCCTGACGCCAAACTGTTTCAGATTGTGGTTCTACACCACCTACTGCACAAAATAACGCAACAGCACCATCGAGCACTCTTAACGAACGTTCCACTTCAACAGTAAAGTCTACGTGACCCGGAGTATCAATGATGTTTATTTTAAATTGTTCTTTTTCATAATCCCAGAAAACAGTAGTAGCAGCAGAAGTAATGGTTATCCCTCTTTCCTGCTCTTGAACCATCCAATCCATAACAGCTCCGCCATCATGAACTTCTCCGATTTTATGACTTTTTCCTGTATAATACAATATCCGCTCCGTTGTTGTAGTTTTACCTGCATCAATGTGAGCCATAATGCCAATATTTCGTGTGTATGCTAATTTTTCTGACATTTCTATCGTACTCTTCCTATAAAATTATTAAATCAAAATATAATGAACTATAAAATTCTCTTTTAAACACTATTAAAATCTAAAATGTGAGAAAGCTTTGTTAGCTTCTGCCATTCTATGTGTATCTTCTTTACGTTTAAAAGCTGCACCTTCTTCTTTAAAAGCAGACAAAATCTCACCGGATAATTTTTGGCTCATCGATTTTTCATGTCTTTTGCGCGCATATTTTATCAGGGCTTTCATTCCTATTGACATTTTTCTGTCAGGTCTGATTTCTGATGGAATCTGAAAAGTGGCACCACCAATTCTACGACTACGTACTTCTACTGCAGGTGTAACATTAGCCAATGCTTTTTTCCATACTTCAACACCATCTTCTTTTGATTTTTCAGCTACAATATCCATTGCATCGTAAAAAATATCAAAAGCAGTGCTTTTCTTTCCCCTTAACATCAAATTGTTAACGAATTTAGTAACCAAAGTATCATTGAACTTTGGATCTGGTAAGATGATTCGTTTCTTGGGTTTAGCTTTTCTCATTTTTTCAAAAAATTTGAAACTTTATTAATATTTATTTTTTTGCTTTTGCTTTTGGTTTTTTGGTACCGTATTTAGATCTTCTTTGGTTTCTTCCTTCAACACCTGAAGTATCCAAAGCACCTCTAATAATATGATATCTAACCCCTGGTAAATCTTTTACTCTACCGCCTCTAAGCATTACGATAGAATGTTCCTGCAAGTTATGACCTTCACCGGGAATATAAGCATTCACTTCTTTTCCGTTGGTTAATCTCACCCTTGCAACTTTACGCATGGCAGAATTAGGTTTTTTTGGTGTAGTAGTATAAACTCTTACACAAACCCCTCTTCTCTGTGGACATGAATCCAAAGCAGGTGATTTACTTTTCTCTGTTAATTTATTTCGTCCTTTACGAACTAACTGCTGTATTGTAGGCATATTCCGTTGATTGTTTTAATATCAAGTTTGTTTACAAACCCAATTTTTTGGGACTGCAAAGGTAATACTTTATTTTAATTTACCAAGTGACGAATTAATTTTTTTTAAGTATTTTTGCATTTCATAAAAAAACACTGCCATTAAATGCATAAACTCAACAAAACCAATGAGTAAATACAAACATATTTTTTTTGATTTAGATCGTACTTTATGGGACTTTGATAAAAACTCTTTAGAAACATTTAAAGAACTTTACAATATATATAAGTTGGAAACTATTTTATATTGTGATTTTTTAAGCTTTCACAATACTTATGTAAAATATAATACACAATTATGGATTGCTTACCGTAAAGGTGAAATAAAAAAAGAATTTCTCTGTCTACAACGCTTCTATCTTACGTTAAACGATTTTGGTTGCAATGATAGCATAATGGCTGTCAAAATGGCCGAAGACTATATAAAACTCAGTCCTCAGAAAAATTTATTATTCCCTCATACCATTGAAATATTAGATTTTCTGAAGGATAAATACTTTTTACATATTATTACCAATGGTTTTGTAGAAGTTCAATATAATAAAATAAAAAATGCAGGCTTAGAAAAATTTTTTTCCAACACGATTACTTCAGAAGAAGCCGGGTTCCAAAAACCTCATAAGCAAATTTTTGAATTTTCCCTTGAAAAAGCCGGAGCCAAAGCCGAAGAAAGCATTATGATTGGTGATGATTTAATCATAGATCTACTTGGAGCCAAACAAGCAGGAATGGATCAGGTTTTTTTCAATCCTTTAAAAATTGAGCACAATGAAGATATTACTTTTGAAATCAGCTCTTTAATTGAATTAAAAAAAATACTCAATTAATTTTTAAGGGTCTATCCTTATAGTATTGTTTATTTTTCCTATTTTTACAAAAAAAATATATTAAATATAATTTACTAAATCCTTATGAAAATTACCATCGTTGGAACAGGTTATGTTGGGTTAGTAACAGGTACTTGCTTTGCCGAAGTTGGCATTGATGTATGCTGTGTTGATATTGATAAAATCAAAATCAGTAACCTTCAAAAAGGGATTTCTCCCATTTACGAACCCGGTTTAGATCCTATGATCGAAAGAAATGTTCAAAAAGGCAGATTGAGTTTCTCAACCGATCTGGCTTCAAGCATTGATGGAAGCGATGTTATTTTTAGTGCAGTGGGAACGCCTCCAGATGAAGATGGAAGTGCTGATTTAAAATATGTATTGGATGTTGCCCGTACTGTTGGCAAAAACATGAACCATTATATATTAATTGTAACCAAAAGTACGGTTCCGGTGGGTACTGCCAAAAGAGTAAGAAATGCTATTCAGGAAGAATTGGATAAAAGAGGCGTTAATATTGAATTTGACGTGGCTTCTAATCCTGAATTCCTCAAAGAAGGGGATGCTATCAACGATTTTTTAAAACCCGACAGAATTGTGGTGGGAGTGGAATCGCAAAAAGCAGAAGATGTAATGAAGAGTCTTTACAAGCCATTTACATTAAATGGTCATCCTACTATATTTATGGATGTTCCATCTGCCGAAATGACCAAATATGCTGCCAACTCCATGTTAGCTACCAAAATCAGCTTTATGAACGACATTGCCAATTTGTGCGAAATTATGGGTGCCGATGTAAACATGGTGCGTGCCGGTATCGGAAGCGATACAAGAATTGGTCACAAATTTATCTATCCCGGAATTGGATATGGGGGCTCTTGTTTCCCGAAAGATGTAAAAGCACTCATAAAAACTGCCGACCAGAATGGCTACAACATGCGTGTATTGAAAGCTGTTGAAGAAGTCAATGATGACCAGAAATCAGTTCTGTTTACCAAACTCTACAATCATTACAAAGGTGATTTGAAAGGCAAAAATATCGCAATATGGGGACTTTCGTTTAAACCTCAAACCGACGATATGCGCGAAGCACCCTCGCTGGTTCTGATAAAAAAATTATTGCAGGCTGGCTGTAAGGTGAAAGCTTACGATCCGGTTGCCATGCACGAAGCCCAACGAAAAATTGGTGATGTTATAGAATATTCAAAAGATGCTTACGAAACACTGGTGGATGCAGATGCATTGATGCTGGTTACCGAATGGACTGAATTCCGTTTCCCTAACTGGGAAGTAATTAAAAAATTAATGAAGCAGGCTGTTATTTTAGATGGAAGAAATATTTTCGACCATAAAGAAATGAAAAACAATGGTTTTGAATATTATTGTTTGGGAATTAAGACGAATGTATAATTTGGTGATTTAAAGATTTGATTTACTGAATGATTCATTCATTTTAAAATGATATTCTGAATAGATACTAAACAAAACAATAAAAAATACGAATGAGAAAAAAGGTATTGGTTACAGGAGGAGCAGGTTTTTTAGGTTCGCATCTTTGCGAAAGATTGCTTAAAGAAGGGAATGAAGTAGTTTGTCTGGATAATTACTTTACCGGACAAAAACAAAATATTGTCCATTTGATGACGAATCCATTTTTTGAATTGATTCGCCATGATGTAACCATGCCATTCTTTATTGAAGTGGACGAAATCTACAACCTGGCGTGTCCGGCCTCCCCTATCCATTACCAGTACAATGCCATAAAAACGGTAAAAACATCAGTTATGGGAGCCATCAATATGCTGGGACTGGCAAAAAGAATCAAAGCCAAAATTTTGCAGGCATCTACCAGTGAAGTGTATGGCGATCCTGAAATTCATCCCCAGGAAGAATCGTACTGGGGGCATGTAAATCCAATTGGCATTAGGGCTTGTTATGACGAAGGAAAACGCTGTGCCGAAACTTTATTTGTAAATTACCATCGTCAAAACAATGTAAACATAAAGATCATCCGTATTTTCAATACCTATGGACCCAGAATGCATCCACACGACGGCAGAGTGGTTTCTAACTTTATAGTACAGGCATTGCAAAACAAAGACATCACCATTTTTGGCGACGGCAAACAAACGCGCAGTTTTCAATATGTAGATGATCTAATGAATGGTATGATTAAGATGATGGCTACCGGTGATGACTTTATAGGACCTGTTAATATTGGCAATCCTAATGAATTTACAATGTTAGAACTGGCTGAAAAAGTTATCAAATTAACCGGTTGTACTTCAAAAATTGTATTTGAACCGCTTCCTGCTGATGATCCAATGCAACGTCAGCCTAATATTGCGTTAGCAAAAGATAAATTAAACTGGGAACCAACCATTGAACTGGAAGAAGGCCTTACCAAAACGATAGCATATTTTAAAACCATCATCAAATAAAATACAATGGAAACAATATTGGTAACTGGTAGCAACGGTCAATTGGGCAACGAAATAAGATGTTTATCGGAACAATATCCTGACTACCATTTTATTTTTACAGATGTAGAAGAATTAAACATTACCGATTATCAGCAAATTGATCAGTTTTTCAAAGATAATCCCATCCATTTTATCATCAACTGTGCAGCATACACTTCTGTAGATAAGGCAGAGCAGGAAACTGACCTTGCTAGATATATCAATGCAAATGCAGTAAGATATCTTTCTCAGATTGCAAAAAAAAACCATAGCTGTATGATACATGTTTCTACAGACTATGTATTTGATGGAAAACATTATAAACCCTATACTGAGCTGGATCCCATTTGTCCCGCTTCTGCCTATGGAAAAACCAAAGCAGAAGGTGAGAACGAAGTAAGGAATCATGCCGAAAAAGGAATCATCATTCGCACTTCCTGGTTGTATTCTTCATTTGGACATAATTTTATTAAAACGATGCTCAAATATGGGAAAGAAAGAGGCAAGCTTAATGTAGTGTTCGATCAGATCGGGACGCCCACTTTTGCCGGAGATCTGGCAAAAACAATTTTAGATATACTTCCACAATTGGCTACCAAAACTGGCATTGAAACTTATCATTTTTCAAATGAAGGCGTTTGTAGCTGGTACGATTTTGCAAAAGAAATAATTGAACTTTCTGATATCAAATGTGTTATTAATCCAATAAGAACAGAGGATTATCCTTTGCCTGCTCCTCGCCCCTATTACAGTGTATTGGACAAAGCAAAAATTAAAAAAGAATTTAATGTTGAAATTCCTTATTGGAAAGACAGTTTGAAAAAATGTTTGAAACTAATAAAGGACTGATTTTGTTATGTTTTTAATGCTAAGTTTACTTTCAGGAATAATAATTTCTAACTTATACTTTCCCGATTAACAATTTCTAATTCATGCTTCGATTTCGCTCAGCAACCATACTTCGGCTCCGCTCAGCAACAACTTCGTAAGAAATTGTAAATCGGAACTAAGTTATCGCTTAGCATACTTCTTAAGAAATTGTAGCTCGGGACTGAGCAAAAGCTCAGTTTACTTTTTACTTAGTGTCTTAGTGCCTTTGTGGCAATAAAAAAATAAAACTATGGAAGCAATTGATAAAACAATATTAGAAAAAGCCAATAAATGGCTGGAGCCGCAATATGATGCTGAAACGCGTTCCAAAGTAAAATTTCTGATAGAAAATGATGCTGCTGAGTTAACAGAATCTTATTATCGCGATCTGGAATTCGGAACCGGTGGTTTACGTGGAATCATGGGAGTGGGCACCAATCGTATGAATAAATATACTGTTGGAATGGCCAGTCAGGGTTTGGCAAACTATATTTTAAAAATGTTTCCTGGCAAAACGGATTGTAAAATAGCCATTGCCTACGATTCGCGCAACAACAGCAAATATTTTGCAAGAATTACGGCAGATGTTATGTCAGCCAACAGCATTCATGTATATTTGTTTGAAGAACTTCGCCCAGTACCTGAACTTTCATTTGCCATCAGAGAATTACATTGCCAAAGTGGAGTAGTAATCACAGCTTCGCACAATCCAAAAGAATACAATGGTTACAAAGCTTACTGGGAAGATGGCGGTCAACTAACAAGTCCTCATGACACCAATGTAATTGAAGAAGTTATGAAAATTACCGATATCAGTCAGGTGAAGTTTAATGGAAATGAGCAGTTGATAGAGATGATAGGAGAAAAAATGGATCTACTTTATCTTAAAAAACTAAAATCACTTTCATTGTCACCGGATTTGATCAAAAAGCATAAAGATTTAAGTATTGTTTATTCATCATTACATGGAACCGGAATTACGCTTGTACCAAAAGCTTTGAAATACCTCGGTTTCGAAAACATTCATATTGTTCAAGAGCAAGCCATAACGGATGGCAATTTCCCTACGGTTAAATCGCCCAATCCTGAAGAGAAAGCTGCATTGGAAATGGCCATAGAAAAAGCACGCCTAGTGAATGCAAGTCTTGTAATGGCAACCGATCCTGATGCCGACCGTGTAGGAATAGCCGTTAAAAATGATAAAGGTGAATATGTATTGTTCAACGGCAACCAAACTGCTTCTGTGCTGATTTATTATCTTATCACACAATGGAAAGCCAAAGGAAAACTGACAGGCAACGAATACATTGTAAAAACCATCGTTACTTCTGAATTACTGAAAGACATCGCCCTTAAAAACAACGTGGCAAGCTATGATGTGTTGACTGGTTTTAAATTTATTGCAGAATTAATACTCAAACTGGACGGCCAAAAAACCTTTATTGGTGGTGGTGAAGAAAGTTATGGTTATTTGGTTGGCGATTTTGTAAGAGACAAAGATGCCGTGATTTCCTGTTGTATGATAGCCGAAATGGCAGCCTGGGCTGCCGAAAACGGCAAAACATTTTATGATATCCTGATTGATTTGTATATCGAATATGGTTTTTACAAAGAAGATTTGCTTTCTATTACTAAAAAAGGCCAATCCGGAGCCGGAGAAATACAGGCCATGATGAATGCCTATCGCAGTCAACCACCCACCACCATCAACGGATCTAAAGTTACCATGATCAAGGATTATCAATTGCAAACCGCAACAGATTATAATTCCAATAAAACGAAAGTTATTGATTTACCCAAATCGAATGTATTGCAGTTTTTTACAGCTGACGGCAGCAAGATTACCGTTCGTCCATCGGGCACCGAACCCAAGATTAAATTCTACTTTGGCGTAAAAGAACAACTGACTTCCAAAGCTGACTTCGAAAATGTAAACCAACTATTGGATGCTAAGATTAAAGCGATTATTGCGGATATGAAGCTGTAATTTGGTGATTTGGTGATTTGAAGATAAAATAAAATACCAATGGGAAAGAAATAGCTCACGGTTTTTTTAAAATAAACAACGTAAAAATTCAGAAGATTTTACTTGTAAATATAACTTCTTTACTTGTATTTGAGTATTTTTGTAAAAAAAATCAGCCATGACAACAATAGTAATTAATAATAAAACGAAAGCAGCCAAAGCTTTTCTTGAATTTGCAAAAAGTCTCAGTTTTGTTACTGTTGTAGAAAATAATGATATTCCTAATGAAACAACAATAAATGCTATTATTGAAGCTACAAAAGGAAAAACTGTAAAGTGTGAAAATTTTGATGACTATTTACAAAAAGTAAAGTGATGTTTCATTTAGAATTTACACAACAATTTTTTAAGGATTTAAAACTAGCCAGAAAACGCAACTTTAATGAAGATAAATTAAACGAGCTTATCAAACTACTCCTCACTGGAGAAGCTTTACCTGCAAAATATAAAGATCATCAATTAAAAGGCAATTATGCTCATTACAGAGATTGTCATATTGAAAATGATTGGGTTCTGATTTATGAAAAAAACAAAAGCATTAAACTTGTAACCCTTATCAGAACTGGAACTCATTCCGATTTATTTTAAAACTCTTTTTCATTCCACTTTTTATTTTTTACTTTTCCTGCTTTCATAGTTCGCCAATCAGGCACGAACGCAAAGTAAAAAAAATAGACTTGAGGTGCCAAAATGACACCTCAAGTTTATTTCAATTTTCATAATTTAAATAATCTCTGATTTTATTTATTCTTTGTACGCCGAAAACTACTTATTTTATTAATCAATATTGGTAAATAAATTTTTATTTAATGTTTGTACACATTTGTTGTTCACTTTGAATCAGACTCGTTGTGTACTTTTTGTTACAGAATAATTCAGAAAATATTATCGTATTTTATTTTTATTTTATTGCCAACATGATAGTTATACTTGAAATTGCAAATTGCGATTTCAAGTATATTTAAATGAATATTATTTATTTAAAGAAATCTACTGCTTTTAGCATGTCCTCTTTTTTAATAATACAAAAGAAAGAAAGAAAATAGGTGGTCGCAAATTGCGACTACCTATTTTACAGAATACATTTTCCGATTTTCATATATTTTTTTTAAATTATTTATTTGAACTAAAGTATCGGTTATAATATTGGTAACCATATTTTGTTTTTGTGGAGTTATAGTATTAACAATGTTACGATTGAGGTATTTTAAACTCTTTGGAAATATCATTAGCAAAACTTGAAGCATCTTCTTTATTGTAAAAATATTTAAGAATAAAAACTTCATTATTCTGTAAAATTAGCAAAACATTAAAACCTTTCTTTTTCAGTGTATCTGATGAAACTGCTAATACAGGATTTGGTTTATAATCTATTTTGTATGAAATAATCTGAACCTTAATAGAAATAATTTTAGATTCTAATTTGATTATTGAATATGGTAAAATCAAACCTATCGAAAAAAATTTAATTATTTGCATTTTTTCAGAATTAATAATAAATCCAAATTCTGTAAATCCCAATAAAAGACCTAAAAAACAAATAAAATAGGAAAACATGTAACAATGTTCTTATACATAAAAATAATTGCAAAAATTATGATTGCTCCACCTTCAATTCGAACAGGAAAAGAGAAATGTCTTCTATTCATACATTTTTTTTCACTTTAAATTTTAAAAAAGGTTTATTTTTTTACAAATATATGAAAATTTTTTAATGCAACAATATTTATAATTAGCTCTGATAATTGCATCTATTCAGAGGTATAATACTATCATCAGCTTATTTACAAAATACTTCAAAACAATATTTTCATAAATATGTTAATATGCTATATTAAAATCCAACAATGAGTTATACAGAAGTATTAGGAAAAGTTACAGTTACCTACAATATATCCATTGCTCCCAATGTTTATGTATTAAGTTTTAAACGTGATTTCAGTTTTGTTCCCGGACAATGGATTGCCATCGCCTTACGTTCGGATGAAATTCCTCGTTTATACAGTATTGCCAGTGGAATGAGGAAAGACGAAATCAATATTTTATACGATATAAAACCTGATGGTGCACTTACGCCCAATATGGCTACACTTCAGAACGGAGATACTATTTATATTTCAAAACCCGACGGAAGTTTTTATGGAAAAGCTGGCAAAGCATGGTGGATTGCCGCAGGTACTGGCATTGCTCCTTTTAAATCGATGCTTGAATCGGGTATTGGGAAAGATAAAAAAATATTACATGGTGGCAAATCGCTGCAATCGTTTTATTTCGAAAAAGAATTCATGGATGCTTTGGGCGAAAATTATATCCGCTGTTGCTCACGTGAAAAAGGAAATGGAGTCTTTGAAGGAAGGGTGACTGATTACCTACATCAGCAGATAGAACTACCAAAGGACTATAAATATTACCTTTGCGGAAGCACCGAAATGGTGGTGGAAACAAGAGATATTCTGGTTGAAAAAGGAATTCCGTTTAACAATATCATTGCAGAAATATATTTTTAGATGATGACAAAAGAAAAATTATTCGGCAAAAATCCCGAAGAAATCAAAGCGATTGTAAAAGAATTGGGTATGCCCGCATTTACAGTAAACCAGATTATTGATTGGTTGTATAAAAAAGACATTACCGAAATCGAACAAATGTCAAACATTTCGGTTATCAATCGTGCGTTGCTTGCAGATAACTATCAGCTGGGTATAAACCTTCCTTTGAAATCGCAGGAATCAAAAGATGGTACCAAAAAATATCTTTATCAGACAGCGGATAACAAATTTATAGAAACGGCTTTTATTCCCGACGAAAACCGATTTACACTCTGCGTTTCCACACAAGTAGGTTGCAAAATGGGTTGTTTGTTTTGCATGACCGGTAAACAAGGCTTCCAACAACAACTTACGGCCGGTGAAATTGCCAACCAAATCCGCAGTCTGCCTGAACGTGCCAAACTGACCAATATTGTGTACATGGGAATGGGCGAACCACTCGACAATCTGGCTGAATTGATGAAAAGCCTGGAAATACTCACAGCAGAATGGGGATTTGGCATGAGCCCCCGTAGAATTACCGTTTCTACCATTGGAATATTACCTGCCTTAAAAACTTTTCTCGATCAAAGCACCTGTCATCTGGCCATCAGCATGCATTCTCCCTTTGATGAAGAACGACATCAACTTATGCCGATACAGCATGTTTATTCCATTAAAGATGTGATCTCTTTACTAAAAACCTACGACTGGCATGGACAACGCAGAATATCTATCGAATACATTCTTTTTAAAGGTTTAAATGATACCGAAGCTCATGTAAAAGAACTGGCAAGACTCTTAAACGGCTTGCAGTGCAGGGTGAATCTGATAAAATTCCATCCTATACCCGGCACTCCGCTCGAAGGTTCTGATAAAGCAACCATGCTTAAATTCCGTGATACATTAACAGCAAAAGGTGTTTTTACAAGCATCCGTCAATCGAGAGGCGAAGATATCTATGCTGCCTGTGGATTGCTTTCTACCAAAGAATTATTGAGTAAAGAAGAAGAATAAATGCATATCAAAGGTTGAATTTTTTTATGTTATTTTTTACACGTTAGGGCATAAATGACAATCATATTATAAAACTTGTATAGCTACGAAGAAGGACCGACCTTATAGAATTTACGCTACAAAACAAGTATTTAAAATAGCGGTGGGACTGGTAAGCAATACAGTATAGCGAAGTTTATTAATGAAATCAATGAAAGAATGATTATTTCGCTATAACTTGTATTGCGCTGGATTTTAAATACGTAGTTTTGAAGTAAATTCTATGCAGTCTTGTCCCGAAATTTCGGGTTTGCATACTTTTTTTTTAAGAAAAAAGTATGAAAAAAACTAATAAGAAACTCTTATTATCAATCGTCAACCTTTGTAGCTTTAATTACATGGTATATTCCCTCGGAAAAAATCATTATCAAAATTTATTTTCTATTGACATTAATCTCCTCAGGAGAAATACTCATTCATATTTATATTTTAAATCCTTTGATTGTAAAAAGTAATCATACGTATGAGTTATTTTCCACATGAACACATCTTATTACTTTTAACTTTCTCAAAGCATTCGCGACCTTCATTCCATGAAAAATAAGCTAATCCAAAAGTTCCGATGGTATCAATATAGGCAAAGCCGGTAATTTCGTAAACTAAACTTGAGATCAGTAATACTACTGACATATAAATACATACTTTTGTACAGGCTGCATCTGCTAGTATAGCTGCTGAATTCAATTTTCTTCCAACGTTGTTTTTACCATACACCAAAAGTGTCATAACAATAATTGAAATAGAAGCAATCACAATTCCCCAAAAAGTTGTTTCCGGTTTATGCCCTGTCCATAAATTATAGAATCCTGAAGTCAAAAGTCCAAATACTAGTGCAAAAAAAGCAACACCTGTAATCTTTAATGCGGTTCGTTCAAACTGATCTCTGTCAGAATCAGGTTGATATTGAATTCTCAATATCATGTGTGCAATTCCAAGTCCTGAAATTACTTCAATAAAACTATCAGCACCAAAACCAAATAACGCAAGGCTTTCGTCTTCAAAACCCAGAAAAGTTGAAACAAGTCCTTCAATTATATTATAAAAAACAGTAAAAACAGCAAGACCAAATGCAATTTTAAATAATTGCTTTTGGGAAAAATCAATCGGTGTTATAAATTTCATTTTCAACGGATATTTTTTTTATTTGTTCTTTGATTGAACAGCCTGTACAACCTGAACATGAATTTGTTTTCTTACTAAAAAATTTTTTAATTAAGCTGTATATTATATACGCAATAGTGATGGATATTATTACATAAACGATTATTTCCTGATTCATTTCATTTAATTTTTTGCTCAGATGAGCTGTGGATAATTAATGTATATATTGAACCCACTTCGGGGTTCTGCTCATATTGTTTTTTTCTTCCTCCGGTTGCACCGGAGGTTATTCATATTCAAGCCTTTCAGGCTTAACCTAACGACATACATTTTAATTTTCCCGATTAACATTGTGTGCCTCTGCTTTGGATTTTAAAAGTTAAATCCAATTCTGAACGATGTTAGCAATGCATTGTCTAATCTGGCTGAAGTACCTGAGGGATGTATAATATATTGAACACCTGGTTGAAGAAACAAATTATCATTTAGCTGTGCTTTGTATTCCATTTCAAATGTAGTTTCGTGACTATATATTTTATTCTTAAAACCGGCATGAGCAATCGCAAAGCCAACTATATCATCCATCCTTTTTTTAAATAATCCTTGAAAATTGCATCCCAACCCAACATAATACCAATTGTCATTTTTCTGGTATGGACTCATACTTGCCTGCGTAAAAAGTGAAATCTGTTGACCTTTCAGATTTTTATAGATTAATTGATCGGCTACCATGTAAAAACCGTAATTATTTGAAACTTCCTGATTTTCAGTTTCCTGATTAATTACAGTAATGTGATTATGAAAATATGAACCGATTTTAAAGGTTCCGGGCATATTTTTAAAGATTGAATCATTGAAAGTGAGTTCATATACCGATAGCAATCCATCCTCCTTTTTGATATCCCATTTAAGATTGTGAGGATTTTTTTCCAGATCATCAGGACAGCCGTCAAACACAATTACTTTAGCTGTAATTTTATTGGACAACCTATATTGTAGCTGTGCACCAAAGGCAGTAAGGGGGAAAATAGGCGAAGGTAAATTATCGGCAATCGTGGAATGAATGCCGAATGAACCGTTCAGAAAAAGACCGGCATTTTTGCTGGAAGCAAATTCAGAATTAAGATCCTGTAAACCTATTGTAACTGATAAGTTTCCGAAAGTTTGTCTATACCATAATTCGTAAAGATAAGTCCAATTACCGGTTTCTACATTTGAAACACCCTGGAAATCACCGGCTAAATCAGCAGTTGGATCTGAACCATGTGTATTTGCTCCATTTATGAATAACTGTCCACCTTTCCAGAATTTTGCATCTTCTGTATCAAAGGATATTTGCAGATTTGCCTTGCCCAGATAGCAAGCACCTCTTTTTATGCCTCCGGTAGTATTAATAAAAAGGTCGCCATTATAAGATGCTTCAAAGGTAAAAGGACTTTTAAGGGTTGAAATTTCATTTTGACCGAATAAATTTACTATAAAAATAGTAAAAACAAGTAAACATAAAAAATATTTTAATATCATTTTTGGAGTGTTATTGATTTAACACAGCAAAAGTAAGATGTATGGAATTATCTGCCAATCCCTAAAAATGATGAATTTTTATAGAAAGCCTCCTTACTATTAATGAATCATAAAGTGGATTTATTCTTGATAGCTATCAATTGAAATAAAATTATTAACGACTGCATAGATGGTTAATCCTGAAACTGATTTAATTCCGGTTTTTTGGGATATGTTTTTCCGGTGTGTTATCACTGTATTCGTACTGATACTTAACTTATCGGCGATTTCTTTATTTGCATTACCGGTTACCAAAAGCTTAAGTACGTCTGTTTCTCTTTCGCTGAGTGTTTCCTGTTGTTGATTAGGGATGTTTACAGGTTGATCAAGCGACAGCATTTTGTGTATCAACGAAATAATTTCATTCGGAGTATCATTAATTGAAACAATACCTTCGAACCATGACAGCAATTGTGAATCAAAATGGGTATAAACAATTCCTATCCAATGAGATGTATTGAATTCTTTCTTTAATGATTGAAATTCTTTCAACAGATTTTGTATCATAACAGGATTTACAAGAATGATATCGGCTTTGTATCTTAAATTCAACTGATACAATTCGTTCAGATTATCAGCCTGATGTAGCGTGAATGATTGTCCTGAATTAGTTAATATCTTAGAAACACCTTCATAAATGATATGTGAGGTTTCGACAATGATAATAGTAATTGTTTTTTTATTCATTCTCTTTTCCTCCGATTGTTTCCATTTCCTCAACCAAAGGAATTAATATATTATCTTCAATCTGCGAATGAATATTCAAATCATATTCCAGTTCGAAAAGGCAGAATAATAACTTTCTTCTTAATTGCTGATCCTTATTTAACGGAAGGTATTTAATCAACAGATTTTTTAAATCGTTCAGTTTATCTTCTATATCATTATGATGTTCTCTGTATTCGGTTACTGAATAATTCCCTGTTGCATTCTTATCTGTAGACTGCTGTTTATCAAGGCTAAGCACGTATGGAAAAACTACCTGATTTTCATAGTCCAAATGTTCGGTTACTTCCATAAAATACTTATCAAAGAATTTTTCGATCATTAAAATCTCGGGATGGCTATTTATTTTATAGATTTCTTTGATAAAGTACTGTATCTGAGGATATTTTTCATTTAAATAGTATTGATGACTATTCTGTAAATAATTAATAATCGTTTTTGTATCCTTAAATGAATATTTAGTTTTAGGTAATGGTTTAAACCCATTGAATAAATTAGCAACAGAAATAAACAATTCAGCGTTTACATGATTTTCAGCACAAATTTGCCCCACTGTTTTTTCCCGTACTTCCAAAGGGATGCCGAAATGTTCTAACATGAGCATTAAGTAGGGATTATTAATAATGATATCTGATATTTTCATTCCAGGTATAACAAACATATTATTTATAGGAGGCATAATATTGACTTTTTAAATTGGTTCCAAAAATACAAAAAAAATAGCAGCAATTACTAGCAAACTATCTATCACTTTTGTGATAAATTTGCAAAGCCGCTCATCGCAACAATATCAAGTACGGATGAAAAGGATACTTTAATTGGTGATCAGTTTCCACATGCTAAAGGCTGTTATTAAGAATAAATAAATAATACTCTTAATAACAGCCTTTATGTATTATTACCAGAATAAAACTTCCGCCTAATCATATTTCCCAAAATTAATAACAATTATTAAAACCAACATTTAAGTGTTTTGGAAAATTGATATGGCGAAAGCAGCTTTTCTTACATTTTACTAATTGTTCCGTCCAGCTTATCAAAACTTTGATTCCAGCCTTGATCTGTCAGATTTCGCATTTCACCATCCGGAATTCCAATATGGTGCAATTCCATTTTGGTTTTCCCATCTTTTAGTTCTTCAAGAATTACTTGGATCTGTAATTCCATGGGTAAGTTTTTCATACCATAGTAAGATGATGGAACAACATTCCCTTTTTCATCGGCAAAACTGTCGGTTACAACAATTTTTTTCTTGGGAACGATTTCCTTATATACACCAGTACTCCAGTATTCTTTTCCATCGGGACCTCGCATACAATTCAAGTATTTACCTCCTTGCCTGAAATCAAGTTTTACAGTGGGTGAAGTAAAATCTTTTGGGCCCCACCATTTTTTCATTAATTCAGGATCAGTCCATGCTTTCCATACTACATCGGGTTTTGCATTAAATTCCCTTGTAATAAGTAATTCTTTATTACTTGGATTGTACGTACTATTTGTTTGATTTTTTGTGTTCATTTTTTTTAAAATTTAAATGTTTGTATGAATTAATTTAATTAATGCTTATCCTTTCAATCAATAATTCTACATATTCTACATTTATAATCAGGGAGTTTCGTTTAACAATGAATCACTCATAAACTTATTCCAATATTTTCCCCTTTACATTGGTTTACCATAAAATTTCTTCTTTATCTCTTAAGAATTTACCGGTTAATCCCTGTGGAGCATCTGTTGCCAGCCATACCGGTGTTTCAGCGCCTTTCGCTATTGATAATGTTGCTCTCAATCCTCCCATATCGGTTTGAACCCAGCCGGGACATACTGCATTTACTGAAATATTTCTATTTTCAAGTTCTTCGGCAAGTTGTTTCGTAATGGCATTGAGTAAGGTTTTTGAAATACAGTATGCAGGAGACCATCCGGAGTTATTCCCGTTCAATACGCCTCCTCCACTCGATATCATTATTATTCGTCCTGGTGATTGCATGAATTGCAAAAATGATTTGGTAACATTTAATGGTCCAAAGCTATTTGTATTGATACTTTGATACAATATATTTTCATCTGACTGTAATATTTTCAGGTCTCCTTTGATCATAATTCCTGCATTGTTAACTAAAACATCTATTTTCATTTTTTTTTGAGACCATTCATTAGCAGCATTTTCGATACTTTCCTTACTGCTCACATCCAACAATAAAGATTCAACCTGAATGTTTTCTTGCTGAAGATGCTCCTTTGCAGTATCCAAACGATGCTGATTGCGACCTGAAAGAATCACATGAAAACCCAACTTACCACATTGCATGGCAATTTCGTAACCTATTCCTCTATTAGATCCCGTTATAAGAATTACTTTGCTCATTATATTATAAAATTTCGATGTATTCAATCATTTTATCGTATTTTGAAATTTTCATTTTCTATTCATTAAAATCATTTTAAGTTATTAATTGAAAACTACATCCATTCAATTCATTTTAGTCTTTTAAATTATACAATACGTTGCTACGATGAAGGACCGACATTATAGAATTTACGCTACAAAACAAGCATTTAAAATAGCGGTAGGTCTGGCAAGCAATACAGTATAGCGAAGTTAATTAATAAAATCATAGGCAAAATGCATATTTCGCTATAACTTGTATTGCGCAGGGATTTTATCCCGAAATTTCGGGATTGTTTACTTTTTGATCAAGTATTCACTATAATTAATTTAAAGAATAAAACTAAACTAAGTAACTTTGCATTATTCCAAGCACAGAAAACCT
>JBBRCQ010000026.1:0-49206 GCA_038204725.1 Bacteroidales bacterium | reverse complement strand
GTTTTCTTTTTCATGCTTTATTTAGTTTTTACAAAATTAAAAAAAAAAGTAACATATTGACTGTTGAAAGGTCAATATGTTACTTTTTTTAAAGCAATAAATAGAATGAATGTCTTATGTTATAAATTTAAATACAAAGCCTGTGTGGTGAAACTAAGATTTTCATAATGAAAGGATTGATGGATGTTATTTCTCACCAGTTGTTGAGCAGGAATGTTCAACCAAATGTATCCGTTATCAAAATCCATATCTTCAATATAAAACGAACGGGCAGGCATGTTGAAGGTTAATTCGTCGGTGGGACCGTAATCGTCTAATGTAATTGCCTCGTATGAACTGCTTTTACCCGGATTCCTTGTTACACGTACAGCTGCTGTTGATGCACAGGTTGTTCCATAGCCCTGACAATTCACATGACAATATACACCCCCTACCATTGTGCAGCTACCAGCGCAATCAGATGAGTTGTGGCCAACTGTTGATGATAGTTCATAAGAGGCTACATAAACATCGCCTGGGTTTGTTGATTCTTTTTCTGTGTTAATTTTTCTGGCTTTAGCAACATGGTTTGCCTTTTGGCCAATGTTTTCATTTGTGTTTTCCTGAATATTTTCTTTTACACATGATGTTGCAAATAAACCGATAAGGCTTATCAAAACGAATATTACATTTATTTTTTTCATAATCTATATTTTTTTTTAAATTTGATTTGTGATGCAAATGTAATCGCTTGATTTAAAATAGCAAGCGTTTATGACATTTAAGTGATATTTAAGTGATGTTTCTAAATTTAGCTGCGAATCACTTTGATATTCAGCATTTTAAAAATGTCACAAAAATGTCACAAAAATATCACAAAATGAAAAAATGGGTAATTTAGCTTGTTTAGTGTTGAATTTGCAAAAAAAGTGTTTTTTTTGAAAAACTTTTAATAAATCTCTTCGAAAGCGTATAACTTCAAGTAGCATATACGGTTTTGCTGTTTAAAGGTTTCATTCAGTAGTAAAGATTACTTAATCAATACATTGTTCAGGCTGTATTTTTAGTTTTTTTTAAATAAAAGATGAAAGATCCACTAAATAGAAGTCATAAAATGAATAAAAAAACCACTCTCACCCATTTTGTTGACTGAATATTCCACTCTTAATACTTTATCGTAATAGGTAACAAAATCAAGACCTACACCTGTACCAATCAATAACTTATTGGTAAGTGTATTGTTGAAGTCATTGTTTTTTTTATAAACATAAGCAGCATCAGCAAACAAATTTAAATAAAAAGAAAAAGGGATGGTGTTAAATTTTTCGGTTTTAATGAAATGAAATGTTATAATTTTGGGAGGCAGCAATGCAAATTTAAGATTTGTTTTTAGCAGACCAAATCCTTGCCCGCTGATAACATAGTATTCGTATCCTCTTGCGTAATCCCGTCCAAACCCCAGTCCGTTCTGAACATAATACGGATAGTCAGGTGTTACATTGCCTGTAAACCCTATGGCATGGTAAAAACGTGGACTCAGTTTCCAGAACTTTCTAAAAGTAGATTTAATACTGAAAAAGTCGGTTTTTTCTGTATCAGCATAAAGTAACCCCAACCCTGATTTGGTAAATTCAAAATCAAAATAATGACCTTCCAAAGGATAGGGTTTATAATCGCGGTAATCATTTTTGAATTGATAGAACAATGTAAAATATTGCGTTTTAAGTTGAATATTGGTTGAATATTCAGGATTTAATTTCATGAGCGTATCATCAAAGCTGTATTTTTCGTATCCCAATTGAAGAAGATGCGAATTGTGGATGTTTTTTCTGTAGATTATACCACCGTTATATGCAATGCTTTGTTTTGGAAAATTGAAGTTATTTTTAAAAAAATCAATTTTGTTGTTTCGTGTATTGACTGCCACTTCATGATTACGGGCAAAGTTGCTGCTAATGATGAGCCCTAATGTTTGGTTTTTGTTGATATAAGGTATTCTGTATGAAATTCCGTAAATTTCATCATAACCTAAGCTGATTATGAGGTCGATGGTTTCGTTGCGTCCTCTGAAATTATACAAGGCCAGGTCAACACCATAATTTACCCGATTGAAATCTCTGGTTTTCCACCAGGTATTGAAGTTGCGGTCGGCGAGGTCGAACTGTGGAATAGGCCAGATATACCAACGCTCTGTCACCAGTACGAATACAGTTACTTTGCTATCATTTATTAAAGGTGAAATGGTTACAAAATTGAAAAGCGAAGTATTCATTAGATTTTCGTTGCTTTTCTTTATTTTTTGATTAAAATTGTCAATCGACAGCGTATCTCCGGTTTTAAAAAGCAATTCCCTGAGCAGAATATAATCTTTTGTAATTTTATTCCCTGAAATGGATATTGATTGAATGGTAAGCAAGCTATCATTGGTTGCAAAAACAGAATGAGTCATTGCAATAAAAAGTAGTAAACTCACAATATAATTAAACATGAAAGAAAGGATTTTTAAATGCTGAGGTATTTCATGAGCGATTCGTATCTGTCCTGCAGGTCATCATTGATTTCCTGTTCGGTAAATATTGCTTTCACGTTATAGTTATAACGATTGAAAGTTTGGAGTAATGCTGAAATATCCATACGGTTGAGCTTAAGAGTAACATCAATTTGTGGAGAATCGGGATGAGAGATAATGTAGAGGCTGAGAATTTTAGTATCGTTTGATTCAACAATTTGCGAAATTTCTGATAACGTATAATCATTAGCATTGATTTCGAGTATAATAATCGCACCCGGATTGCCAATAGATATGATTTCTGAAAACTTTTCGACCAGTTTGTGGAGTGTAATTGATCCGATATAATTTTTTTTAAGGTCGAGTACTGGGATAAGCGTTAATTTTAATGTAGTGGCTAATTTTATTACCTCAAAAATATGTTGATTTTCCGAAACATAAGGATCTGATAACGTGAGTTTGTGAGTGCCGAGTGGTTCATCAAATGCATTGGATGTGTAAATATCTTCTTCAGAAATCAATCCTAAATAGGTCTCGTTATTAACTATAGGCAAATGGCAGACTTTATACTCGTCCATCCATGCCAAAGCCAATGAGCCTGTATCAGAGGTTTTTGCAGGTAATAACGTATCGTCGGTTAATTCTTTTGCTAACATGGTTATTGGTTTTAAGTTATTCGAGATTGAGTTATTAAGTGAGAAGCCCGAAGTCCGAAGTCCGAAGTCCGAAGACAAAAAAAAGATACAGTGTGAAGTCTAAGAATATAAGGAACTCTATTCATTATTCACTGTTCATTATTCATTATTCACTCTTCACTGTTCACTGTTTACTGTTCATTCTTCACTCTTCACTAAAATAGTTTCTATCAGCAAAGGTAATGAAAAATTTTTTCAGGTAAATAAAAAACAGCAATCAAAATGGACAATTATTTTAACAATGATGAAAGATGAATGTTCAGCTATGTGCGCATACAATTTTCTTAAATCATTCAATAGATTGCTATTAATATTCAGCCATTGATTTTCCTCCAATATCATTCATTATTATGAAACCTTTTCCCGGATTAATTGTTAAAACTCAATAATACAAGTATAAGATGACGATGAAGCAAACCGAACCCTATAAACTAAGGAATCCTATCCGAATAGTAACCGCAGCTTCGTTGTTCGACGGTCATGATGCAGCCATTAATATTATGCGACGCATTATGCAGGCAAGTGGTGTCGAAGTGATTCATCTTGGACATGATCGCTCTGTAAAAGAAATAGTGGATTGTGCTATACAGGAAGATGCTAATGCTATTGCCATAACATCTTATCAGGGTGGGCACATGGAGTTTTTTAAGTATATGTACGATATGCTGGAGGAGGCCAATTGCGGACACATCAAAATATTTGGCGGCGGGGGAGGTGTTATACTTCCAGAAGAAATTGAAGCATTGCATCAATACGGTATTTGTCAGATTTATTCTCCCGATCAGGGTAGGCAAATGGGGTTGCAGGGAATGATTAATGATTTACTGAAAAAATGCGACTTTCCAGGTGGCATTGGTATAGAAAAGACTGTGGATGTGCTGGATTTGTTAAATAGCAATTTCATTCAAATTGCTACATTAATTTCGGCCTGTGAAAACCAACCTGAAATTACAAAAGAAATCATTAAAAAGCTCAAAGACATTGCTGTTTTAAATGCAGCACCCGTTTTAGGGATAACCGGAACAGGTGGTTCGGGGAAATCATCACTTATTGATGAAATTGTTCGCAGGTTTTTAATGTCGTCAACAGACAAAACCCTTGCCATTATTTCGGTAGATCCATCCAAGCGAAAAACCGGAGGTGCTTTGCTGGGTGACAGAATCAGAATGAATGCCATCAATAATCCAAGGGTATATATGCGTTCGCTGGCAACACGTCAGTCGAACCTAGCTTTGTCGAAATATGTTCAGGATGCGCTTACAGTAGTAAAAGCAGCCGGTTTCGATTTTATTATCATCGAAACTTCCGGTATAGGACAATCGGATACTGAAATTGTAGATCACAGCGATGTTTATTTATATGTAATGACACCTGAATATGGTGCAGCCTCGCAGCTGGAGAAGATAGACATGCTGGATTATGCCGATATTATTGCCATTAATAAATTTGATAAAAGCGGAGCATTGGATGCATTGCGGGATGTTAAAAAACAATATGCCCGGAATCATAAACTTTTTGATACTAAAATAGAAGACCTGCCGGTATACGGAACCATCGCTTCACAATTTAATGATCCCGGTATCAATGAATTTTATGGTGCTTTGATTAAAAAAGTGGAAGAAAAAACGGGCATTCGTTTGCATGCATTCAATGATCATTTGGAAGGTGTTTCCGAAAAAATCCAGATTATTCCACCCAACAGAAAACGTTATCTTTCTGAAATCACTGATGTTATCAGAAGCTATAACCTTTGGGCGAAACAGCAAGGTGATATAGCCCAGCATCTGTATTGTTTCAGAAAAACCATCAATGCTTTGCAAATTTCTTATGGAAGTAAAGAACTGATTGCGGAGCTGGAAAATGTGTATTCACAGAAAGAAAGCTTATTGGATGTGAACAACAAAAAGTTGTTGGAAGGATGGAATGAAAAAGTCTCCGCTTACAAAGACGATTTCTTTATATACAAAGTCAGACATAAAGAAATTAAAATAAAAACCTTTACAGAAACCTTATCTCATCTAAAAATTCCAAAAATCAGCCTTCCAAAATATGAAGCCTGGGGCGATATTTTGAAATGGAATCTGCAGGAAAACCTGCCGGGTGAGTTTCCGTTTACTTCAGGAGTTTTTCCTTTTAAGCGCGAAGGTGAGGATCCTACACGCATGTTTGCAGGCGAAGGTGGACCCGAAA
Organism: Bacteroidales bacterium; assembly: GCA_038204725.1. Taxonomy (GTDB): domain Bacteria; phylum Bacteroidota; class Bacteroidia; order Bacteroidales; family JACABE01; genus JACABE01. Next base: position 43,833 of record JBBRCQ010000026.1, on the reverse strand, counting down.
GAACCAATAAACGGTTTCATTATGTATCCCGTGGAATGGCTGCCAAACGACTGTCAACAGCTTTTGATTCGGTTACCCTCTATGGTCAGAATCCGGATGTGCGTCCTGATATTTATGGGAAAATTGGTAATTCAGGCGTTTCAATAGCTTGCCTGGATGATATGAAAAAATTATATTCCGGATTTAACCTGGCCAATGCTAAAACTTCTGTTTCAATGACCATCAACGGTCCTGCTCCTATTATGGTCGGTTATTTTATGAATACCGCCATTGATCAGCAATGCGAAATCTACATCAAAGAAAATGGGTTGCAGGATGAAATTCAGCAAAAGATCGATACACTGTTCAACCAAAAAGGAATTGAAAAACCATCCTACCAGGGTGCAATACCTGAAGGAAACGATGGACTGGGGCTGATGTTGCTTGGAATTACAGGTGATCAGGTTTTGCCCCATGAGGTCTATGATAAAATTAAAAAAGAAACATTATCCACAGTCAGAGGTACGGTGCAGGCAGATATTTTAAAAGAAGACCAGGCGCAGAATACTTGTATTTATGCTACTGATTTTTCGTTAAAACTGATGGGAGATGTGCAGGAATATTTTATACAAAAGGATGTACGCAACTTTTATTCAGTTTCCATTTCGGGATATCACATTGCTGAAGCTGGTGCTAATCCTGTTTCTCAACTTGCATTTACATTGTCCAATGGTTTTACGTATGTGGAGTATTACCTTTCGAGAGGAATGGATATCAATAAATTCGGTCAAAACTTATCTTTCTTTTTCTCCAATGGTATTGATCCTGAATTTTCTGTAATTGGTCGTGTAGCCCGAAAGATCTGGGCAAAAGCCATGAAACTCAAATATGGTGCTGATGTCAGAGCTCAGCAATTAAAATACCATATTCAAACTTCCGGTAGATCTCTGCATTCACAGGAAATAGATTTTAATGATATAAGAACTACGTTGCAAGCTTTGTATGCTATTTATGATAATTGTAATTCATTACATACCAATGCATACGACGAAGCTATTACTACACCTACCGAAGACTCTGTAAGAAGAGCCATTGCCATTCAGATGATAATAAACCATGAATTGGGCATGACCAAAAATCAGAATCCACTACAAGGTGCTTTTATTATTGAAGAACTCACCGATCTGGTGGAAGAAGCCGTTATGGCGGAGTTTGACCGGATTAACGAAAGAGGTGGCGTGCTGGGTGCTATGGAAACCATGTATCAGAGAGGCAAAATTCAGGAGGAATCGCTTTATTATGAAAACATGAAACATACTGGAGAATTACCGATTATGGGCGTCAATACTTTTTTGTCATCCAATGGTTCACCAACCATTATTCCGGGAGAAGTCATCCGTGCTACCGAAACTGAAAAGAAATATCAGATAGACATGCTCGAAAACCTGCATCGCCTGCATGCTGACAAATCTCCACAGGTATTGCAGATTCTACGTGAAGATGCCATGAAAAACAAAAATATTTTTAATACATTAATGGAAGTAACAAAATATTGTTCACTGGGACAGATTACCCAGACCATGTTTGAAGTAGGTGGGCAGTATCGTAGGAATATGTAGGGAAGATAATGATTAAAAAAAAGTAAAGTAAACTGAAAAAATATTTATTTATCAGTACTTTAAAGGAATAAAGATTATAAAGTATTTGTTTTTTGTGAATAGTTTATCTTTGTAAAAAAATGAGTGTATGGGAAGTTTTTTGGATGTAATAATTAAACGGCGGAGTATAAGAAAATATACAACATTGTCAGTACAAGATGATGATATTGAAAAAATATTACAGGCGGCCATGTATGCACCATCAGCGCGCAACAGTCAGCCCTGGCATTTTATAGTTGTTACGGATCGTCAGATATTAAATAAAATAATGCAGTTACATCCTTATGCCGGTATGTTGAAAGAGGCACCTCTTGCCATTGTGGTTTGCGCAGATGAAAACATTGAAAAAACAGAAGGATATTGGGTGCAGGATTGTTCGGCTGCCACACAGAATATTATGTTAGCAGCACATACGATGAATCTGGGTTCGGTATGGCTGGGTGTTTATCCACGAGAAGAAAGAATACAGGCTATCAAAGCACTATTCAATTTACCGCAAAACATACATCCATTATCTATCATAGCAATAGGACATGCTGATGAACAAAAAGAAATACCGTTACGTTTTTTAAAAGAAAGAATTCATAATAATCATTGGTAATAAAAGTATTTCATCAGTATCAGATCCTATTGTTCTGATACAGTTACATTATAAAGAATGTTAAATTTCAACAACTGATTGATAATACAAAAAGGTATAAAATGAATGATATAAAATCGATCTGTGTATTTTGCGGAAGCAGTATGGGTGAGAATAGAGTATATGCTGAAGCGGCAAAAAGATTAGGAAAATTGCTTGTAAGCGAACAAATAACGTTGGTTTATGGAGGTGCCAAAGTTGGTTTGATGGGTGTAATTGCAGATGAAGTGATGGGAAACGGAGGGAAAACAATAGGTGTAATTCCTGATTTTTTTTCGGATAAAGAAATTGCACATACACAACTTACTGAATTAATATATGTGAAATCCATGGCTGAGCGGAAAGCGATGCTTGCCGAACGCTCGGATGCTTTTATTGCTATGCCTGGTGGTTTTGGAACACTAGATGAATTGTTTGAAATGATGACTTCTTCACAATTGGATTTTCATAAAAAACCTGTAGGGATTTTAAATGTCAATCAATTTTATGATGCGTTGATTGCTCAGTTAGATCGCATGCAAAATGATCAGTTTATGAAGCCTGTTCACCGTCAGATGCTGTTGGATGATGAAGATCCAATGCGACTTATTGATAAAATGCGAAGTTATCAGCCTCCTTCTCAGCAAAAATGGATACGGAAGATAAAGAATAGCGCGCCGTTTTTATAAGTCGTTTTTTTTATCATGACCTTGACCATGCCGATGACTCATTCCTTGATCACTGTCATCGTCTTTACAATTATCATTTCCACATTTCTTGCCCATCTGTTTTGGGCAACCGAATAAATCCTGATAGAGAAGATTTAATTTTTCCTGTTGATCAACTTTTAAGATTTTCTTTAATTCAAGGTAATGCTTGATGGTAAGATGCAATAACAATGACTGCGATTGTTGAATTTCGTTTGAAATCTGTGCAATTTTCAGGGTATCCGGTGTTTTTTCAAACAGCACTTTCATCAATTCTTTGCGTTGTTCTTTTATTTTAATCACAATAGGCTGTGCTTCTTCTCTCGACGCTTTTTTCATTTCCATAAATTGCGTTTCCTGTTCTGCATTTAAGTTGAGTTCTTTTTTAAAAATATCATGAGGTCTGTTATGAAAATTTGCATTTTCTGTTCGGCATTTCTCTTTATTAACATGATATAAAATAGTTACTATTGCTGAAATATTTATGGCAAAGGCAGCAATCACAACCCATATTAATATTCTGTTTTTGGTGAAATAGTTCATATCTTATTGATTTGATGTAAATAAAGATTCGATTTTTTCATTATTGATTTCTGCAATATAGGTTTCTTCGGAGTAAGCATTTAATTGCGATGTTCTTGTTTGTTCAGCTGTATGAACGGCATTGGGTGAAATGTATTGATTTCCGATATTTATACCCGTAAAAATACCGATTGCAATCAGGCAGAATACTGCTACTGGTTTCAATACTTTTTTAGACAAGTAATTATATGTACTTTCATATAGTTGTTTATTCTCCATGCGTTGTTTCAGGCGGGCATAAAAATAATAATCGTCCGCTTGTGGATTTTCAGATGCTATAACTTGCATGGAGGCATTTACATGCTGATATAGAAGTGCACAATGCTGACATTCTGCAATATGCAATTCAAACGAAAGTGTCATTTCATTCGATAATTCTTTATCAATATAAAACAATATATTATTTTCTACTTGGTTGCAATTCATTTCTTTAATTTATTATTGAATTAAGACAATCTCAAATTCATTTTCTTGCGAAAATATTCTTATTTATAATAATTGACTAAATATTTTTGTAAATTCAATTTTGCTCTGTGGAGCAACGATTCTACCGAAGAGAGTGAAGTGTTCATTACTTCAGCTATTTGTTGATACGAAAGGTCATCAAATTTATTTAGTGTAAATGCAATTTTCTGGTTTTCCGGTAATTTATTGATTGCCAAGTGTAAAATGAGCTTTTTCTCGTTTTCTTCCAACGCTTCGTTGGGTTCATCGCTTTTGTGTGCTTTTACAGTTTGGGTTTCGTTGGTTTCTTTTCCGAAAAAAGTTTCAATACTTTTAACCCATTGTCTTCTGGTTATTTGTCTTTTATAATTTATGGATTTATTGACGGCGATTCTATATATCCAGGTGGATAGTTTGGCTTCTCTCCTGAATTTTTCAATAGATTCAAAAACCTCAATAAAAACATCTTGCGCAATATCTTGTGCGTCGCTATAATTGCCCACAAAACCACAACAAGTGCTGATTACTTGCTTTTGGTAAAGCTGTACCAATTCTTTAAATGCTGTTTCCTGTTTATTTAAAATTCCTTCTACCAGTTCGTTTTCAGACATTTTCTTAGCAAGATGATTGAGTTATTCGGGTATAAAAGTACGAAAAAAAACCTTGCCATCTGACAAGGTTTTTTTGATTGTAGTTAAATAAAAAGTGAATGCTTAGATTATTTAGATCATATTGATTTGCAGCTGAATATCTAACCTTTAATTCTGAATAATTTTTGGATTTTGAGATGATTAGTGTTTACAACTACTTCCACATCCACTGCTTTTGCGTTCGCCACAAGCTTTTGCAGTTCCTTTTTCAGTTCCACAAGCTTTTGCTGTACCTTTATTTGTTTCACATGTTTTTTGTTTTCCGTCACATTTAACATTGCATGTTTTGCCATTTTTTGCTTCATGTTTATCACAAATTCCATTTTTGTTTTTGTCAACAAAACAATTAGAAGTTGATGCTGTTTGCTCGGTTTTAACAACTGCTTTTTCTGAGGTTGATTTAGTTTGTGCTGATACATTGTTTGACATCAAAGCAAAACAAACTACTGCTACGAATAATAAAAAGATTTTCTTCATGGTTTAAATTTTTTATAAAATAAATGAATTTTAGATTTTGACACAACTTTGATAAAAAACTTGCGGATGGATTTGAAAATATATTCAGAAACACAAATGTTATGATCTTTATTTACTTATTTGATGCAAGTGTTGATTACTGTTTTTGACCGACTCTATTGCAATTCCCTTTTTTCTGACCACAACAGTTTCCTTTTCCCATTCCTTTTCCCATTCCTTTTCCATTGCAATTTGGATTCATTTTGGCTTTTTCAGCACGTTTATCGCAAACACCATCTGCATTTTTATCAACAAAATTAGCACCTTTGCCCGATTTAACCTTTGCTTCAAAATTGTCGCAAATGTTATTTTTATTTTTATCCACAAAATTACCAGGTGTTACTGCTGTTTGTTCAGTTTTTACAACTGCTTTTTCGGTGTTTGTGTTGGTTTGTGCTGTAATAGTGCTCGACATCAAAGTAAAACCAACGACTGCTACGAATAATAAAATTAATTTCTTCATGTTTTTTATTTTTATTGATTAAAAATTTATGAATTTAATAGTAAGACAAAACTTAAAATTAAAACTTGCGAAGGAAAAAATAAAATTATGAGATACATTATTTTCATTTTTTTTGATGGGATTTAAAGTACTACGGTAGAATTAATAATCTTAAAAAAATTTAACTATCACTATTGCATAGAATTGTAATTTGCTAGGAGCAAAGTATTTTGTCAATCATCATATAAGAATTATGTAAATAATTTAGTGAATTATGTAACATTGTACTTCTGAATAGCGTCTATCTTTGTGTTTTAAAGAATGTACCTGAAACATTACAGTAGGGCTTTCTAAAACGTCAAAAATGTTTATTTCAAAAAGTGACAATAATGAATAATTTATTCAAAGGACTTATATCCGGATACGGAGCTATGAAATTAGGTGGTGGCTGTATTAGCACTATCGTAATTTTTGTTTTAATTTGGTTTTTACTCGGACAATGTGGATAGCGTGATTACGCTAAGAAAAGTTTTAATAAACTGAATCTCTGAGAATGTATACCAGTAAATCGCTATGATTTTGCAAATTTCTACTTTAAATGATTAAATTTGCAAATACATTTATATGGACTCTTTAAACTGTCTAAGAAAGGGTTATAACTTGTTTGCAATCAAAGCATTTAAGTAAATATGTGATAGTTAGATAATGTATAATTAAGAAAATTAAAATTGATACAATATGAAAAATTCAATGCTTTTAGTGCTTGCTCTTGTTACAATTATGCTGACATTTAATAGTTGTAGAAAAGGTGATACAGGTCCTCAGGGGCCTACAGGAAATGCAAATGTTATAGGAACCAATACAATTACCGTTTCTTCATGGAATGCAAGTGGTCATAATTGGACAGCAGATTTATTAACAAATGCCATTACTCCGGATATTGTTGATTACGGAAGTGTTCAGGTATTTATTCAATATGGAAATGAATGGTGGGCGTTGCCTGATATAAATGGCGTAAACGTTACACAGTTTGGGTTTTCAGACGGATATGTTTCGCTGTTAAACAGCAATACAGATGATACACAAGCCTTATATCCGGGTGTGCAGACATTCAGGATTGTAATCATTTCTTCTTCAAATGCCAAAGCTCATCCTGATATGAATTGGAATAATTATGAAGAAATAAAGCAAACCTATTCCATTATAGAATTAAAGAAATAAAAAATTTATCTTTTGCAGTTTAATGTCGTATCTTCATATAAAGTGAAGTTATGCTAATTCTGTGTTATTGCGTATCTTAACTGAAGACTGTTAGAAAATGAATACGAAATATTTTTTTATTACAAACCCCAACTATTTTCAATTAACAATCAATTGTTCATTTAATTTCTGATTGTTATACAATTTGTGCCCGATTTTAGTTTATTTTTGGATATCGAATAATTCTTGACTATGAAAATTCCGAAAAAAACTATCTATATTGCACTATTGGCATTGTTAGCTTTGATAATACTGTTTTCAGCCTATGCGTATTATCGAAAAATAAAACAACCCATTGCTCCCGTTTTAACGGCCATCCCAACTGATGCACTGATGTTTGCCGAGTTCAACAATGTGATGAGTTTGTGGAATGTGAACAATACTTCCAACCAAATCTGGCAAGGGTTGCAAAAGCTGCCCTTCTTTGCCAAAGGAATGCAGGACCTGAGTTTTATAAATAAACTTATTCATTCCAATGCAGGTATTAAAAGTATTGTCAGCACAAATAAGTCTTATGTATCGCTTCATTGTTTGGGGAATGACAGCCTTGCAATACTCTATCTGATTAATGTTACAGCTGCTTTTGAAGAAGACGATATTAAAACTATACTGAATGATGCAGGTATCAAAGACATCAGCCAACAAAAGGTGGAAGGCAGGATTGTATTTAGTGTGAAATCAGGTCCGGGTGCAATGCCTTACCATTATTGCATTTATAAAGGCGTTTTTATGGGCAGCTATGCTATACAATTGATTGAAAAAGCCATTCATCAACTCAACAGCAATACTTCAATCGCAGATGATGAGAATTTTATACCCCTTAAAACAACTGCCGGTAAAAAAGTAGATGCCAATATTTACATCAATTATGCCAATATGGGCAAATGGCTGTCAATATTTATCAATAAAGAAACCAAAAGTAACATCTTGCTGTTGATGGATTTTGGTAAATGGTCAGAATTGGATATGTTTGTTAAAAATAACCAGCTTCTTTTGAATGGATATACTTCAGTAGGTAAAACCAATCCTTCTTACATCAGTATTTTTGAAGGTGAAGCTGCTCAGGAAATTCAGATTACCAATATTTTGCCGCAAAATACCTTGTTGTTTGCCGATGTAAACTACAGTAATTATGCAACATATCATAATAAATATAAAAATTACCTGAAAGCAAATGACAAATTGTCAGAATATGAGAAAACCCTCTCAAAATTGGATCTTCAGTTAAAATTGAATCTTCGTGATAATTTTATCGATTGGATGGGAAATGAATTTGCCGTGGTGGTTTTACAAAGCGAGTCCAGTTTTGCAGACAACACGTTCGTAATTTGTCATGCCAATGATACAAAACTAGCCGATTCCTGTCTGCAAGTCATCACCAAAGCATCTCAACAAATGGGAGGTGATACAGTAAGTCCGGTAAAAGATCATAACATTCGATTGACGGATATGTTAAAAACAATGCTGGGCGGTGCTTGTCCTTCTTTTAAAGAATGCTGGTATGAAGTGGCCAATGATTTTGTAATTTTTGGAGCAAGCCAGCAAGCCATCACCAATTATAGAAATGCATTTAGCTCTGGAGAAATTTTAGCAAAATCAGCGGAATATGCCGAATATGCTGCCAATATTCCTTCAAAATCTAATATCTATGCTTATATCAACCTGAATCTTGCTGCCAATTATCTGATGAATTTAATGAAAGCAGAGCATACTCCGGCTTTTGCAAATACATTCCCTGTTTTGCAAGGATTTCAAAAGCTGTCTTTCCAATTAAGTGCAGAAGATCAACGATTTTATACCACCATCAATTTTGATTTCAAAGGAAATGACAATATAAAACCAATAGAAGCCCCCGTACAGGCTCAGGTAATTGGTTCAGGCAGTGAAACTGCCTTAGATGCCGTTATGATAAGTCGTCCTTATGTTGTTAAAAATACATCATCTAACGAAAAAAGCATCATTGCCTTTGATGCTTCCAACAAAATGTATTTGTTTGGAAAAGACGGGAAAATAAAATGGAATGTTTTAATAGATGGTAATCCTAAAAGCGATGTATACGAAGTAGATTATTATAAGAACAACAAAATTCAGTATCTATTCAATACCGAAAAGAGCATTTATCTGATTGATGCTAATGGTAAAAACGCAGATGGTTATCCTGTAAAGCTTGCCAGTAAAGCTACTTCAGGATTGTGCCTGATTGATTACGAAAAGAAACGCGACTATCGGATAGCCATTGCAGGTTATGACCGAAAGATCCATTATTTCAACATCAAGGGAGAAACTGTAAAGGATTTTAAATCGCCTACCACCAGAGAAGTGGTGGAAAAGACGCCTCAGCATATTATTTTCGGGGGTAAGGACAATATCATTGTTACCGATAAATCGGGGAATATTCTCATTCTTGATCGTAAAGGCAGTGAAAGGATAAAACTGAAAACTGCTTTTGCTGCGAATATCGCCTCTAAGTGCTATTACGATGGCAAATATCTGATAACAAACGATAAAAGCGGGAATCTTCGTTTTATTTCAACCAACGGAACAGTGGATACTAAAACATTCAAAACCATTTCGGGCAATCCTTCGTTTGTATACGAGGATTTTAACAACGATGGTACCAAAGATTTTATTTTCCTTACTCCAACTGATTTGAATGTTTGCAAAAAAGATGGGAAAGTGATCTTTAATTATAAATTTAGTAATGCCGTTGTGCCTGTAATTCAGTTTTATACCAATACACAGCGGGGTAATCTGATGGCTGTGATGGGAAGAGATAATAAGCAACTCTATGTATTTAATAAAGCGGGTTTAATGGACGAATCCATTACTTTTAAAGGTGAAACCCTTCCGGATATTGCTCCACTGATGGACAAAAAACAGTTAAATCTGGTGACAGGCAGTGGCAATATGTTGCTGAAATATACGTTTTAAGTGCCAGACTACCTAGAGCTTAGAGTAGCGCCTTTATGAAAACAGAAATATCCAACAATACAATAGATAGCAATCATATTATGAAAAGTACACTGATTTACCTATTGATTTTTATTTCGGCAATTTCAATTTCAGTTGGACAAACTAATTTTTATAACAGACTTGCAGACTCTACTTTGAAATTAACCTATCAAATTGTACGATACGATCCTGGCTATTTTAAACTTGATTATCCAAATGGAGATGTGCCTCCTGACAGAGGTGTTTGCACAGACTTAGTTATCAGAGCTTACAGAAAACTTGGCATTGACTTACAAAAAGAAGTTCATGAAGATATGAAAGCAAATTTTTCAATATATCCTAATAAATGGGGGTTATCACAACCTGACAAAAATATTGACCATAGACGAGTTCCAAATCTGATGACATTTTACAAAAGACATGGGATTGTAAAACCGATAACAACAAATCCAAATGACTATTTACCGGGAGACATTGTTTGTTGGAATCTGGGTGTGAGCGTTACGCATATTGGAATTGTTATAAAAAAGAAATCTGAGGATGGTAAAAGAAATTTAATTGTTCATAATATTGGCAATGGTCAGGAAATTGAAGACTGTTTATTTGATTTTAAGATAATTGGACATTATAGATATGAAAAATGAATTTCTTTTTAGATAATATAAAATAGATACATAAATAAATAATACTTTGATAGAAACACTCATTCAACTGGATACCCAATTATTTTTATTTTTAAATGGTATACATAATTTATTTTTTGATGTTGTGATGTGGGGTTTGAGTAGTAGAACAATATGGATACCAATGTATGCATTTTTTCTTTATTTGATAGTAAGGAAATATAAAAAGCAAACTCTGATAATATTGTTAGCTGTGATAGTGGGAGTGGCTTTAGCTGATAGTTTATCTGTAGCCTTATTCAAAAATGTGTTTTTACGACTCCGGCCATCACACAATCCAGCCCTTGAAGGCCTGGTGCATATTGTTAACGGCTATAAAGGAGGAACCTATGGATTTGTATCTTCGCATGCTTCCAATACCTTTGTGTTGGCGGTACTGCTTGCTCACTTTTTAAAACCAAGATTTCGGTATTTCCCTGTGTTTATTTATACATGGGCCTTTTGGGTGTGTTACAGCCGTATTTATCTGGGTGTACACTATCCGGGGGATGTCATTTGCGGTGCATTGTTCGGAAGTCTGGTGGCTTTTATCGTGTTAAAAGTTTATCATTATTGGGGTAGGAATGTATTTGAAAGTGAATAAAATTAAGAACATCAAAAAAATATTTCAATTGATATCTAATATAACTTTATGTATTCCAAGTACTTTAAGCACTCTCCTTATTGTTTCTCGTATTTTTGTAATTCATCAAACACAAATTCAATACTGATACCTGCCTGGCGGAACATTTCTTCTGATTCTGCACCTGTATGGTATTTGCGTTCGCAAACCACGCGTTGGATACCGCAATTAATGATGAGCATGGCACAGGTACGACAAGGTGTCATGCGGCAATACAACGTAGCGCCTTCCAGTGCTATGCCCAGTTTGGCTGCCTGACAGATTGCATTTTGTTCGGCATGCACAGTTCTCATGCAGTGATTGGTCATTTTGCCATCTCCGTGCGTAACTTGCTTAAAAAGATGACCTACATCGTCGCAATGCGGTAAATTAGTAGGAGAGCCCACATAGCCGGTAACCAATATCTGTTTATTACGTGCAATCACACAACCGCTGCGGCCTCTATCGCAGGTAGCACGTTTGGCAATGGTGTTGGCAACTTCAATAAAATATTCATCCCAGGTAGGACGGATGTATTTTCCTTCGCTCATGTTTTATTTAATTGATATAATAATTATTAATAATGCCTGAATTGCTTATTCCTAACAGATTTCAATATTTTTTATTTTCCATAAATTCTAATTAATTTAGGCATATTAATTATTTAAATCTTAAGCACTTATTTCCTGTAATACTTCTTCCACTTTTAAATATAAATCGTCAATGGTAGCTGAGTTTTCAAATACAAAATCAGCCATTTCGATACATTTACGTAAGTTTTGTTTGGCCGGATCGTTGGTATTCATTTCTCTTTGTTCGTTCTGGATAAATGTATCATAACTTATCTGGTCGGTTTCTGAATTCCGGAGGAGTATGCGTTCGTATCTCAATTGCGAAGGTGCATCTATGGCAAACAAAAAGAAATTTCCTTTCTCTCTGAGTGAGTCAATTTCGCCTGGAGTACGTATGCTTTCAATCACACAGTTATCACCTGATTCAGCAGCTTTATAATATAGCTGATCCGTAACATACGACGGTGATTGTTCAGCACGGAGTTCATTGGCAACTATCACCATGCTGTCGCGGTTTACAGGCATTTTTCTTTTTTCAATCTCTTCTGTCAAAAAACTTCGTACCGAATAATGTGTAAAATTTTTGTAATTGACAAGGTATTCAACGATGGTTCCTTTGCCGGCACCCAATGTTCCTGTGATTCCGATTATCAGCATATTGTTATAAATCTTTGTTTTATAAGCAAAACTTATTAAAAATAGTTTGTTTACAAAATTATTATTTTTAATTTAATAATCACTTTATTATTTTTATATTTGTATAAACGATTTTTGTATGCTGCAAAGGCAATAAATCACTAAGAAATAAAAGATTTTTAAAATATAATTTGATTATCATACAATTAACTTTTTTCATAATAAATGGTTTTCTAGTTATTGATTTTTTCTAAACTTAGGATCTTAGTGTCAAATTATAAAAAAAAGCTAAAAAAATGAATGAATTATATCCACTGAAATTTACCCCTATTTTTAAAGATAAAATTTGGGGCGGCAACAAAATAAAAACAATTTTGGGTATGGATTTTGCTCCATTACCCAACTGTGGTGAAGTATGGGTTTTGTCAGGAGTTGAGGGAAATACATCAGAGGTCTCCAACGGTTTTTTGGAGGGAAACGAGCTCAATGAATTGATAGAAGTTTATATGGGCGATTTGGTAGGCGATGCCATTTACGAAAAGTTTGGCAACGAATTTCCGGTTTTAATCAAATTTATTGATGCCAACGATTATCTGTCCATACAAGTACATCCTGATGATGAATTGGCTGCCAAACGTAAGATAGGTTATGGGAAAAGTGAGATGTGGTACATCCTTCAGGCAGATGAAAATGCTGAGCTTATTTCGGGGTTTAATCAAAAACTTGACAAAGAGAAATATTTGCAACATCTTGAAAATAAGACGTTGCAACAAATTTTAAACCATGAAAAAGTAAAAAAAGATGAGGTGTTTAATATCCCGGCAGGACGAGTACATGCATTAGGTCCTGGTTTGTTACTAGCAGAAATACAGCAGACTTCCGATACTACTTATCGCATTTACGATTGGGACAGGGTGGATGATAAAGGCAATTCCCGGCAACTGCATGTGGAAGAAGCATTGGATGCCATCGATTTTAATATACAGGACGATTATAAAACAACTTTTCAACATGCTATTAATAAAACAGTAAATGTGTTGGAAACACCTCATTTTACTACCAATATTCTGCAATTAAATAAAAAGATGGAGAAAAATTACGAAGAACTGGATTCTTTCGTAATCTTACTTTGTATTCAAGGAAATGGTGAACTCCAATATGGAACCGAAAAAATTGATTTCAAAAAAGGTGAAGCCGTGCTTTTACCGGCCAATATCCGGCTAATACAACTGATACCTTTGGAGGAAATCAAGTTGCTGGAAGTTTATATTGTGAATTAGTGAATTAGTGAATGGTGAATGGTGAATAGTGAATAGTGAATAGTGAATAGAGAATAGAGAATAGAGAATAGTAGAATAGTAAAAAGTAACTTAATCCCGAAAACAATTTCTTACGAAGTATGAGTTAGAAATTATAGCTCGGGACACAGCTGTCGCTTAGCGGAAATTGTAGCTCGTGACTGAGCAAAAGTTCAGTAAATTAATAACTTAATAACTAATGTCATGGCAAAAAAAACAGCTAATCAGAAAAAGATTTTTGTACTCGATACATCTGTAATTTTGTATAATCACAATGCTATCAATAGTTTTGAGGACAATGATGTGGTTATTCCGATAACAGTGCTCGAAGAACTCGATAATTTTAAAAAAGGCAATGATATCATAAATTTTGAAGCCAGGGAATTTATCAGGATAATGGATAAACTCTCCGATGAACATACTTTACAGGATTGGATTCAATTAGATCATCCGGGTGCAGGAAAGTTTAAGGTTGCAATGGATGAATCAAGCGATATTGATGCGCAAAAAATCTTTGGTGAAAACAAACCCGACCATCGTATTTTAAATACAGCATTGGTGATCACCCGTGATTATCCAAAGCACAAGGTGATAGTGGTGACCAAAGATATCAATCTGCGTTTGAAAGCCAAAGCGTTGAATATGCCTGCAGAGGATTACCAAACCGGGAAAATCAAGAATGTAGAAGGCCTATATTCAGGTAAAACGGTGATAGAAGGTCTTACCAAAGCTATTATTGATAAGATTTATGAAACCGGAGAATGTAATCCCGAAGAAGTTGGAATTACCATAACTATTCCTAATCATTATTACATTTTAAAGAACACTAAAAATTCGGTTCTTGCTTTTTACAATCCTATTAGCAATAAGATAGAAAGACTCGAAAAACGCGCAGCTTATCGTATTATGCCCCGCAACGCAGAACAGGTTTTTGCCTTGCATGCCATTATGAATCCTGAAGTAAAATTAGTGACGATGCAAGGTGTTGCCGGTACAGGCAAAACTTTACTGGCGTTGGCAGGTGCATTGGAACAAAAAAGGATGTTCAATCAGATTTATTTGGCCCGTCCTATTGTCCCTTTAGGAAACAAAGACATTGGATTCTTGCCGGGCGATATCAAATCGAAATTGAATCCATACATGGAACCCTTGTTTGACAATCTTAAATATATTAAAAATCAATACAGCGAAAGAGACAAAGAATTCAAAACCATTACCGATGACATTGAAAAGGAAAAACTGGTCATTCAGCCACTGGCTTATATCCGTGGCAGAAGTTTGTCGGATATTTGTTTTATAGTGGACGAAGCACAAAATCTTACGCCTCACGAAGTAAAAACTATAATTTCGCGAGCTGGCGAAAATACCAAGATTATTCTCACAGGCGATATTTACCAGATAGATACACCATATCTTGATTCACAAAGCAATGGATTGTCGTATTTAATTGATAAAATAAAACATCATCCTATTTATGCCCATATCCGCCTCGAAAAAGGGGAGCGTTCGGAATTGGCTAATTTAGCAAATGATTTGTTGTAAAATAAGGCTTTCTATATTTAGTCTTTAATACAACGAATAGGTAAACCTACACTTTTGGAAGTCATATTCATTTCACTTGTATTACTTGTAACTCCCAAACGATAACCCATGGAACCTGTATATTGTGTGCTACTCCAATAATATCCGGTACCACCGATTGATTCCACGCTTCCAGATATTATATAACCCGGAGCATGAATCTTTAAGCTTGAATTATAACTATCATAAAAGTTATTCCATCCACCATTTGAATTTGACCATTCAAATCTTGTTGGAATACGCCAGTTAGCTCCTAATAATATTCTACATGGATCATTAGTTGATAACCAATCATAATTTTCATTAATATTAGTATTTGACCAAGGTGGAGTAATTCCATAATTACGGCTATATCCTTGTTTGCGATTAAACATCCAATACCAACCAGAAGATGCTTCATTAATATCACTGGCAGAATCCGCAGGAAAACTAGCACCTAAATTCTGGACAATCCAGCATTTGTTTGATCCTGAAATATTTGTGTAAACAGTTTCGTAAATTATTGTTTTTGTTTCCGGAGTTATGCTATCAATAAAATGAGTTACTGTAAAACTATTACATATTGCTGTTGAGGATGTAAAAAAATTAATTTGGTTTCCATAAGAAGTCCCAAAACTATTTGTCGCATAGGATCGTACATAGTAAGTTGTGTTTGCTGTTAAGCCGGTTAAACTGCAAGAAAAAGCACCTGTTCCGTTACCACTACTAATTGTGCTATTTAATATCGTTGGAGTGATCGTTGTGCTATAGCAAACTCCTCTCAATGTTACATTCGAGCCTCCATCATAAGAAACAATTCCTCCAATTAAAGCTGATGAATCTGATACAGATGTTGCTGTTAATGTAGAAATTAAAGGTAACGAAAGTATTGAAGAAGTTGAAAAAGTATTATCATTTCCATATGCTGTTCCAACTTGATTTATTGCATAAGCTCTAATATGATAGATCGTATTGGGAATTAGGTTTGATAAAACTATTGTAAATGTTCCGGCACTATGCCCTGCTGAAACCGAACTATTGGAAGTTGTAGGATTTATTAGATTATTATAACAAATACCTCTTGAAGTTATATATGAGCCTCCGTCAGAAGTTATATTTCCCCCTGTTGTGGCTGTGTACGCTGTAATAGCAGAAGCATTTGTAGTTATAATTGTTGGGAGAGCATTTGTTTTAAAACTTATTTGATTTCCATAAGCAGTTCCTTCACTATTGGTTGCAAATGCTTTTACATAATAAGTAGTATTTGTTGTTAAACCTATAAGGTTAGCAGAATACACACCTGTGCCATTTCCAATTGTGATGATACTGTCAGCAATAGAAGGGAATTGATGTGTACTATAACAAATTCCTCTTGAAGTTATAGGAAATCCTCCATCAGAAGTAATATCTCCACCAGATATCGCAGAAGTATCTGTAACTGATGTAATAGCTGATGTAATAAGTATTGGAAGATTTGATTGTATATACATGTCTCTCAAGCATCGAATACTATAACCACTGTTCTTTCTTTCAATATTGGAAATCTGACTTATATTGTATCGGGCGTAAAAATTCCTGGCCTCAATATTACTTTTTTGATTTATGCTCCAAAAACAACCTTCAAATGCCTTGCCAGCGAGTGACCCATCATTAAATGAAAGCTCTCCGGCAGCATGTAGTTTTAATACAGATGAATAAACATCATAATAATTATTCCAGCTGCAATTTGCATCAGCATTCGTCCATTCTGTGATGGTAGGCACTCTCCACTCTGCTCCGAGAAGTAAATTACATGGATCGTTGGCAGTTGTCCAATTACTATTTTCGTTGATAGTATATATCCATGTACTATTTGGTGTACGAATAGTGCCATCATGCTTATATCCCTGCTTACGATTAAACTGCCAATACCAGCCTGCGGAGGCTTCTGTAATATCTTTCGCAGAATCAGCTGTATGGTCTGCCCCAAGGTTTTGAGTGATCCAGCACTGACTGCTTCCAGTAAAATTAGTAAGTACAGTAGTATAATTTATAGTTTTAGTAACAGCTGCTATATTTCCTGCATTATGAGTTTTTGTAAAAGTAGTGCAGGGCACAGTAGTTTTTGCTAGAAAGCTTACTTCGTTTCCATAGGCAACACCTATACTATTTATTGCATAAGCTTTGACAAAATAAATAGAATCTTTTTTTAATGCTGATAGAGTTGCTGTATATAAACCTACTCCGCTTCCGGCTGTAATAATACTATCAGCTATCGTTGGTATTTGATGCGTACTATAACATACGCCTCTTGAAGTTACAGTATATCCGCCATCATAACTTATATTTCCTCCTGATACAGCTGATGTATCTGAAATAGCTGATATGGGTTTGGTTGTAAGTGATGCTATACCTAAAGAAGTAAAATTTACCTGCTCTCCATAAACTATTCCCACATTATTAATAGCATAAGCTTTTACATAATAGCTTGTGTTTGCTATTAAACCTGTTAAATTTGCAGAAAACGAACCCATTCCACTACCACAGCTAATGTTACTATCTGATATTGTTGGGTTCTGAATGGTACTGTAACAAATTCCTCTTGAAGTAACCATGGATAATCCACCAGAGATTACATTCCCTCCAGCCAATGCAGTTGTGAGTGAAATGGGTGAAACGGGTATAGTAATAACATCAGCATTCACATCTTTCAAACATCGAACGCTATTACCGTTCATATTAGCTTTAAAGTTTCTATATATATTGCTATTTTGATTGAAAATGTATCTTACCCATGAAGAAATCCCAACACATTCAGAAGAAGTCCACCAATAACCTCCAATTTTAATGTCTTCGAAAGAATGAAAACTATTCTCTTCACGAATTCCACCAGGTAATGCTGTAAATCCTGATAGATTCGAAGCTGCTGTATTAGGCGATTGCCAATGTGTTGTGCCTGCTTCTTTAAGTTTTCCTCCGGCAACTAATAAACCTCCAAGTGTGTCAGTTAAAACAGTCCATTCTGTATCTGAAGGTACATGCCAACCAATGGGACATAATTTACGTGAATCAACTACAGTATAAAAATTGTATAACTTCCCATAAATTGTCCCTGTGGTAATATTATTGTTGTAATTGCAATATGCTCCCGTATTAAGTGCGACCCATTGTGTAGCATCACTTATATTAGGTATAGTATCACCATTGCGATAGCGGCTTACTTTTAAATTTTGTTTCAACCAAAATTGAGAACCAATTTTAACTGTATTGTATTTATTACTGTCAATATCACATACAAAATCGGGTATAGATACAAAACTTAATTCATTGCCATAAGCTGTCCCTGCAGTATTGGTGGCATAAGCTCTTACATAATATGTCATATTATCTGTTAATCCTGTTAGATTTGCTGTAAATGCACCCATGCCATTACCGCACTGGATATTGCTGTTTGCAGTTGTAGGATGAATAAAAGTTCCATAGCAAAACCCTCTGAGAGTTGCTGTATCTCCGCCATTATCTGTTAAGAATCCGGAAACAGATGCTGTAGAATCGTTAATAATAGAAATGCTATCAGTTGTAACCGTTGGTAGTATTGCAAAAGTAAAAGTGATTGTTTTGCTGCTGGTCGGCACATCGGTTATTGTAGAAATGTAATTTCCCGAATACCCGTTGAGAATTAAGACATCTCCCGTTTCATAAGTAAAGTCCAAAGCAGAATTTGTGCTTTTTAATATAGAGTAACTATTTAAAAGTTTTTCATTTTCAAGATAGTCTAATTTTGCTTCACTTTGAGCAGCATATTGGCTAATAAGTTTTGTAATGTATGAATAATTTTCACCGACAATATTAATAAAATACATGCCTTGTCTTAACCCGGAAACTTTATATTTATGGATACCTTGTTCTAAGAAACCAGTTGAATTTACCACTGTTTTTCCATTGATATCATATACCAATACCCTGGCAGAGCCACTTTGTTTTGCATAAAATGATATCACTGCCTGTCCCTGCATAGGATTGGGGTATACATTCACAGTTTCTTTTTCTTCAGTAATTTCATTAACACCTAATGAACCGATTAAATGCAAGCTATCTGATCCATTCAGTAAAACGGTAATTCCCTGATTTATATTTTCTACTCTTACAGAATCAATATTGGTAGTAAGACCTATCGCAGCAAAACTGATGATATAATTTTGTGAATATGTTTTGGAAGTTATAAAAAGTATTGTTATCGTAATAACCAATGGGTAAATCAATTTTTTTATCATCATGTTTTAGTATAATTTTGCTGCATGTCTGAAAATTTACAATTATATTTCATCAGGAATTATAAAAAT
The DNA here is from genome assembly GCA_038204725.1 of Bacteroidales bacterium. Lineage (GTDB taxonomy): Bacteria > Bacteroidota > Bacteroidia > Bacteroidales > JACABE01 > JACABE01. Next base: position 24,352 of record JBBRCQ010000026.1, on the reverse strand, counting down.
TCGGTAATTTCGCAACAAGCTACAAAGGTAAAATAATTTTTTATCATTTAACTTTTACTATTCTTTATTACCTAATTTTGTAATTCTTAATCCAAAAGAATATGATATCTAAAGTAGTTGAAATAAAATTTGTTTTTTCAATTGTATTGATGGTGCTATTTACCTCAGCTTCTGGCCAGCAATCCTCCACGCAAGATGCAAAAGGACGATATGTAATTGTTACTTTAAAAGAAGCATATGATACCAAAATTACGATTACTCCTTTTGATGGTTTAAGAGCGGTGAAAGCGATTGCCGAAGTAAATGGGTTAAAAAACGGTGAAACTATTAAGCTATTTATACCTGAACAATATTTGCCAGGTGAATTTGTACTCAGGCTCGATTATCGTACAAACGAAAGTGATACACCTTATCCTTCTGAAAAAAATATTTTTATCAATCAACAGGATATTGAATTATCCATCAATCCACCATTTATTAATAACGGGGATAGTACTCAATTTAAGGAAGGTGAAAATGAAAATACGGTTTATGGTAATTTTATGGTTGAAAATGCTAAAAAACGCAAACAGATAGATTTGCTTCAACAATTTTTAATGGCTTATGATCAACCGCAAGCAAAATTTTATACCATTGGTATCAAGGAGTTTGAGCATCGTCGCAACGATTACAATCAATGGCTGAAAGATCAGGCCAAAATAAATAAAAACCTGTTTGTAAGCAATCTGTTTCAGTTTCAATATATACCTTCCATTGCCTGGGGTGGAAATGAAGAAGATCGTTTAAATCAACTGCTAAAAACATTTTTTGACGGCATAGACTTTAACGATCCCATCATCATTCGCACCCGTGAACTGAACAAAAAAATGAGCGATTTTATGGGTTTATATGGCGTTAAGGCAACCACACTCGAAATGCGTGATTCAATGTTTACAGAAGCCGGAAGCGTCGCATGCAATATTGCATCCAAAGGACATCCTAAAGTTTATGGCTGGATGGTTGATTATTTTTACAATGGTTACGAAACCTATCAAATTGATAAAGGGATGCAAATGCTGCAAAAACACATCGAGAATCCCAATTGTCTGACTTCAAAAAGACAACAGATTCTTAAACGCATTGAAGGAATGAAAACCCTTATTAGTGGTAAAATTGCACCTGATTTTACGCTGAATGATTCCGAAAACAATCCTTTTAATTTTCACACTTTTCATGGAAATGCAACATATAAATTGTTGGTGTTTTGGGCGGCAGATTGCAGCCATTGTGAAGAACTGATCGATAATTTAAGCAAATGGTATGCAGTACCTGAAAATAGAACATTGGTTGATATTGTTGCAGTAAGTATGGACGAATCCGAAGTAGGAATTCAAAAATGGAAACAAGCAATATTAAATTTAAAAGGGTGGAACCATATGCATGCCATAAAAGGTGTCAATAGCGTTGTGGCGAACGATTATTCTATTCTAAGTACACCCGTAATGATGTTGGTCGACAGCCAATCAAATATAATAAAATCAAATCCTGATTCTGTGAAAGAGTTGACAAAGGATTTGAAAAATTAATAACTTTTAAATCTGAGAAAACCCTATTTTAATTCAACCTACGCTAGAAGTTTTAGGTTGAATTTGTTTTTAAATAAAGCTTATTTAGGAATCATCTGTCTTTGTTAACGGTATTTGTATTTAAAGTTGACAATATCCTATCTTTTTTCCTATCCTTTTGAATTTTAATTATTTCAACATCGCTATGATACTTTATTAGCCTTGTTTGAAAATAATGAACGCTATATCTTTTTAGATATAATGTATTATTTTAGTTCCTGCTGTTGGATAATCTTTCCGAAATCGTGATCACGCTTCGTATTGCAAAATGTATTAATAGACTCTATGTTACTAACTTGCATTGTGAATAGAAACTTCTTTAATTAAAAAGAATCATTATTTCCCGGAAATGTTGATAAAATTTCTAGGGTTTACACTAAGATTTTTGAGTGTTTATACTAAGAGTTATTTAGGGTTTACACTAATTATTTTTTTAGCGAATAGGATTATATTTGTTAGTTGTAAAATAAAGTGAATAATAGGATTAAATAACGACTTTCCTTTACGTAATTTCTTGCAGATAAACAATATACTTATTCTTGTACTATTTTATTGTTATTAATCAAATTGTTTTCTTTTCGCCTTTTGTAATTATCAATGGATCAAAATGCGTCGAAATAAAAATAATAGTACATGAAATACCTAACAGAAAATTTCCGGAAATCAAAAAATCAGTATGATATGGGTGTATTATGTGACCATACAATGTTAAAAATAATAAAACATGAAAACAAAAAGTACTTTTTTTATGCATGTTAATACAAAGCCGGTATTAATAATTATCTTTTTATTCGTTTTATCATTCAGTTTGCAAGCACAGTATTGTACTGCAACAGGAAGTTGTTATAAGCATATCAGCCGTGTGCAAATAAGTAATGTTGATAATACAAGTTTTTGTACAAGCTACTTTGATTATACACCCAACTATACAGTTAATTTTGAGCAAGGATATGCTTATCAGATAGCAGTTACCAATCCAAATCATTACAGCTATGACAATGATAGTTGTGATGTGTGGATTGATTGGAATAAAGATTCGATATTTGACAATATTACAGAATATTACAGCTTATCAAATTTAGTAAGCCCATATACTGGAATCATTAAGGTAACTGAAAATGCAGCAGTGGGTTATACAAGAATGCGGATAAGAGTTAGAAGTGGCGGAATTAAAAACCCTTGTAGTGATGCAAATTCTATGTATGGTTATGGAGAAGTTGAGGATTATACTGTAAACATTGTAGCTTCAACGCCAATGATTTTATCAGGAATATATTTTAACCAGATGAATGGAGTTACTGTACCGGGGAATCAAAATGTAAAGATTGGATTTGTTAAGGTTATAACAGATGGCGGTTTAAACCCTTTATTTTTAAAAAATATTGATTTAAATACATTGGGATCTTCTCCAAATATTTCTAATGCGCAATTGTTTTATACAAATATTTCGCCGGATTTTTCAATGCAATCTCAATTTGGATTGCCAATCAACAGTCCCGGCAGCCAGCTTTTATTTTCTGATTCTATTTCGCTTTTGCCAGATACCAATTATTTTTGGCTTACTTATACTGTCTCGGGCGCAGCTACAATAGGAACACATTTGAAAGCGAATCTTGTGTCATTAAATATTAATGATACTGTTCGTTTTCCTACTTTAATTGATACAACAGGTTTTGTTGAAATTATTGCACCATTAAATGGAACGTATTCCGTAAATAATCAGGGAAATGGTGATTATCTCTCTTTTAGTCAAGCTGTGAGCGATCTGATCCTTCGTGGCGTTTCGGGTCCTGTTGTGTTTAATGTTGATTCGGGTACTTATAACGAACAGATTGTTGTCCCTTCAATTTTCGGAGCATCTGCTACCAATACGATTACATTTAAATCTACTACTAATGATAAATCCAGCGTAAATTTAACCTATAATTCAAATAATTATAATTATAATTATACGATTTTATTAGCGAATGCATCTTATATCCAATTTAGAGATCTAACCATTTCTTCAGGCTATTCATCTAATTACAGCAGAGTAATCTATATTACTGGTTCATCCAACAATATTACTTTTATAGGTAATAACATTACAGGTACAGAATCCTATTCGGGATTTAATTATGAAATGTCATTGTTGTATGCAACTGTGTCCGGTTCTTCAAATATTGCCCTACTGAACAATACATTTATAAATGGATCATTTGGTATTGTGATCGAAAATAATAGTACTGACAATTTAATTTCAGGTAATAATTTTGTTCATCAGGGTGGTTTTGGAATTTATACTAATGCGCAATCAAATTTAAAAATAACTAATAATAATATTTATTCTGATTTAGTTGAAGCATCTTATTTTTATGGGATTTATTGTAACAATGGGAGTGGAAATGGGCTAATCAGTAATAACAGGATTGTCGTAAGCAATTTTAACAATATATATGGTATTTATTTGGAATATTACAATGATAGTATTAACAGTACAGTAGTTGTAAATAATTTTATTTCTTTGCATGCCTATTCCTATAGTTCCGGGATATCATTAAGCAATGTTTCTTATGTTGGTATTTTTTACAATAGTATTAATATTATTGGAAATAACAGTAATTCAGATGCTTTTAACATTCAAAATTCTTCAAAATTAGCATCAAAAAACAATAATATATCAAATGCTGCTTTTGGTAATGCTATCAGTATAAACAACTGTAATCAGTGTCAGTCTGATTATAACAATATTTACTCAAACGGAACATTTGCAAGATTAAATGGGAATCCAATTTCAGATTTAACATCATGGACAACTGCAGCTCAGGCAGATAGTAATTCTTTAAGTGTAATTCCTCAGTTTTTATCGGATACCAATTTGCATACTATCAATATATCTCTTAATGGGAGGGCAATTCCAATTACAGGCATAACTACTGATATTGATGCACAAACCAGAAATACTTCAACGCCTGATATAGGGGCTGATGAATTTGATCCACCGGCATTTGATTTACAATTAGTAGGTTTTGTAGATTTACCAACAGGATGTGGATTAACCAATGACGAAAAAATTAAAGTAATCATTAAAAACAGCGGTTCATCAAATTTTGTTGCAGGGAATGCATCAATAAAATACAGTATTGATATCCCGCAACAATTGGTAAATGAAACGGTTAACCGTAATATTGCTTCAGGAGATACGATTCATTTTACTTTTACTACTAGTGCCCACTTATCAGTAGCTACATTCATGGTTGATACTTTATTTTCAATTAAAAGTTGGGTTGAATATACAAACGACCTGAATCATGCCAATGATAGTACTTCAGCAACTACACTCTCTAAGTATTTGCAAGCTCCTCCAGTTGTTGCAGATACCATAATTCCTTATGCAACCAATGTAAATCTTAATGCTCAGGTTCTTTCAGACTATATCCCTTTGTGGTATGAATCAATATCAGGTATAAATACTATAAAAGTTGGAAATCCATTGATCACTCCTGTTTTATTTGCTCCTGATACTTTTTATGTTTCGTCCAAAAAAGCAGGATTGAATTATGTTACATTAGGTACAGAGAACAATAGTTCCGGATATCCATTCTATACTTATTATCATGATTCGAAAACCCAAATGTTATATACAGCTGCTGAGTTACACGCAAATGGACTTCAATCCGGACTTATTTCTTCTATTGCTTTTAATATTTATTCGGTTGCAACTCAACCCATGAATGGATTTACTATTCAAATGCAGAATGTTTCTTTTTCAGCATTGATAGGTTTCACCACTACTGGATTTGCCACCGTATATTCTGGTGTATATACAGTTCCGGGAAACGGATGGAGAGAATTAGTTTTTCAAAACCCTTTTTATTGGGATGGTATGAGTAATATTTTGGTAAGTATATGTTTTGATAATACTTTTTATACCAGTAATTCTAATGTGTATTCATCACTTGTTCCCGGGAAAGTATGGCATAGACATATGGACGGAGGTACAGGATGTTCATTAACCGGTGGTAGTGTTCAGGATTACAGGCCAAATATTCGTTTTAAAGGAACGGTTATTGGCAGTGGTTGTGAAAGTAACAGAGTGCCATTGCATGTGGGTATTAGCAATACGCCTGCCAATGATATAGGCGTAACATCTATACTTTCACCATCTACTGGTTTTGAAATTTTAAATTCTGTTGAAGTAGGTGTGGTTGTTAGAAATTATGGGTACAGTACGATAGATACAATTTACATATCTTATCAAAAAGATGCTACTTCACTACCAGTTACTGAAACAATCCTCAGAACGTTAGCTTCAGGCGATACTTTGCATTACTATTTTACTCAAACTATTGATATTTCTCCATTGGGGATATATAATTTCAAAGCATACACACATCTTTTGGGTGATACCATTTATATAAACGATACAGTTTATAAAACTATTGAAAATTATACCTATTGTAATGCATTTACCGATTATGGCTGTTCTTATGCTGCAATCAATGATTTTGTCATCAATACACTGGCTAATAATAATTCTGGATGTAATGGCGAAACAGGAAGCTATATTATTTATCCTGAAAATATGTTTACAACAGGACTCCAAAAAAGTATCAGCTATCCTTTTTCTATAACGCAAGGCATTAATTCCAACACTTCCGGATATGGTATCTGGATTGATCTGAATCATGACGGTGATTTTGAAGATGCCGGAGAATTTCTTTATAATACTTACACCAGCAGCATTCAGTTTTCGGGAAATGTTAACATTCCTACTACATACAATTATACTGGAAAAACCAGAATGCGAATCAGAGCCGTAAGGTATTACAATTTGTATTCTTATAATTCATGTACTCCTTTTTCGGAATATGGTGAAACTGAAGATTACAATATTACAATATTACCTGAACCCTTGCAAAAAGATATTCAGTTAGTCAGTATTGTTAAACCAGATCAATTCACTTACCAACTGGTTCCAATTGAAGTAATTGTAAAAGTTAAAAATATAGGGTTGGATACAATTTTGCAAATACCTTTCAGTTATATTTTTAATGCTCAAACACCGGTAACTTATACATGGAACGGAGCATTATTCCCACAACAGCTAATAGAAGTACATCTTCCCCAACTTACAGCAATAACTGCCAATAACGAAATTAAAGTATATGCAGGTTTAAGTGGAGATATGGATCTTACCAATGATACTTTAGTCAGAAGTTATGTGGCATTGCCGGCACCGGGTTTGATACATGTTAATACTGATACTGTTTTTGGAATAATTGCTTCTTGTGATAGCGCTGCTACACAGACTGTGCCATTTACAATCTATAATTTAGGATATCAGCCTTTAAATTATGCTATTAATCAAAATACAAGCACGGATGATAATTTTGAAAATGGCTTAAATAAATGGATAGCTAACGGCAGCTGGGGTCTGATTAACCAAGGGTACAATGGGGGATATGGAATATCTGAAAGTCCTTCAGGTAGCTATGGAGATGGTTGGGATTACTATATCCAACTAAAAGACTCAATTTATATATCAAACAAAGATAGTTGCAAAATACAATATATGCTTAAATATTCCATGGAAAGTTGTTGTGATAGACTCAATACACAAATTAGTGTAAATGGAGGGTCATGGATAACGCTGGTCAGTCATGGAAGCAATGGCACTGAAGCCTGGAATTTAAAGCAAATTCCATTTAATAGTCAGGTTGTAAACGGCGATTATATCAGGTTTCGTTTCCAATTTACATCAGATGGTTCTGTAATTTCAGATGGTGTAGTAATTGATGATTTTTCAATAAACGGTATTTCCAACGGAAACTGGGCAACCACTGATATAAAGTTAGATACAATTGCATCAGGAGACTCCTCTTTGGTTAATGTTACCTTTAAGGTTGGAATGCTGAATGCCGGGATTCATTCACAGATATTAACCATATCGTCGAATGATCCTATTTCTCCATTTACGCTTTTGCCTTTGTCATTTACGATTATTGGAACTCCGCAAATTGAGGTAAGAGACAGCGTGAGAATCTTTCCTTCAATAATGGCAGGAGTTTCAGCTGCTGAAACTTTTAAAATATATAATACAGGTTGCGATTCGTTAATAATTACTGCAATTAACAATAACGACGCTGCATTTACAACTGTTTTTCCTTTATTTGTGATGCCAAGAGATTCGGCAACAATTACCATCCAATTTTATTCATTAAATCAAGGATTACATATCGATACACTTACAATATTTAGTAATAGTGAATTAAAACATCTATATTTAAGTGGAACCATTTTGCCAACGCCTCAATTAACATTATTACCTGATAGCTTTCTTGTAAATTCAAGCAATTGTTTTGATACTATAAGTGATAACCTTCAGGTTAAAAATACAGGAAATACAACATTAATTTGGAATGCTTATATTAGTAAAGGTGCTGAAAAAGCACTGGCTTTCAATGGGAGTGATGCTTATGTTAGTTTTGGAAACTTTGGTCAATTGCCTTCAAAAGGTAGTGTTGAATTTTGGATGAAAGCAAACTCAAATTTGGGATTCAAAATTCTGTATTCATCTTCAGGGCTTAATAATAATTGGAAAGGTGTAAATGTGTATCAATCTGATAATAATTTATATTTGCTGATAGGAGATGATAATGGAAATTATTACAATAGTTTTTCTATTACCAATAATATTGATTATGGGAAATGGCATCATTTAGCAGTTACCTGGGATGTAACTCAAAATAAAGTATGGACCTATTTCGATGGAAATGTTAATAATAACGGAAGTTATAATCCTACTTGGGGAACAACTATTTCTGATGTGCGATTGGGAATAGGGTATGGTTCTTCATATAATTATTATTTTAATGGAGAAATGGATGAGTTGTGTATGTGGAGCAAAAACCTGACAGCTGCTGAAATAAATATTCATCAGAATGAATCCTATGTAATACCTTCAGCTGAATTAATAGGTTTGTGGGGCTTTAATGAGACTTCAGGAGATACCGTTTACAGTTTTTATAACAATAAAAAAGGTGTATTACACAATGTAACCAGAGTAAATTCAGGTGCAAAAATAAATAATCCCGGCATTGATGTTTATCCAACAAATGGAGTATTAGCCGATGGGGATTCAAGCAATGTGCTGGTGACATTTATTACCAGTGGTTTAAATAGTGGCTCTCATTACAGTGGAATCAGATTTACCTCAAATGATCCTTTGCATCAGTTAGTGATTGTTCCAACCCATCTTGTTTTAAGCGGAAGCCCTCAATTACATTTGCTCACAACGGATCTGACCATGAACAGCATCATGGCCGGAGCATCCTTTACTGATTCTATGCAATTCATTAATACAGGTTGTGATACATTAAAAGTAACAAATATTACACATTCAAACTCAGTTTTTGTACTGAATCAATCTTCATTGAATGTATTGCCAAGAGATACTGCAAAACTTAAAATAACATTTAACCCAATCATTGTTGGAACTTATAATGATACACTGGAATTTATTACCAATGCAGGGAATCAACAGCTTTTTGTCCATGCAGTTGCTTTGGCTGCTCCTGTGGCATCTGTGATTCCAACTGTTTTTTCCGACACATTAACCATCTGTAATCAGAGCATTACGAAATATTTTAAAATTAAAAATACAGGAAATGAAATATTAAGCTGGAATGGTTTTACGGGTGGAGTTGGTATGTCCGATAATTTTGATAACGGAATTAATTTAATAAATTGGAGCAGTATATCAAGTGGATCTGCTGCAGCTTCCTGCGGTACAGCATTAGGAAATAATGCATTGTATTTTGGAGGGAACGGAACAAGAATGGCTGCTACCAAATCGCTAAATACCATTGGTGGTGGTACTATTGCGTTTTATTTAAAGATCAGTGGAAGCGGAGGCAGTCCTTGTGAACAGGCTGACTATGGAGAAGATGTTGTGTTAGAGTATTCGTTAAACAATGGTTCAAACTGGAACATCCTTCAAACATTTTATACAGGATATTATAATTTTTTTACAGCCATTCAAATCCCAATACCTGTAAATGCTCAGAGTTTTAATACACAGTTCAGATGGCGTCAACTGAGTAATAGCGGCTCTTGTTGCGATCATTGGTCAATTGATGAAGTTAGTATTAATACATTAAATATCAATAATATTATCCCTTCTTCAGGTACTGTTGCTGTTGGTGATTCGGTTACTGTTCAGTTAACAATTAGCGGACAAGGATTGATAAATGGTAATTATATTTCTCAAGTGCTTATCAATACAAACGATCCGGTACATTTACAAATCACCATCCCGGTACAGCTTGCTGTAAGAGCCAATCCATTGATGACCATAACAAGTAATCCTTTTATTATGGATACTGTTATGATAGGCGCCATCTCTAGTAAAATGTTATATATTAAAAATACCGGTTGCGATAGTTTGAATATTACGAATATTACTCATGATTTAACGGCGTTTACGGTTAATCCGTTATCCTTACTTATTTTACCAAGAGATTCAGGAGCTGTTAACCTAACATTTTCAACCCTTTCAATCGGTAATTATACCGATACATTAAGAATTTCAAGCAATGCAGGCAATGTTAACATTACTGTAAAAGCTAAAACATTGGGTGCACCTGAAATTATAACCTTGCCCGATCAGATTACAGCAGATTTTGTATGTGATAGTACAAAAACAACAGTATTAAAAATTAAAAATCCTGGAATTGTTCCCTTAAACTGGAGTGCATATGTTGATAATCAGGAAAAAGGTGCATTGCAATTCAATGGTATCAATAATTACGTTAATTTAGGCTATTGGGCTCCAGGGACTAATTGGACGGTTGAAGCATGGGTTAAACCCGATGTATTGTCTTATGGAAATAAATTAATTGCAGGATCTGCTTATGGATATGCCCCATGGGGTATCTCTATGGTGAACAGTAGTTTTGCAGCCATCTATCTCTCGCCACAGACCGGATACAGTCAAGCTCTTACAGCTGACAATGTAACCTTATCGCCGGGGAATTGGTACCATGTAGCTTCCACATATAACGGATCAATCATCCGTTTATATATTAATGGACAATTGGTAAAATCAGCCATTGTTAATTATAATTACTCTCCCTATGGTAATCCAATGATTGGCGGATCTCCAAGTTATGGAAACTATTTCTCAGGCAGTATAGATGAGGTAAGGATTTGGAACAATGCAAGGCCTCAGAACCAAATCAGTTATGCAATGAATCATATCCTGATGGGTAATGAATCCGGATTGATGGGTTATTGGTCGTTGAATAAAGTGAATGGAATAACTGTTGCAGACTTATCAAGCTATCATAATAACGGAACAGTAAATGGAGCAAGTTTTTCAACAAATGCATCACCTGCTTTAGGTTGGGTGAATTTAAGCAATAATTCAGGAATTATTAGTGTGGGTGATTCGACGAATATAAACCTCAGCCTCAATCGACATCTACTATCACAAGGATTGCATCCTTTCAATATAATTATACAATCAGATGATCCTGTTAAGCCATTCGATACTACACTGGTTATGCTAAATGTACAACATAATTTAATACCCGTTGATATCGGGAGTGATACAAATTTATGCACAGGAAATTCACTTATAGTTTCGGCCGGTAGCTATGCCAGCTATGTCTGGAGCAACAATACATCTAATTCAAGTATAAATATTACAAACAGCGGTACTTATCATGTTTCCGTTATTGATGGCAATGGATGTGAATTCAAAGATACAATTCAGGTAGGGTTAACACAATCGCCGGTTGCCAATGCAGGACTCGATAAATCTGTATGTCAGAGTAACTCAGTGTCATTAAACGGATCTGCTAGTGGTGGAAACCCTCCTTATCAATATTTCTGGAAAAATGAATTTTTAAATCTCGTTTCAACAGCTCCAAATTACTATTTTACTCCATCAGCCAGTGTATTGCATTTTTTAAGTGTTATTGACAACAGTGGTTGTGCATCTGCTTTTGCGGATACGGTTATTATTACCGTTAACTCCAAACCAGTTGTTAATGCCGGCAATGATACTGTCGTAGATTTAGGGACTTCAGTTACTTTAAACGGAAGCATTTCCGGAGGAACCTATCCATATGCAATTCAATGGTATCCGGCTAATCAAATGTCAGCAAATAATATTTTAAATCCTGTTTTAACGCCAACATACTCTACAAGCTACAGTTTGTCAGTAACCGATGCAAACAATTGTATTGCGAATGATTATGTATCTGTTACACTTAAATATACTATTTCTGGTAAAGTAGTCTATAATAACTCATCGCAAACTCCAATGCCAGCTGTTAAAGTTTACCTTGAAACATCTTCAAATGTAATAAAGGATTCAGTATTGACCGATGCTTTAGGGAATTTTGATTTTTCCAAAGTTGATGCGAGTACAGTTTTTGTTTATGCAAAACCTACAACCATTTTTGGAGGTGTAAATTCAACAGATGCACTCGGGATAAGACGACACATCGTAAATTTTGCACCTCTAAGTGGTGTTAATTTAAATGCTGCAGATGTAAACAAAAGCAGCACCGTTTCCAGTGCAGATGCTTTACTGGTTTTGAGACGTACAATTGGACTTATTTCATCTTTTACTTCAGGTGACTGGACATCTGAAAAACTGCAATTGTATGTCTCTTCAAATTTACAAAATCGGATTGTTAAAGTGCTTTGTATGGGAGATGTAAATGGTTCGTACAATATATTCTCTAAAAAGTCAACTGAAGGGGAACCTGAGTTAAAATGTATCCCAACTACCACCACTTTAATTGCCGGTGAAACATTTAATTTACCTGTAATTGTCAGGCAATCGATACTGCCGGGTGCAGTTACACTATATTTTCAATATCCTGATGATGTAATTGAAATAAATGCAGTTTCCATAAATGGTATCGATATTGAATTTAATATTCATCAAGGTGTTTTATCAGTTGGCGCTTACAACGAAGAAGGAATCAGATTGAACAATAATATTTTATTATCCATCAATTGTCGTGTTAAACAAAATGCTCCAAATAAAACGATTGGGATATCCCTTTTAAATCAAAGTGAAATTGCCGATTTAGAAGGGAAAGTGATTACAGGGTTGCAACTTGAAGCAGCATGTATGAATATTGTTGATAAATATGATGAATTTAAAATGGAAGATAATTTCCCTAATCCGTTTTCTTCAAAAACAACGGTTAGAATTTATATTCCTGAAAAAGCTACGATTAGGATGAGTATAATAAATACAATAGGTATTGAGCTTAAATCGGTTGTTACTGAAAATTTATCTATGGGATGGCACGATTTACAAATAGATGCTGGGGATCTTTCTCAAGGATCTTATATGTATCGTCTACAGGCTGTTGGATTGAAGCAAACATTTGATCAAACACGCCGAATGATGATAATTCGGTAATGCATTTAATTATTGATTTTTGAAAAAACAAGAAATCATGGAAACAAAAAGCATAGCTTATAAATTTGGTAATAAAACGGGGCTCAGTATTATATTTCAAAAACGATTAGATATGAAAAGAGGCATATTCATGGCATTCTTCAGCATTATGTTGTGGCAGCCAATATTTGCTCAAACAGCAATGATAAAAGCCGATACAGTAGTTGCTAATTTGGGTGACAGTATTGAATTAGCTATCAGCGTTCAGAATCTTCCTCAAACAGGTTCGCTGACTTTGTATATACAATACAATGCAACGGTTCTCAGTTATGGAAGAGCTTTAAATATTAATCCATTGCTATTGGCTGGCAATCCTTTGATTAATCGAAATGGCAATATTATTGTATTGTCATGGGCAGATGTCAATGGAATTACATTGGGAACCGATAAATTGTTGGATTTAAAGTTTAAATACAATGGAGGAATCAGTTCAATTACTTTTGCTGTAGGTAGTGAAGTTACAGATCTTCAGGGAAATGTGCTTTCGCCTCCGGTGGTTTACAGAGGAGGAAGTGTAACAGAAACTTTAACTTTAAACATTGTATCGGTAAATAATGCATTGTGTCTTGGGGATTCTATGCTATTGACAGCTCAGGCATTGAACGGATATGGGAATTATACTTACAGCTGGTCATCAAATCCTGCTGGCTTATCTTCAACACAGGCATCAGTATGGATTAAGCCCATTGTAAATACAATATATTCTGTTACAGTGGGTGATGGTGTTGACATCGTTAATGGAAATAAAATGATCTCAATATTTACGGATCCTCAGCCTTCATCCGTTTCCAATATGTTGCCGGCAAATAATACATTAAATCTGACTGCTCCGGTTCAGTTATCATGGGCTCCAGCACTTTATGCAACAACTTATGATTTATATTTGTGGTCAGCAGATAGTGTCAATAGGCCACCAACACCAATTTTGTCAAATTCATCCCAAATAAATTACACTGTGAACAGCGGGTTGAATTGGGGAAAATCCTATAAATGGCAAATTGTTTCCAGAAACCTATGCTATATTACCAATGGACCTGTGCAGCAATTCAGCATAAGATCCCTTCCTGAACTGCATGTTACGCAAATCACTACCTCTCAGGCTTATGCCGGTCAACCCTTGACCGTTTCGTGGACTGTAAAAAACGATGGCTTAGGTGCCACCGTTGAAGGTTCCTGGAATGATCATATCTGGATTTCACCTGATATTGAAGTAAGAGTAGCGGAAGATATTATTCTTGGACAGTTCCAGAATGTAAGCTTTTTAGGAGCCGGTCAAAGTTATACGAATACAGTTCAGATAAATATTCCTAATCATTTAATGGGTACTTATTATTTATTTGTGGTTTCTGATGCCAATGATGCATTGTTTATTGATTGGTCGTTGGTAGGAAATGGACCGAATAACGCACCTGTACCCTATACTCCAAGTATTACAGGAACACCTTACCCTTATATTATGGCCTGGGCACATAATAATGGAAATATTAAAGAGGTGAGTGATAATGGACCTATGCACGATAATTTCTTTTATAAACAACTAGATATTATAATGCCACCAGTGCCTGATCTGGTTATTAATCAGATTGTTGCACCAACGAATGTATTTTCGGGACAACAGATTTTTTTACCATTTTCTGTTAAAAACCAAGGTTTTACAACTGCAACCGGTAATTGGAGCGACGTTGTGTATTTAAGCCCGGATACAACTTTTAATGCTGCAACGGCAACTTTATTAGGTACTTACCCGAGAACACTTCCTTTGCAACCTGATAGCATCTATTATAAAAATGTTCAGGTTACAATTCCTCCCAATATACTTGGTACATATTATTTATATATTAAAACAGATGCTACCAACCAGGTTTTCGAAAATGTTTACGAAAGTAACAATATGACTCAAAGTAATGCATTTCAGGTTTTCCTTACTCCTCCTCCCGATTTGGTTGTAACAAACATACAGGCACCTGATACGCTTGATAACAAAACAATTGTGAGCATACATGTTACAGTGAAAAATCAGGGTGCAATACCAACCTCAAGTGGACATTGGACCGACAAGGTGTTTTTAACGGATGCATCAAATTATGATTTGTCAAATGCTTTTCAGGTAGGGAGTTTAGTGCATCAGGGAGATCTGGATATTGACAGTAGCTATACAGCAACCATTAATGTTACAATTCCTGCCGGAATAAGTGGTCCTTATTATTTTTATGTTAAAACCGATGCCAATTTAAATGTATTCGAATATACCAATGATAGTAATAATGTTACCCGGCAAAATTTACCCAGTATTATTGTTACTCCTGATTTAATTGTTACAAATGTTGAAAGTCCTCTTTACGAAAGTAATAATCAGCCGATTACTATTTTGTGGACGGTGAAAAATAATGGATTAGGAAAATTAGTAGCAACTGAAGTTACCGATCATATTTTTGTTTCAAAAACAAATGTTTTTTACCCGGATTCTGTAATCCCGGCAGGATCTTTAACTTATCAGCTTTCATTATTGGTAGAAGATTCAGTATTTAAGCAAAAATCAATACTGTTACCACAAAATATTAGTGGCAATTACTATATTTTTGTTTTTGCAGATTATACAAATAAAGTCTTTGAATCACCATCCGAAAACAACAATGTTAACAATACAATCAATGCTATTCAGATATTTAAACCTGATTTAATGGTCAGCGAAATCATTTATCCTTCATCATTTAATTCAGGACAACCAGCTAATATTGAATGGAAAGTAAAAAATACCGGATTGGGACATATTGCCAATAAGAAATGGACCGATAAAATTTATCTTTCCTTGTCTGGTATTTTTAATTTGGATTCTGTCATCGAAATCGGAGCGCTAACTTATACACAGTCACAATTAATTTCAAGCGACAGTATTCAAAAATCATTAACGATAAACATTCCAGATATAATATCAGGAAACTATTATGTTTACATCTATACAGATGCAAAGGATACAATATATGAAGGAACGAATGAAAATAATAATATAATCAGAAGCCAGCTTGCTGTAGCTTTATATAATCCAAACCTCATTGCATCAGGAGTTCATCATGTAAATGCAATAAACTCAGGGCAAGCAATGAACGTAGGATGGACAACAAAAAATACAGGTATAGGTAAATTGTATTATTCCAATGTATCTGATAAAATATATCTCTCTTCATCGCCTGTATTTCAATTAGATTCGGTTGTAATGCTGAATGTTAAAAGCTATAATGTTACATTGCTTACTGGTGATAGTATCAACAACCAGATGATTGTGAATATTCCGAATGGGATATCCGGTATTTTCTATATTTTTATATACACCAATTTTAATCAAACAGTATATGAAGGCGGTATGATAGCTGATAATAGAGCGAAAGGACCTTCCATTCAAATTACATTGGCTCCTTGGGCCGATTTACAAGTGAAAAATTTAATAATTCCCGATTCTATAACACCTGGTGAAAATTACACTGTGAACTTTTCTGTTAAAAATGCCGGAAATACAGCTGTTAATGGAAGCTCCTGGATAGATAAATTGTATATTTCTTCTTATTCTGATTTTGATACAACTGCCATTTTATTATCTTCATTTACGCATTCCCAGCTGCTGGATACAGGGATTACTTATCAAAATACATATGCTTCGGTGCTTTCTTCTTCATTCTCTTCCGGTTATTATTTCTTTTTTGCAATAGCTGATGAAAGCAATACAGTTTTTGAATATTTATTTGAAAATAATAACATGTTTAGAAGTAATCCCATTTTTATAAAACCTTATCCGGTAAATCTGGCATTAACTACATTTACGGCTCCGGATTCAACATTTTCAGGTCAAAATATCAATGTTCAATGGACTACAATCAATAACAGCAACAAAACAACATTACCATCTTATTGGTATGATGCACTGTATCTTTCTCTTGATTCAATCTGGAATCCCGGTAGCGATATTTTAGTGAAAGAATGGAAACAAAATGGACCTCTGTTGGCTGGTGGTTCGTATTCCGGTTCGCAAAATGCATTGATTCCTAATGGATTGTATGGTAATTATTATCTCATTATGATTACAGATCACACGAATATCAACAATGAGTTGGTTACAAGTGATAACCGTAAACTTAAATCCTATCAAAATCATGCTTTTACTCTAAAGATAAAACTTACACCTTCACCTGATCTGATTGTGAAAAACTTTACAGCACCTCAGCAATGTATTTCCGGACAACCTTTTAAAGTTGTATTTCAAGTGAAAAATCAAGGGGTTGGCCCAACAATTACCGGGAACTGGACCGATAAGATATTCCTGTCAACCGATTTCACTATTAATCAGGGAGATGTTAATATTGGTACTTATAATTATTCCAAAGGGATATTAGATACTGCACAATATTATCTGGATTCAGTGAATGTTACAATACCAGTTGGAAATGCCGGAAATTTTATATTGATTTTTAAAACAGACAATGCCGATGCGGTTTTCGAATTCAATGGTGAAAACAATAATACTGCAAATGCTTTTATAATTTCAACGCAACCTCCTCCGGCTGATATTGTAGTAAAGTCAATTGTTTTGCCTGACAGTATTATGGTAGGCGTGAATGATAGCATTTCATGGATTATTGAAAATATAGGACCCAACCCGGCAACTGGGATTATGAAAGATATGATTTATTTATCTGCCGATACTGTTTGGGATATCAGTGATAAATTAATAGGTGAATATCAATCTAATATAAACCTTCCAACTTTGGGCACTCAAAACAGATCGGTAAATAATAAAATACCGGGTATTGCAATTGGAGATTATCATGTAATTGTTCGCAGCGATATTTTAAATAATATCTATGAAAGCAATGATACAAATAATACTTCTTATTCATCGGCTATTTCTTACATTGATATGCAAAGACTTCAGTTTAATATCGCGAGAGAAGATACATTGTTTAACAATACTGATTTGTATTACCTGATAGAAGTACCTGATTCATTAAAAGGTGAATCTATGCTGTCTACCTTAAAAGCTGATTCTCTTAATGGATCTAACGAAATGTATCTAAAATATAATCAACTATCTACCCGCTTGAATTACCAATACACTCACTCATTTCCATATTTAGGGAATCAGGAATTATTAGTTCCCTATCTTTTCAAGGGGAATTATTATTTGTTGTTGTATGGCAGAACGCTGGTTTCCAACAAACAAAATATAAATATAAAACCTGAAATTCTGAATTTTGAAGTACGTTCCATCAATGCAAATAATGGAGGAAATACAGGTAAAATCACTGTTGCTTTAATGGGATCGAAGTTTAATGCATTCATGAAAATAAAGTTGGTAAAAGGAGTTGATACCATTTATGCTGAAGCACTTCAATTGGTGGATATTACAAAAGTTTTTGTAAGGTTTGATCTTAAAAATGCTGTTCCGGGTTTTTATGATGTAATAGTTGAACATCTATGCGAAGGAAATATAGTCATTCCGAATGGATTTGAAGTAAAAAACGGGACACCTAATTACTTATCGGTCAATGCAATTGCCCCCAATAATGTAAGAAGTGGAAGGGTTTCAAGTTTTACAGTAGAATATGCCAATTTAGGGAATACGGATATTGTAGCTCCTTCCATAGATATAAAGAGTTATACAGGTTCTCCAATTTCGACAGATGCAGCAGGACTGGCTTCAAATTTATCATTATTACACATTCCATTGATGATTCAAGGCGAACCTGCTAATATTCTCAGACCTGGTGTTACCGGATCTATTGTAATATATACAAGAACTATTGCCGGTTTAGGTTTTACGATTTCAGTTTCTAATCAATAATTTACTTGAAATAATTAATATAAGAACAAATGAAAATCATTGAGAATTACAATAAAAAGATAACAAGTATAAAATACATGCTTGTATATTTAGCAGCAATCATAGTGCTATGTATTTTATTGCCATTAAATGCAGTATCTCAGGGTTATGCAGGTCCGGATAAATCAATACTAAAAGATTCAAGTGTTAACATCGGAGGAAGTGGATGTAGCAACTGTTGCTATTTATGGACACCAGCTACCGGTCTCGACAATCCAAAATCACAGAATCCTAAAGCAAGTCCGCAACAAACAACTGTTTATACTTTGAAAGTAACTGGGGCTAATTTTAGTTTTAGCGATGTAAGTCAAATGACACTGACTGTTACAGATGGAATGAATAGTCTTACCGCTGTTTCAAATCAATGCTGCTGGAAAAAAGGAGATGCGATCACAAAAGATCAGTTTATAATTACAACAGATCCTCCAGGTTTGGAAAATACAGTAACTATAAGTCCAACGACTGTGCCAGCCGGTATTTTTTCGGCCAGTGAAGCTTCGTTAGCCGTTACTTTTACAGGGAAAGGACCAAATAATACGACCAAAACAGCAGTAGCTAACATTGCAGCAGTGGATGAAGATGCTCAATCACAATTTCAAGCAGGTATGGGGTTATTTAAACCCGGTGAAATTATTGAATATATTGATAAAGTCATTGGTAATATAAAAATGGGACCCTGTGGTACTACAGGTGGGCCAGCAGCAAATATAAGCTTTGCAACCGGAAAACTTTGTTGTCCGAAAGCAGGATGTATCAAAGATATGTATGCTTATAACGGAACGTATAATTACGATTTGGGTTATCAATGCGATTTCCCATTCTACGGAATACCTTATGTAGCATCGTTAAACGTAAGATTGATGGCAAGTATTGGAGCTGCATTATCATTAGGGAATGTAAAAACAACCTGCGATGGAGTAGATATTTGTTATAGCTTAGGAATAACAGGATCTATCGGAGGAGGTGTAAGCGGAACTGTGCTAGGAGGTAAACTTTTAGATGCAAGTTTATTATTGGTGGGTACCATTACTCCTGACCCTCTTGAATATTGCATGCCGTCCGGTGCAACCAAAAGCTTTGGGAATATATGTGTAAAAGCAGACATTGTTGGAACTGTTACTTTTCTTAGCTGGGTTACCGAAAGTGTAAGCGTTAATCTGATAGCTCAAAGATGTTGGAAATAAAAATAGTAAAATAAAAAGTTATGAAAAACAAATACCATATATTGCTTAAGATTAGTTTAATAATCATAGTAATAACCTGCAGTTTTTCTTCTACGAAAATATTTGCAAGTAAGTCAGTAAATTACAGTAATATTTATGATTTAGAAATCAATCGTCCATTGCTTGATACATTTCCAACTTATAATATTGTATCTTATAACATTGTAATTCCAAAAGACACTTCGGGCTATCGTTCTGATCCTGCTCATGAAATATGTGGCTCTCAATTGTTGTATGTTTTAGATGGTATGATTTCGCCTGTAAACGAAGGTTGGCTGATTGATGACGTTTTAGGATTGCAAAACAGTAATATTGTCAATTCACCAACAGCAAAATTATGTAAGTTGCTCAAAGCATACAAGCAAGGAGAAATAGATAGTGTAATTGCTCTCTATAAAGCTTCTGACCAGATAGTGATTAATAATGTACTTTCTAATCCAACAACCAGGCTGAAATTTCAAAATATAATTGATTCTATAACAGGAATTCGTTTTAAGTTCGGCTTATTGCTACAAGGTGGATTTTTGGGCATGGCTGATGTTTCCTTTTTAGATAATACAAAATCATTAACACCTTTCTTTTTTATTGAAGAAAATAACCAGTGGAAATTTGCAGCAATTGTGGATTCTTTTGCTGTTTCGTCCAATATTGCTGTTTATTTAAATTCACACAACCCAACCTCGATGATAGCTGCGAATGATATTGATAATGATGGAATTATAAATTTGAATGATAATTGCCCTTGTAATCCCAATCCAACTCAAACAGATAGTGACGGGGATGGCATTGGGGATGCTTGCGACAATTGTCCTTTAACTGCTAATCACAATCAGGCCGATATGGATGGTGATGGGATTGGTGATAATTGCGATAATTGTTATAAACAGTATAATCCATTACAAACAGATCTGGATAATGATCATATTGGCGATTCCTGCGATAATTGCCCTACTGTATTTAATCCAACTCAATCTGATATAGATGGAGATTATATCGGAGATGCTTGTGATCAGGATATGGATAATGATGGTTTGCCCAATAATCTTGATCCTGATATTGACGGTGATGGAGTACTTAACAATATTGACAATTGCCCTTATTATCCAAATTCGAATCAATTGGATAGTGACGGTGATGGAGTTGGCGATGCCTGTGATAATTGCCAGTTAACACCAAATCCTGATCAGCTGGATACTGATGGCGATGGTTTAGGCGATGCCTGTGATCCTGATATGGATAATGACGGTGTCCTGAATATGATAGATAATTGTCCTAAGTTTTACAATCCGGATCAAATGGATGTTAATTGCAATGGCATTGGCGATGCTTGTGAATAATTATTTTACCAGAAATTGGAAACATTAAGATTTACTGAAATGAAAAAAAGAGAATTTAATAAACATACAACCACTTCAGCATTGACTGAAAGTATTATTGTTGTTGCAAATGATAATCGTAGGTTGAAAAAGGATATCATAAATAATATTCTGAAATATACGCTTGTTTTGTTGATGCTATGTATGTTGCCGGAAATTACTTTGGCTCAGATAACCTTTACAAAAGAAGATGCATCCTGCGGAGCATCTGATGGAAGTGCAACGGTAGCTGTAAGCGGCGGAACCTCACCCTACACTTATCAGTGGTCAAACGGTGGAACAGGCACAACTATTAGTAACCTGGCGGTTGGATCCTATACCTGCTTTATTACCGATGCTAATGGTTGTACCGGTCAGGGTGATATATTTATCGATAATATTACCGATATGAATGTATCAATAAGTGGAGGAAATGTAACGACTACTTATTGCAGTAATGCACAAGCACCATCTATAACACTTACCGCTTCGGTTTCCGGTGGCAAACCACCTTATGTTTGTAGTTGGCCTAATTATACAACAACGGCAACTTCTTCCGGAAATTATACAGTTACCGTTACCGATGCTGATCAATGTCTAAAACATGCATCTACATACGTCTTGTTTATTCCTGTTGAATGTTCTTCCGATCCAAATGATATTACCGGCCCTGAAGGGTATGGACAACAAAAAATGGTGGCTATATCCGACAAACTTCCCTATACTATACGATATGAAAATGATCCCGAATTTGCAACCGTTCCAGCTCAAAAAGTGCGAATAGATATGCCTTTTGATTCATCTACAAATATACTTTCGCTTCGTTTAGGCGATTTTGGCTTTGGCGATTTTATATTTAATGTACCTCAAAATACTACATTTTACTCTACGCGTTTAGACGTTTCCGATTCGTTAGGAGTTATGGTTGATGTTACAGCCGGAATTGATATCCAAAACAAAAAAGCATTCTGGATATTGGAATCTATTGATCCTTTAACGGGTCTGGTACCCAATAATGCCAACAAAGGATTTTTATTGGTGAATGATACCATAAACCATAAGGGAGAAGGATTTGTCAGCTTTACAATGATGTCCAAAAACACTGTACAAACCGGCGATTCAATCACTGCTGAAGCTTCTATCGTTTTTGATATTAACGATCCAATTATGACAAATATATGGAAAAACGTTGTTGATGCTCATTATCCAACAAGTTTTGTAAATCCATTACCACCCATTACAGATACTAACTTTATTCAAATTTCATTTACAGCAAACGATGATCCCAATGGGTCGGGTGTAAAACAAGTAAAATTATTTATGGCCAAAAATACAGGAAACTATGAATTGGTAGGGACTTATAACATAGATAGTGTTTTGCAAATTACAGGTGTTGAAGATGATGAATACAAGTTTATCAGTATTGCAGAAGACAATGTTGGCAACACAGAACCTATGAAAGACTCACCTGATACCTATACATTCCTAGGTTATCCACGGTTAATCTCTGGTAATGTCACTTACCGGAACATTGCAAATACACCTTTGAAAAATATTCTTGTATATTTACGAAATTTAAATGGGAATGTGTTAGATTCTGTATTTACCAATCTATCTGGAGATTATGATTTTGGGTTCAAATCAAAAACCAGTTATTTAATAGATGGAGCAGCTGATATGCCCTGGGGTGGCGTAAATTCAACAGATGCTTTAATCGTTAGAAGGCAAATGATAGGGTTATCATCTTTTGATAGTTTACAAGTAAAGGCCGCTGATGTTGACAATTCAGGGATTATTTCTGGATCAGATGCTCTTTTGATAAGGAAACGAATCATTGGTGAAATCAATAATTTCTTAATCAATGATTGGTGTTTTTTGAAAGATACCGTAAAAGTTGAAAAAGTTAATATTTATCATCCTATCAAAACTCTTTGTGCGGGCGATGTAAACGGTTCGTATTCAGCTGTTTTTGCAAAAAGTTCAAATATTATGCTGAATCAAAAAGGTGAAATAACAGCGGATAGAAATCAATTGATTGAATTGCCGGTTATCTGTAAAAATAAATTTCAGGCTGCTGCCATCACTTATCTGATGGACTATCCAAATGAACTGATAAATATTGAAAGTATTGTATCTTCAATGCCGGGATTTATGTATAATGCAAATGCAGGAAAACTAAAACTTGCCTGGGATAGTTTATTTCCAATGAGTTTTTCAAAGGATGAGCCTCTTTTTATTATGAAAGTTAGAATAAACAGAGAGGCTTCTGAAAAAGACCACGTCATGTTTACACTTGATAATCATAGTGAGTTTGCAGATGGAAATGCTCAAGTAATTGATGAAATAAGTTTAAGTATTCCAAACATAAGTATTTCACAATTTTTAGATTATGAATTGAGTCCTAATTTCCCAAATCCATTTAGTAAATCCACCGAAATTAGATACGAATTACCAGAAGATGGTTTTGTAACCTTAAAGGCATATAATATATTAGGACAAGAAATAAAAACATTGGTTTCAGCTAAACAAAAAGCAGGGAGCTATAATTTACGCTTTGACGGATCTGGATTAGAAGCCGGAACCTATTCTTATAAAATTGAAATAGAAGGAAAAACAAGAAAATTTTCTGCTTCACATTTGATGATTATTATACCAAACCATTAAGATCTATGATGAATTTAATTAAAACATTAATTTTTTCTATTCTTGTATTTTTATCCGTTCCGGGTAATACACAGACAATTCAGATTGGAAGTACTCAGGCATGTATAGGAGATACCGTAAATATGCCGATAAATATGTCTGCTCTGGATAGTTTAGGCGCAATTACT
>JBBRCQ010000025.1:0-50202 GCA_038204725.1 Bacteroidales bacterium | reverse complement strand
TCCCCAAAGGGGAGACTTTTACCCTAGTGGTTGTTGGACAGAATTGTTTTTTAATAAAATTCGGTATTCGTCTAATGTTATTATTTTGATCTGCGAACAAAGATTAACGATTTTAGATTTTAGAAGTATAGCCGGAATGTTCTTTCTTTTTAATTCTTTTATTTTTACTTTTTACTTTTTACTTCTAAAATCGTTAATCGCAATTTTATTTAACATTTAACCTTTCCACTTCAACTCCCTTTCTGCAAAGTAAACCCAAACGTAGTCCCCACGCCAACGCCACTTCTTACATTGATGGTTTGTTCGTGGGCTTCTATGATATGTTTTACGATGGACAAGCCCAGACCAGTACCTCCTTCTCCACGGGATCTCCCTTTATCAGTCCTGTAAAAGCGTTCAAATAAACGGGGAATATCAGCTTCACTTACACCAATCCCATTATCAGCAACTTCTACTAAAATATACTCATCCATATCGAAAAAACTAATTTTGGTAACTGCATTTTGATTTACAGAATACTTAACTGAATTTTCTATTAAATTGGTCAATACCTGACGGATTCGCTTTTTATCAGCTTTTACGAGAATCTGCTTTTCATTGATATCAGAAATATTTAACTTTACTTTTTTCTTTTTCGCTTTAATTTCTAAAAATTCAATTACTTCTTTCACCAATGTTATGATATCAAATTTTGAATACTCAAGCTTAAGTTCTCCGGATTCAAGTTTTGAGATTTCTTCGAGATCCTGAATAATGGCAATCATACGATTGATGCTCTTTTCGGTACGCAATAAATATTCTTTGTTGATGGAAGGATCATCGAGTCCTCCATCCAGCAGTGTTAAAATATAACCCTGGATATTGAAAATAGGTGTTTTTAATTCATGCGAAACATTTCCAATGTATTCTCTTCGGTAGATCTCCAGCTTTTTCAGATCATCTATTTCCTTGCTTTTATTTTCCACCCAATCCAATACTTCCTGATTTACATTCTCCAGCAAATCATTGGATCCGTTTTGATGTTCTCTGAAATTCTTTTTGGGAACTTTTAAATTGTGAATGGTTTTATAGATAATCCTTATTTTCTCATAAATAAACTTTTCTACTGAATACCTGATAATCAGAAAAGAAAAAGCAAATAAAAAGAAAGAAAGAAATATAAAAGTAACAATCTGAAATTCGGCAAATATGAATGAAAAAACAGCATAAATGACCATAAAACACAAGGCAATCAATACCGCATTGTTCAGCGCTATTTTCTTAGGATTTGAATTAAACATTATTCTTCGTATTTGTAACCAACACCTTTGATGGTTTTAAGATTCTCAATCCCAATTTTTTCTCTTATTTTACGGATATGTACATCTATGGTCCGGTCGCCAACGATGACATCATCTCCCCAGACTTTTGAAAATATTTCGCTGCGGGTAAATACTTTATTGGGTTTTGAACATAAAATAGAAAGCAGTTCAAATTCTTTGCGGGGCAAAATAATTTCCTTATTGTCTTTAATTACGAGGTATCTCTCTTTGTCAATGACAATATCTTTGAGTTCAACAACATCTTTGGGCTGATCATCTTCTTTGTATCGTCTCAGCAGTGCTTTTACACGACTGATAATCAACTTGGGTTTGATTGGTTTGGTGATGTAATCATCAGCACCTGCTGCAAAGCCGGCTAATTGTGAATAATCCTCGCCTCTGGCAGTCAAAAATACTACAATTGAATTGGCTAATTTCGGGTTCTTTTTAATTTCAGTACAGGTTTCGATACCATCCATTTTAGGCATCATCACATCCAGAATAATTAAATGAGGTAAAATAAGTGAGGATTTCTCAATCGCTTCCATTCCGTTTTTGGCAGTATAAACAATATAGCCTTCTTTGCGGAGGTTGTATCCCAAAAATTCAAGAATATCGGGTTCATCATCCACCAGTAATATAACAAATGCTTCTGTTTTCATCTTTTGATTTTAGCTAATGCTATCTCATCAATAATAGCTTCACAAAAATAAACAAATAATCAATAAGATATATTTAGTTCATTGAAAATTAATAATTTCTTAAGATTGGAAAATGGAGTCATCTGAAAATAGTTTTTTCACAATTTCTCTCATTTATAAAAATCTTTCTATTATTTTTGCCTTTTATAACTGTATCAATTTTTTTTAAATCTATCCATTCTCAAGTCAACCCCTTTAAATGAAAAAATTACTACTTTTTTTTATACTGTTTACAATGTGTTTTCAGACGAAGGCACAGATCTATAAAGATTCGCTGGCCTCTATTGAAGTCCGAGTAACTGATCTGCTTTCGCGCATGACTCCCGAAGAAAAATTCTGGCAGTTGTTTATGATACCCGGCGATATAGGCAAAGAAAAAGAGAAGTACAAAACAGGCATTTTTGGTTTTCAAATCAGCACAGTGGGGCAGAATGCAGATGCAGCACAGCAATTGATGAGCTATGGTGCCGGAGCTACTGCAATTGAAACTGCAGTATTAGTAAATGAAATGCAGCACTTTTTTATAGAAGAAAGTCGGTTGGGAATTCCCATCATTCCTTTTGATGAAGCTTTGCATGGTCTGGTAAGACGGGGTGCTACTGCATTCCCTCAGGCGATAGGGCTGGCAGCTACCTGGAACATTGATCTGATGCATCAGGTTTCCAAAGCCATTGCTACTGAAAGTAAAACCCGGGGTATACGACAGATTTTATCACCGGTAGTGAATATTGCCAGTGATGTACGTTGGGGTCGTACCGAAGAAACTTATGGTGAAGATCCTTTTCTAGTTTCGGAAATGGGTGTAGCTTATGTTTCGGAATTTGAAAAAATTGGCGTGATCACTACTCCAAAACATTTGCTGGCCAATGTTGGAGATGGTGGACGCGACAGTTATCCCATCCATTGGAACGAACGACTGTTGAGAGAAATCTTTCTTCCACCTTTCGAAGCATGTTTTAAACGCGGGGGTTCCCGTTCTGTAATGACTTCGTATAATTCAGTTGATGGCAGCCCCTGTTCTTCCAACGACTGGATATTGAATCAACTTTTAAAAAAAGAATGGGGTTTTAAAGGATTTGTTATTTCCGATGCCGGAGCTACCGGAGGTGCTAATGTATTGCATTTTACTGCAAAGGATTATCCTGAATCTACTGTTCAGGCTCTCAATGGTGGATTGGATGTTGTTTTTCAGACCAATTACGATCATTATAAACTCTTTTCTCCACCATTTCTGAATGGACGCATCGATCAGAAAGTAATAGATCAAGCTGTTGCCCGTGTATTGCGCTTAAAATTTGAACTGGGTTTGTTCGATCATCCGTATACCGACACCAAAGCAGCGGCTGTTTGGAATGGACATCCAACGCATCGTCAACTGGCAAATACAGCAGCTAAAGAATCCATTGTGTTGCTCAAAAACGATCACAAAACACTGCCTCTTTCAAAAACAATACATTCCATCGCAATTATCGGTGCCGATGCAGCAGAAGCCCGTTTGGGCGGTTACAGCGGACCCGGCATTGATCCGATAAGCATATTAGATGGAATCAAAAACAAATTAGGCAAACAGCTTAGCATTCAATATGCAAAAGGATGTGATCGCGAAAATGTGGAATACCATACAGTTACTACTGATTTTTTATCATGTATTGTTGATGGTAAATCACAAAAAGGAGTTTTTGGAGAATATTTCAATAATGTAACATTGGCGGGAAAACCTGCATTAACACGAATTGATCAACAGATTCAGTTTCAGTGGACCTTATTCTCGCCGGATCCCGAAAAATTAAACTATGATTTTTATTCCGTAAGGTGGACTGGGAAATTAACAGCCCCTAAAACCGGAAAGTTCAACATCGGTATCGATGGCAATGATGGCTATCGTCTTTATCTCAACAATAAATTAATTATTGATAACTGGAAAAAGCTTAGCAAGCAAACCATCGTTGCCGAATATAGCTTTGAAAAAGACAACATCTACGACCTCCGCATTGAATATTATGAACCCACCGGCAATGCCTTCTTCCGTTTGGTTTGGAATGCAGATGTGATCAATAACGAAACGGAAGAAATTAACAAAGCGGTGGAACTGGCAAAGAAAAGCGATGTGTCCATTGTAGTTGTGGGCATTGAAGAAGGCGAATTCAGAGACCGTGCTTACCTCAGCCTGCCAGGTCGGCAAGAAGAAATGATTAACAAAGTAGCAGCAATCGGCAAACCAATGGTGGTGGTTTTAGTAGGAGGAAGTGCCATTACAATGAACAACTGGATTAAAAATGTACCTTCTATCCTCGATGTGTGGTATCCCGGCGAAGAAGGCGGCAATGCAGTGGCTGATGTTTTGTTCGGCGATTACAATCCTGCCGGACGCTTACCGATTACTTTCCCCGTCTTTGAAGGACAATTGCCACTGGTATACAATCACAAGCCCACCGGTCGTGGTGATGATTACAACAACCTTACCGGACAGCCTCTCTTCCCTTTCGGCTATGGAATGAGTTATACAACTTTTGAATATTCAGATCTTCACATCGAAAAAAATAACTTTAAGGCAACTGATTCCACCATCATCCATTGCAAAATCACCAATACCGGAATCAAGGACGGAGATGAAGTAGTACAATTGTACATCCGCGACGAACTGGCTTCGGTTGCACGTCCGATTATTGAACTGAAAGGCTTCCAACGTATTCATCTAAAAGCAGGCGAAACCAAAACAGTAAGTTTTGATATTCTACCAGAAATGCTGTCGATGCTGGATATCCATCTGAAAAAAGTGCTAGAACCCGGTGATTTCAGGATGATGATAGGGGCTTCCTGCAAGGATATAAGGCTGAGGGAAATTATTACTATTAAAGAGTAACAAAAGAAAGAAAAATATTTACAATTTGGTAAACAAAGCCGCTATTAATTGGTTGTAATTGCATATTTTTATCAGCGATAAGTTCATATAGAAAAGTGTTGGCAGCAATTGCAACTACAACACTTCACAATAATTTTGACTTAAAAAGATGAGAAAAGTAATCTTAGACCTGGCTGTTACATTGGACGGTTATATCGAAGGCTCAAACGGTGAAATTGATTGGTGTATTATGGACGATGATATGGACTTTGGCAGCTTTTTATCAACCATTGACACCGTATTTTTCGGAAGAGTGAGTTTTGATAACTGGGGCAAATATCAGCCTGACAATAATTTGAATGAAGCTACATTCAATCTATGGAAGAATATTCAAACTAAACATAAGTATATTTTTTCGACTCAGCAAAGTCAATACAACAATGCCAAAATTATAAGTTCTGACATTCTAAACAAGGTAGCAGCTATCAAAAATGAAGTTGGGAAAGACATTTGGCTTTTTGGAGGAGCAAGTATCATTAAGACATTCATCCAATTAAATCTGATTGACACTTACAGAATTTCTATTCACCCAATAGTATTGGGAAGTGGTAAACCCTTATTTGAAAATATACAAGACCGAGTGAAATTAAAATTAATCAAATCCAATGTTTTTAAATCAGGTGTAGTTCAATTGATTTACGAACCAATAAAATAACAACACAATGGAAACAACAAAAATTACCATTCAAGCGGATGTTTCTGCTGACAATAAAAAAGCCTGGAATTATTACACACAACCACAATACATTACAAAGTGGAATTTCGCAACAGACGACTGGCAATGTCCGACAGCAAGCAACGATTTACGGGTTGGCGGAAAATATACCGCAAGAATGGAAGCCAAAGACGGAAGTTTCGGTTTTGACTTTGAAGCTGTTTACAACGAGATAGTTGAAGGCAAAAAATTCATTTATACAATGCAAGACGGTAGACAAGTAACTGTAAACTTCAAGAATTCAGGAGACAAAACAAAAGTGACTGTAACCTTTGATGCAGAAACAGAAAACCCAATAGATTTGCAAAGAAACGGCTGGCAAGCCATACTTGACAATTACAAAAAATATACTGAGTCGAATTGATAAATAACAAGCACAATTTTTGTCAACACTCGGTCGCATAATAAGATATCCGATAGCGTTGAGAATAATAGGATTTTGCTTAAACTGATTGTTATAAAAAATTTGTACTTTTGTAGAAGTATAAATTTAAATCAAAAAACGTATGGCAAAATCACAAGAAAGCTTTAACAAAAAAGAGAAAGAGAAGAAACGTTTCTTGAAGCAAAAAGAAAAGCAACAAAGGAGTGAAGAACGGAAGAAAAATTCATTGGGTGGCGATCTTGAAAATATGATGGCATATGTAGATGAATATGGAAATGTAACAGATACGCCTCCCGATCCATCAAAAAGAATTGTGATCGATGCAAGCACCATAGAAATAGGTGTTCCTAAAAGAGAAGATATCGAAATTCCTTCTATACGAAATGGAAGGGTTGAATTTTTTAATGATTCAAAAGGTTACGGTTTCATCAAAGAAACGGATACACAAGAAAAATATTTTGTGCACGTCAACGGTTTATTGGAGACCATCGAGGAAAATGACATGGTTACTTTTGAACTCGAACGCGGGCTCAAAGGCTTGAACGCCATAGAGGTTAAAAAGGTGTGATGCATTAAGCACCTTTACACATCTAATATTAAAACACCCCATCCTTCATATTAATAAATTGCTTTAAACGCAGTTTATCAGCATCATGCACGATATTAGATTTCGGTGGATAAAGACTGAATATAGATTAAATGTTTTAATAAGAATTATTCTCTCACTTTCATATTGTGAAAAACATTGGTCACATCTTCGTCCTCTTCCAACTTTTCGAGTAATTTATCCACTTCCACTTGTTGCTCGGGTGTTACTTCCTTCATTTCAGTGGGGATGCGTTCAAATGCAAATGCTTCTATTGTAAATGCATTTTCTTCCAGATATTTCTGTATCGGTCCAAAAGAAGAAAATTCTGCATAAATAAGGATAAACTGATCTTCTTCAAATACATCATCTGCACCAAAATCTATCAGTTCAAATTCAAGATCTTCCAAAACAATGCCTTCTTTTTTTGCTACTTTAAAGGAACATTTGCGTTCGAAAAGATAATCCAGCATGCCTGTGGTTCCCAAAGTACCATTGTATTTGTTGAAATAACTGCGAACATTGGCAACGGTTCTTACGGGATTGTCGGTGGCTGTTTCAACCAATATTGCGATACCATAAGCACCTTTGCCTTCGTACACCATTTCTTTGTAATCCTTTGTATCTTTCTCCGTAGCTTTTTTGATGGCTCTTTCTACGTTTTCACGGGGCATGTTCTCCGACTTTGCATTCTGAATCAACAATCTTAATCGGGGGTTCATGTGAGGATCGCCACCACCGGCTTTAGCAGCCATGGTAATTTCTCTCCCAATCTTAGTAAATACCTTGGCCATATTGCCCCATCGTTTAAACTTGCGCGCTTTACGAAACTCAAATGCTCTTCCCATGATGCCCTGTTTTTATTTTTTGCAAAATTAAGAATGAAATCATCAGTTACAATAATAATATTAAATTATTTTACTGAATATCTGTAATCTGTTCATAAAATTGTTTATACCATAACAATACCTTTCATTACGAAAATGATAATACTCAAAGTATTTACGATAAATCTTAATTTTTTGAAAACTTTTTTCATTAACAATAGTTTATGATACAAGCTAACGTTGGTATAAAATAAAACAGAGCGCAATGGTTATAGGTATCATCAGAGAACCCGATTTTGAAAACAGAATAAGCTTATTGCCCGAAGGGGTCAGCGATTTAAAAAAACTCAATGTAGAAATATGGGTTGAGAAAGGAGCCGGTATCAGGGCATTTGCAACAGATAATCAATATGAAACTGCAGGAGCAGTCATTTCAGAACGTAGCCAAATCCTTCATCAGGCTGACATGCTTCTCATGATCAATGCACCTCAAGCTGATGTTATAGATTCTACAAAAAGCAATCAGATCATTATCAGTGTTGTAAATCCTTATTTCAACAAAGAAATTGTTCAAAAATTGTTGGCAAACAACAAAACCGTATTCAGTCTCGATTTGATTCCCCGAACTTCCAGAGCGCAATCGATGGATATTCTATCATCCATGGCTACCATTTCAGGCTATAAAGCCGTTCTGGAATCGGCACTACTTATTCCTCACTTTTTCCCGATGTTTATGAGCGCTGCCGGCACTATCCGTCCCGCTAAAATGCTCATACTGGGTGCAGGCGTTGCAGGATTGCAGGCTATTGCCACTGCCCGTAAACTGGGTGCAGTGGTAGAAGTGTTTGACGTGCGTTCAGCTGTTAAAGAAGAAGTTAGCAGTTTGGGTGGTAAATTTATAGAAGTAGAAGGAGCCATTGAAGAAAAAACTGCCGGAGGCTATGCCGTTGAACAAACGGATGAATTTAAAAACAAACAAAAGCAATTGATACACGACCATGCCGTAAAATCGGATGTGGTAATCTGTACCGCACAAATCCCCGGTCGAAAAGCGCCTTTGTTGATCGAAAAAGCCACAGTGGAAGCCATGAAATCCGGCTCAGTCATTATCGATCTGGCTGCTTCTACCGGAGGCAACTGTGAAGTTACACAAAACGATAAAACAATCATTCATCAGGGTATTACCATTGTGGGAAAATCCAATTATCCTTCAGAAATGCCTTCTGATGCCAGCAAAATGTTTGGAAATAACCTCATGCATTTTCTTAAATTAATCATCGAAAAAACAGGATCTTTAAAACTTGATTTTGAGGATGACATCGTAAAAAAAACTTGTTTGACACATGAAAATCAATGGATCAATGAACAGTTTAAAACTTTTATTAATTCTTAAACCCCGCTAAAATGCAAAATATATTCACTTTCTTTTTTGAATACCACCAAGCCATTTTTGTGGTGATATTATCTGTTTTTCTGGGCATAGAAGTTATCAGCAATGTGCCTGCCATCCTACATACACCATTGATGTCGGGAGCCAATGCCATTCATGGTGTTGTAATTATCGGAGCCATTATCGTGATGGGGCATGCACAAACCACATTGGCCATGGTACTGGGATTTTTAGCAGTTGTTCTGGGAACCCTGAATGTAGTAGGTGGATTTGTAGTAACCGACCGCATGCTGGATATGTTTAAAAAGAAACCGAAAAAATAAAAGCTAAGAAACTATGAACGAACTATTCACAATATCAGAAACTATCTCTTTTACGCTCACCGATTCTATATTGGAATTATCCTATCTGATTGCTTCGGTATTATTTATTGTAGGACTCAAAATGCTCAGCAATCCCGAATCTGCCCGCAAAGGCAATACCTGGGCTGGCATCGGAATGGTGATGGCCATCATCACTACCATTTTATTTCATAAACAAAACGGACAACCCATCGGGAACATCGGATATATAATGGCAGCTATTGCCATTGGAACCATTATCGGCTGGACCATCGCTATAAAAGTCAAAATGACGGCCATGCCCCAACTGGTTTCATTGTTTAACGGGATGGGAGGTGGCAGTGCTGCCCTGATTTCAATGATGGAATTTCCGCACATCAGCCCTGAGCTGATTGCTGCTGAAGGTATGATGAACGGACATGTGCTTGCTATTTTACTTGGACTTGTAATCGGAAGTGTTTCCTTTGCCGGATCCATGATAGCACTCGGGAAGCTGGACGGAAGAATCGGAAGTATACGGAGTCCGTTGATGCGATACATTAACATTGGTTTGTTGCTTTTTCTGATTGTATTTGTAATTTATATCATGACACTCGGCCAGGTGATACCCGCTGAAATTACCTATCTGATTTATTTTCTATTGGCAGTTTCCATGATTTATGGAATCGCATTTGTGATGCCCATCGGTGGTGCTGATATGCCAGTAGTAATTTCGTTACTGAACTCTTTTACCGGAGTTGCAGCTGCTATGGGTGGATTCCTTTACAACAACCAGGCAATGTTAACCGGAGGGATACTGGTAGGTTCTGCAGGCACCATTCTTACCATTCTTATGTGCAAAGCCATGAACCGTTCGCTGCTGAATGTGATTATAGGTGCATTTGGAGGTGGAGGAACTGCCATGGAACATGAAGAAGGCAATATGAAAGAAATTACAATTTCGGATGCAGCTGTTCTTTTGAATTATTCTCAAAGGGTAGTCATTGTTCCCGGTTATGGATTAGCAGTAGCTCAGGCACAGCATATCTGCCACGATCTGGATAAGATACTCGAGAGCAAAGGTGTTGAAGTTAAATATGCCATCCATCCTGTGGCAGGTCGTATGCCGGGGCACATGAATGTGTTGCTGGCTGAAGCCGATGTACCTTACGATAAACTCATCGAAAGCGAAGACATCAATCCTGAATTACCCAATACCGATGTGGTAATAGTAATCGGAGCCAACGATGTAGTAAACCCTGCCGCACAGGATGATCCCGCCAGTCCGATTTATGGAATGCCGATCATTGATGCAAGAGCAGCCAAAAATATCATAGTGATGAAAAGAGGAATGGGAAAAGGCTATGCCGCCATCGAGAATTACCTTTTCTTTGATCCAAAAACTCACATGTTGTTTGGGAATGCCAAAGATACATTGCAGGCTTTGGTGGCTGAGATTAAAGAGCTATAATCGTTAACGATTCCACAACTAAACTCAATTGGCATTTAATCAGACTCACTTCTGAATCTTCTTTTCATTTTTGCCTTTTATTGAATAAAAAAAATTATACATTTGCAGGAAATATCTAATTTCTTGTGTAAGAAAGATATAATTTTTAACTCAATGAAAAGTATATGAAATTAATAAAAACATTTTTAAGCTGTGCAATTTTTCTTTTCGCCACGCCATTAAGTTTCTCTCAATCCAAAATAGACTCAAAAGAAATTGCTGAAAAAATGCAATGGTTTGCCGATGCCAAGCTGGGTATTTTTATACATACCGGAATTTATGCAGTAGATGGAATAGATGAATCCTGGAGTTTTTACAATAAAAAAATCAGTCATGCCGATTACATGAAGCAACTAAAAGGCTTTACGCTTAAGAATTACAATCCGGCATTCTGGGCAGATCTTATACAAGAAAGTGGTGCCAAATATGCCGTTATTACTACCAAACACCACGATGGAGTGGCTATGTATGATACCAAAATGAACAATCTCAGCATTGTAAAAGCCACGCCTGCAAAAAGGGATATGATACAACCATTCTTTGACGAATTGCGCAAACGCAACATCAAATGTGGCGCTTATTTTTCCCTCATTGATTGGACAAATGCAGATTATCCCGGGTTTTTAAAAGACAGCTCAAAATATTTAATTAAAAATGATTATGCCAGATGGAACCGGTTTCGTAATTTTTTCCAGGGGCAAATCAAAGAAATAAGCCTTCAACTTAAGCCTGATCTATGGTGGTTTGACGGCGACTGGGAACATAGTGCCGAAGAATGGGAAGCCCAAAAAGTAAGAAACATGATACTTTCCGACAATCCTAAAGCGATTATAAATGGTCGCCTGCAGGGTTATGGAGATTATGAAACGCCTGAACAGAATTTTCCGGTTAAACGACCTCAATTCAACTGGTGGGAATTGTGCATGACCACCACCGAAGACTGGGGTTTTCACCACGATACCATCTGGAAAACTCCTTACGAGATCATCACAATTTTTGTGGATGCAGTGTCGAATGGAGGTAATCTTTTGTTGGATATGGGCCCAATGGAAGATGGAAGCATCCCTGAAAAACAAATTCATGTACTCAAAGAACTGGGTGCCTGGAACAAAAAAAACGGGGAAGCTATATTCAAAACCATAGGAGGCATCCCTCAAGGTCATTTTTACGGACCTTCCACCCTATCAAAAGATTCAACCATCCTATACTTATTTTTGCATGGAAATGTCAACGGAACACTCATGTTGAAAGGTCTGATCAATAAGATTGAAGAAATTACAGTAGTTGGTATTGGTACAAAACTCAATCACAAAGTAGTCGGTAAAATATCATGGAGCCCGGTTCCGGGTTTGGTATATATTGATGTACCGGAAAATGTGATGGATAAATATGTTACAGTGCTGAAAGTTAAACTGGCTCAACCTGTTAAACTTTACAGGGGACAAGGCGGTCTAAACTAAAACTGAAAATAAATAAAAGGCTGAATTTCTGCTGATTTCACCTGATAGAGCATAAAAACAACCAAAACTACAACCATGGCTTTTGCCAAATAAGGAATTTGGATGAAAGCATTTTTGTAATATTCTTTCGTCGCTACCGGTAACCAATGAATAAGAAAAGCCAACAGAATTAAAGAAAAAACGTTTTTATACGACACAATTACTTCTGGTATCATCTGCCAGTTGAAATGATAGACTATCTGCGACAGCATACTCCAAACACTCCCCATGTTATCGGCTCTGAAAAATATCCACGCAAATATCACAAAATGGAAGGTAAGTAAAGCAGCCCAGAATTTACCCCATAAACTTATTTTTTCTTTGGCAGGAAACCATTGCATCCATAATTTATGCATCATCAATCCTAAGCCATGTAAACCTCCCCAGATGATGAATCTTACGGCTGCACCATGCCACAATCCGCCAATGAGCATTACCAGAAACAAATTGATATATGTTCTGATTTTGCCTTTTTTGTTTCCTCCCAATGGGATGTACAAATAATCGCGCAACCAGGTAGACAATGAAATATGCCATCGATGCCAGAAATCGGTAATGTTGACGGCTTTGTAAGGCGAGTTAAAATTAACAGGTAAACGGAAACCCAACAACAATGCCACTCCAATCGCAATATCGGTATAACCTGAAAAATCACAATAAATCTGAATGGCATAGCCATATACAGCCATTAAATTTTCGAAACCTGAATACGCCATCGGACTGTCGAAAACCCTGTCTACAAAATTGGTAGAAATATAATCGGAAATCAACATTTTCTTAATGAGACCATTGAGGATCAAAAACAAAGCAAATCCGAATTCCTTTTTAGAAAGCACGAAATCTTTATACAATTGAGGAATAAAGTCGTACGCTTTCACAATAGGACCTGCCACGAGCTGCGGAAAAAAAGTAACAAAACATCCATAATCCAATATATTATGCAAAGCATTTACTTTATTCCGGTAAACAGATACAGTATAACTAATGGATTGAAAGGTATAAAAAGAAATCCCGATCGGTAATATAATCGAAGTAATATCCAGGTGGGTGCCGGCTATACCATTGGTCCAGGATGCTAAATAATTTACTACTTTAAAATCGCTGTGAAACAAATTATTGATGCTATCAATTATAAAATAACTGTACTTAAAATACGCCAGAACGCCAAGGTTAAGAAGAATGCTAAATGCGAGATAAAGCTTTTTCCTTCCCTGTGTTTTAGCATGTTCAATCCATAAACCTACGGCAAAATCAAACAAAGTAGTAAAAGCAAGGATAAGGAAAAAATAACCTCCCGATTTGTAGTAAAAAAATGAACTCACCAGAAGAAGGTAGGCATTTCTGGCAGGTTTCTTTTTGTAAATCACCGAATAAACAGTTAGTATAACCGCAAAGAATACCCAGAAATACAAACGGGTAAATATCATAGGGGCCTGGGGGTCGTATGTGAAAATATCCTTAAGGTAATCCATGTGTAAGTTAAAAGTTTATATATTTGTTATTGGTTAATAGTTAATTGTTAATGGTGAATTGTTAATGGTGAATAGAGTATACTACTTCTGTCTTCTGTCTTCTGTCTTCTGTCTTCCGTCTTCCGATCCCGAATCGCTTCGCTTCGCTTTCGGGATTTCGCTTCGCTCAACTTCCGACTTTTCTTTAATTCTTTTCTATAAACTGGTCATATGCTTTTAAAAATGCATTAAACAACAAATCGCCCTGCAAGCTGTAACCTGCTTTTGAAAAATGTATTTTATCGCCGGCTGCCAAACCAGCCATTTGCCATTTTATTATTGATTTATAACCACCCATCACATCATGTAAATCCCAAACAGCACAACCATTTTGAAATGCAATATCCATTATTACTTTTCGGGCAACCATCATATCAGGGTTAGGGTATCGTCTTTTACGGTAACTATCGGCAGGTGTTGTTAATAAAATAAAACTTTCGGGCAATGCAGTTTTAATTCTTTGAATCAATTGATTGTAATGATTTTCAAAACTGATTTTGTCAAAGTTTTTACCGTATGCCTCATTGGTTCCCAGAGAAATAATCACCCACTCAGGATCTAAAACCTTTAATTGAGCTTCCAGCAGGTTACATTTTAAAAAGCTGCCTACTTCAGCCCCATTAATGCCAACTGATGAAAAAATTATACCCGGATCATCATTGTCTAATTCAATACCATACAAGGTAAAATTCGTTTGCAGGCTATCCGTTTTTTGAAAAATCAAATTAAGTGTATCAAAATGATCATCCGTTGTAAAATAAGTATAACCCAAAGGATTATAAGTCCCGGCAACAATATTGTTTTCTATTAGGTTAACTTGAAAAACGCTATTGCCTGTATTGTGAAAAATTTTTACTTTATTGAAATCCTGAAAGGGATAACTGCTGTTATTCAGAATTATTTGAATACTTGCACCTGAATCAGTGGTAGTTACCGAAATACCCGCTAATCCTAAATCACAGCCGTTCTGCTTTTGAGTATTCCTGTTATTTGTCCACTTTCCTGTATATTTAACCTTGTAATTATCAGGATTATTAGTAGCCGCTACATTGTAGGGGAAAATAAATCCACGACTACCCTGGATTCCAAGAGCAAAACCCTGAAGAAGTTCACGTATTCTGCCGGAGAAAAAATCGGCCTGAATATGGGAATCACCCATGTGCAATACCCGTAATTGCTTATTGCCTTTCAAAATAAGTTGATTCAGGTTTTTACAAACTTTATCAAAATCGCGCACTGCATCTCCGAAAAAATGAAGTGTATCGGCAGGCTGATTGATAAATGACCAGGCAATATTTTTGTAGGGCGTTTCCTGAGCATTCAGGATTCCCGAAAAAACGAAAATAAATACTATAAAAAATATAATTTTCTTCATTAATACCTCAGGTATTTTTAAACTTATAAAATTAGCAAAATCCTTTGTTCTGTCTTCCGTCTTCCGTCTTCCGTCTTTTTTTACTTAAACCTTTTTACCCTCATCTGTTCATCGTCAATTTCCCTATACTGGTTTCGGATAATTTAAGATATTGCAAATAATCGTAAATCAAAGCATTGTAAAACATTTCAGCCACCATGCGTGATCCTTTTTCATTAAAATGTGTAAAATCTTTGTTGGCCAATGAAGGTTTGGCAAAAACCCAGCTGGGCATTGAATTATTACCACCCATGGCTTCAAACAAATCCCAGTAGGCACAACCAGCCTTAAAAGCAGCATTTTTCTGTGCTTTTCTTATTTTTTCGATATTAGGGTTGGTTTCGTAATTATCGCCGTTTTTACGAGAGCGATCCGAAATTCCGATCACGATGACACAAATATCTTTATCAATGCTTTTGATCGTCTTAAGCTGTTTGTAAAACCCTTTTTCATAGTAAGCATAATCGGG
Source organism: Bacteroidales bacterium (assembly GCA_038204725.1). Taxonomy (GTDB): domain Bacteria; phylum Bacteroidota; class Bacteroidia; order Bacteroidales; family JACABE01; genus JACABE01. Next base: position 34,672 of record JBBRCQ010000025.1, on the reverse strand, counting down.
AATGATGGTTTTTTCGTTTTCCGGAACAGCATTTACGCCAAATTGCATAATCACCAGTTTCACGTTCAACAACTCATAAAATTTCTTTAAAAATTCAAAATTCATCTGAGAAAAACCATAACCTGAACTACCACGCAATGGAATGTTATCCACAGCAATTCCTCTGTTGGCATCCAGTGCAAAACCATAAATATCAGGACTGTCTTTCCCTTTGAATTGCATTGTAATGGAAGAAGGAGATTTTTTAAAATCATATTCAAACACATTCAGATCTTTATTGGACGGAAGTATTTCGCTGCTTACTATTTCTTTGTTTGCCAAAAGGTTAAACTTTACATCTTTTTTATTATATCCATAAAACAAACGTAATTTTTGAAAATCCCGGGTATTGGCATACCCCATATTGGATTTATTGATATAAATGCTTCCATGAAAATGAGAAGAATCTATTGACGAAGAATCCTGTAAATCTGAGGAGAATCTTGCGAAACCCAACATGGCTCCATATCTGTTATGTCCGGGCTTTGGGCTGCTTTTTCCAATCAATGTATATTTAACACAATTACCGGAAACAGATTCCACCATGGATGCAGATGGCGTTGCATTTATCAATTGCATCAATCCAACGCCACATCCTCCAAATTTGGCTTGTAATTTATACCGCAAAAATCCGGTAATCCTATCACCTTCTATCTGAGAATCGCCATAATGGATGACTCTTATAAGTTCGTTGGCATCTTTAAGTTTATAGAGCGATTGAAAAATGGGATTTAATATAGAACCATCATTGTTTGGATATTCAATTCTGCGGATATTTTCAAGCAAAGTAGTACGTGAAGCCTTTGATGTATCATTAGCCAGAGAATCAATATTTAAAACAGCTACTGTACTATCCAAAGGATCGGAGATAATACCTGAAATATCTGCATACACTTGTTTACGGGTTGAAAACACTTCATCGAAATCAAGGAAATAAAGACTTATATTTTCACTGATTTTTATCCCGCTTTTAGGAAAAACCATGATCAAACCAGCTAACAGAAAGAATACAAAAAAGAGGAATAACAGAATTTTAGCGGGTTTCATTCGTTGCTTGTAATGTTTTTAATACTTAAAAGGCAGAAACTTATTATTTAGATTTGATTTTCAATACCTGGCCTACATTAATACTACCGTCTTTTTTTAGATTATTCCATTTAATGATATCATTTACGGAAATACCTTCAAATTTTCTGGCAATGGCTGATAAAGATTCTCCTTTTTTTACTTTATAAGTTGTATCTGAATATTTTTTTACTTGTTTTTCACTATTAGCATCAGTATCATTCGTTTTTTTAATTTTCGAATCCTTTTTGGACACAACCATTTTGGACTTGGATTCATCTTTTGAAACAGATTTTATTTCTTCAGTGTCTGGTTTTAAAACCACGTTTTTGTTCACAAATGGTTTCGTTTCTTTTTTATCAGCAGTTTCTTTTTTGTCTGCAGTTTCTTTTTTTGTTGTATAAATAATCAATTTTTGACCCGCAACGATTTTTTTATTCCGCATACGGTTCCATTCCCTTAATGCATCCACATCAACCTGAAATTTATTAGCCAGTTTAAAAAATGTATCCCCTTTTTTGGCTCTGTAATTAATCCTAACGATTTCATCAGTAGGACTAATTTTCAAATAATTAGAAGCAGGAGTTACTTCTGTATATTTTAACAATGATTCTTTGGTTTTAGCAGCTATGGTATCTTCCATGCCAATAAAAGTAGTTATCAGATTAATAGGAAGTTTTAATGAATAGGATTCACTATTGCCGGGTATAATATCATTTTTATATTGAGGATTCATATCCCTGAGTTGTTGAACCGGAACATTCAATGCTTCTGAAATGTCTTTAAAATTCATATCCACATCTACCATAACGGTATCTGTGAGTGCAGGAAAATCGATTTTCTGCGGGAAAAGATTGTGTTCTTTATAGTAATTCATCATGTAATTGGCGGCAATAAAAGCAGGCACATAACTTCTTGTTTCTTTTGGCAAATAATCATAAATTTCCCAGAAGTTGGTTTTCCCTTTTGATCGTTTAATGGCTTTGTTTACATTGCCCGGTCCACAGTTATATGCAGCCAGCGCCAATGTCCAGTCCTTATAAATACCGTACAGATCTTTGAGATATTTGGCAGCAGCATGACTTGCTTTGATAGGATCGCGACGTTCATCTACTAATGAATTTACCTGAAGATCGTATATTTTACCGGTGGTATACATAAACTGCCATAATCCTGAAGCACCCACTCTGGAGACAGCTCTTGGGTTCAATGCAGATTCAATAATCGTTAAATATTTTAATTCCTGAGGTACGCCTTGCTGGTCGAGTATTTCTTCGAAAATAGGGAAATAATACTGAGATAATCCCAGCATGACTTTTACATTTTTACGTTTTTTATTTACATACAATTCTATAAAAGCCTTTACCTTATCGTTGTAAGTCATATCAATAACCGAAGGCAACGATTGTAATCGTTTAATGTAAACAGAATCTGAAAAATGAGGAATCACATCAATGTATGCTTCCGCTTCTGCTGACATGATAAGATTGTTAGAATTCACTTTCAAAGATTGACTCACGAAAAAATTAGTGAGTAAACTATCTAGATTTGCCTGAAAATCTTTGCTACTGATCTTCACAGTATCTATAGGGAGCGGTTTTAAACTGTAATTTGCAGAAAATAAAACACTTGCCTGTATTAAAAAAAACAATAAAAATAAAATGTATCTTCCCCGTTTTGCCAACATCATGCTTACTCCGTTTTTAATTAATATCATAATCTTTGCAAAATAAGCAAAAAATAATAAAATATGGGAAATTAAATTCTTAAAAAATTGAAATTTATACTGCTAAATAGTTATAACAATAGGTAGTTTAATAGAATGCATCTATTTTTTTGTATCGATGTTTTCAGAATTTTGATACACAATTATTATAGTTTAATCATGAATTTTTAGGTTAATGTTTGCCTTAATGTAAAATGTAAGTCAAGCTCGCTGAGCTTGCATTATTGTAACAAGGATACTATCAAAGACATCGAGCCAGTAGGGCTTGCATAATAATTTCAGTCATTTCATCCTTCGAAAACACGAATCATTCTAAGTTTTTCAGCATTTACCACTTTGAATTTTGAATTAAAAAAGGCAAAAGTTCAATTTTAAACTTTTGCCTTTATAAAGTAAAAACATTCAATCCTTAGATTTTAGCAAGATCAATTTCAAAATTATATTCTTTTTCGGGATTGCTGCAATGCAAAACACATTGGTCACAAACTGACAATTCGCCTCTCAGCCGTTTTTTTATCATGTCTTCGGTGCGGTACCGTAAGGGTTCAATGTTGATTTTCTGAATAATTTCGTCTGCAAAAGCATACATCAATAACATTTTGGCATTGTGTTCGCTTATTCCCCTGGAACGGATATAAAACATAGCTTCATTATCCAATTGTCCAACGGTGGCACCATGGCTGCATTTTACGTCATCTGCATAAATTTCCAGAAAAGGTTTGGTATTGACTTTGGCTTTATCTGTCAGCAAAATATTTTTATTACTCTGAAATGCATTGGTTTTTTGAGCATCCTTCCGAACTACCACGTGTCCGTTAAAAACAGCAGTTGCCGAATCGTCGAGTATCCCTTTAAAAAGCTCGCTGCTGTTACAATTTGGTTGTATATGATCTATATAAACGAGATTATCAATGTGTTGATTTTTATCCATCAAATACAACCCATAAATATTGGTTTCGCATCCCTGACCATTCATTTTTACGTAATAATTGTTTTTCAAAATCCCACCATTCAAGCTTAACCCATTGCTTGTGATACGGGCATTGGCTTCCATACTGAAATAGGTGGAATTAATTATGGTGGATGCATTGTTAACATTCTGCATCTTGTAATGATCCAGACTTGCATTTTCACCGATAACAATTTCGGAAACAGTATTGCTTAAGCTTTTTTGATGGTTATAGGAATCATCACAGTGAATCAGACTTAGCTTGCTGTTTTTTTCAAGTACAATCAAATTTCGTGTTTGCAGACAAATATTATAATCATGATGAATAATATTTACGATCTGGAAAGTTTTTTCAACTTCGACACCATCAGGCACATAAATAAAAAATCCATCCAATGCCATGGCTGTATTGATGGCAGTAAATCCATTTTGAGAGCTATCCGCAATTTTATCGAAATATTTTTCAACTATTTGTGGATATTGTTGCAATGCTGCCTCAAAACTTCCATAAATAACGCCATTGGGTAATGTGTGCAAAGGCGTGTCTTTTGAAACATACCTTCCATTGAACAGGGCAAGCATTATTGTATCGAGATGAGGAACATTGCATTGGAAGACTTTGTCAATGTCCTGGATTTTAGCTGGTTTTTGATAGTAATGATGATAATCTTCCATATAAACTTCAGTAAGATCTGTATTTCGCCAGTCTTCCAGTTTCTGTGTAGGTAAACCCAATTGCAAAAACTGATCAAACGCAGTTTGTCTTACTTTTTTAATTACAGCAGTATCATTTTCAGTAATCTGGGCATTATACGTTGCAAAATCACTGCAAAGTTTATCTTTAAGAGGGAAATTTGTTATTTCGGTTCTCATTTTTATTTGTTTTTTAAACAGTTTTAAACTAAACTGTCTTTAATCCATTCATATCCTTTGCTTTCAAGTTCCAGTGCCAACTCTTTACCTCCTGATTTTACTATTTTCCCTTCAAAGAGTACATGTACAAAGTCAGGAATAATATAATCGAGTAAACGTTGATAGTGTGTAATGATAACCGTTGCATTTTCGGGGCTGCGCAATTTATTCACACCATTGGCAACTATGCGTAAGGCATCTATATCCAACCCTGAATCGGTTTCGTCTAAAATTGATAATGTTGGATTCAACATGGCCATTTGGAAAATTTCATTTTTCTTTTTTTCACCACCCGAAAACCCTTCGTTCACCGATCGGTTGTTGAGCTTGGCTGTAATTTCAACCATTTTTTTCTTTTCTTCCATTAATCGAAGAAATTCACCAGATGGCATTGGGTCTAATCCATGGTATTTTCGTTGCTCATTGACAGCTGTCCGCAAAAAATTGGTCATACTCACGCCCGGAATCTCAACGGGATATTGAAATCCCATAAAGATTCCTTCGCTGGCACGTGCTTCAATGGGCATATCCAGCAAATTCATTCCCTTATACAACACTTCACCTTCAGTAACTTCGAATACATCACGACCGGCAATTACCGATGCCAATGTACTTTTACCGGTACCATTGGGTCCCATTATTGCATGAATTTCACCTTTGTTCACTTCCAGATTAACACCTTTTAAAATCTCTTTTCCGTTAATAGATGCATGTAAATTTTTTATATTCAGTAACATAGTTTTGTAATTTATTTTTCTTCAAAATCATTAATATATCAGGTAATTTTTAAGGGACTAAATTTTATTCAGTACTTAAAGTTAAAAACCTTTTTACTTTAACCTATCCAACGCTTCCTTCCAGGCTTATTGATAAAAGTTTCTGTGCTTCCACAGCAAATTCCATGGGAAGTTTGTTCAGCACTTCTTTAGCGTAACCGTTTACAATCAGTCCGATGGCACTTTCGGTAGATATACCGCGTTGTTGACAGTAAAATAACTGATCTTCTGATATTTTAGAAGTGGTAGCTTCGTGTTCAATGATAGATGAACTATTCTCTGCTTTAATGTAAGGCCAAGTATGTGCACCGCATTTATCGCCCATCAGCAATGAGTCACATTGTGAATAGTTTCTAGAATTGGTTGCATTTTTGGTAATTTTTACCAATCCACGATAGCTGTTGTTACCGTAACCGGCTGAAATACCTTTTGAGATGATGGTACTCTTTGTATTTTTGCCAAGATGAATCATTTTGCTGCCTGTATCGGCTTGTTGATGATTATTGGTAATGGCCACCGAATAAAATTCACCTACTGAATTGTCGCCCAACAAAATGCAACTTGGATATTTCCATGTAATAGCAGAGCCTGTTTCAACTTGTGTCCACGAAATTTTGGAATTGCTTCCTTTACACATACCCCTTTTGGTAACGAAATTATAAATTCCACCCAATCCGTTTTTATCACCTGGATACCAGTTTTGTACGGTCGAATATTTTACTTCAGCATCTTTCATGGCAACAATTTCAACAATGGCAGCATGCAATTGGTTTTCGTCTCTTTGTGGTGCAGTGCAACCTTCCATATAACTCACATATGCACCTTCGTCGGCAATGAGAAGGGTTCTTTCAAACTGTCCGGTATTGGCAGCATTTATCCTGAAATAAGTTGACAATTCTATCGGACAACGAACCCCTTTAGGGATGTAACAAAATGATCCATCGCTGAATACAGCAGAATTGAGCGCTGCAAAATAATTATCTCCATAAGGGACTACAGAACCCATGTATTGTTTCACCAGTTCCGGATGATTTTGAACTGCATCGCTAAATGAACAAAAGATGATACCTTGTTTTGACAATACCTCTGTAAAAGTCGTTTTTACAGAAACACTATCAATAACTGCATCCACAGCAACACCTGATAACATTTTCTGCTCATCCAACGATATACCTAATTTCTTGAATGTTTCCAGTAATGCGGGATCTACCTCATCTAAGCTTTTAAGTTCTTTGGGCTTTTTGGGTGCAGCATAATATATGATATCCTGAAAATCGATAGGTGCAATCTTAAGATGTGCCCAATGCGGAAATTTCATTTCCTGCCATTTTGCAAATGCTTTTAATCGAAATTCCAATAAAAATTCAGGTTCGTTCTTTTTGGCGGATATAAATCTTATTGTATCTTCAGTAAGTCCTTTGGGTGCGGTATCCATTTCCAGATCCGTAATAAATCCCCATTTGTACTCACTATTGGTTACTTCTTTAAGAATATGATTCTTCTCGTTTTCCATGTATAATGATCATCGTTTTAATTTAGACTGAATATAAATAAAAATGCAAATTTATAATTTTTGTTTCTCATTTGCAATAATAATAAGGGTTTTTTTTTATACAGATTAAACAAAATATTGGCAGAAATGTTCTTGTGATTTGCGATGAATCATCATTCTATTGTAATAAACCGACTAACAGATCGTATATTTAAATTCTTTTTGAAATGAAATACTTTTAAATTTTCTAAAAACTAATTTTCCTATGGATTTTTGATTGGAGAAAACTATCACTTTCATTAAAAAGTAATTTATATTGAAAACTTTGGTAATTTTGCAACTGAATAATAAATTAGCATTACAACCGAATATGTTTGAAGACAGAACAAAAAAAAGAACAGAGCTGGGCGAATTAGGTGAATTTGGCTTGATAGACCATCTTACAAAAGATATTGTATATAAAAACGAAACTACCGTTAAAGGTGTAGGCGATGATGCAGCAGTTTTGTTAAATACGAAAAGCACTTTGGTTTCAACAGATTTATTGGTTGAGGGTGTTCATTTTGATTTAGCTTATACCCCATTAAAACACCTAGGTTATAAAGCAGCAATTGTTAATTTTTCGGACATTGTAGCTATGAATGGAATTCCAAAACAATTGCTGGTTGGCATTGCAGTATCTAACCGTTTTTCAGTAGAAGCTTTGGACGAATTGTACGAAGGCATTAAACTAGCCTGCAATAAATACAATGTTGATCTGGTGGGTGGTGATACCACTTCAAGCACCACAGGTTTGTTTATTTCGATGACGATTATTGGAGAAGCCGCAAATGAAGAAATTGCATACCGCAATGGTGCTAAAGAAGGCAATTTACTTTGTGTGAGCGGCAATTTAGGTGCTGCCTATATGGGTTTGTTATTGCTCGAACGCGAAAAAGAAGCGTATAAAGCCAATCCTTCAGCACAACCCGAATTGGAAGGTTATGATTATATATTGCAACGTCAGTTAAAACCTGAAGCCAGGCTTGATATTATTAAACTCCTTAAAGAAAACAACATTCAACCAACAGCCATGATAGACATTTCTGACGGTCTGGCTTCGGAAATCCTACATATTTGCAAACAATCTGACAAAGGGTGTAATCTTTACGAAGAAAAAATCCCTATTGATCCTACTACTATTAACCTTGCCGATGATTTCAAGATTATTCCAACCATTGCAGCTTTAAGCGGAGGCGAAGATTATGAAGTATTATTTACCATCGAACAATCTGATTTTGAAATTGTAAGAAAAATGGAGGACATCTCAATTATCGGACATATTACCGATAAAAACAGTGGTGCAAACCTGGTTACCTTATCAGGAACATCTATTCCGCTGAATGCACAGGGCTGGGATGCTTTGAGAGATAGTGACTAAATTTAAAACTTCGACAATTACAAAAACGATTCGTCTGTCAAACTCAAGAAAAAAATCAGCAACAATTACATTACAGATTATTGTCAAAAACTTTAATGTCATATTATTAAAAAAAGGGCTGCTAAAATAAGCAGCCCTTTTTTTTTAATTAAAAGTAATTTATTTGTTCACCACCATCTTCTTTACCAGACGTTTGTCATTGAATTGGATAGTATAATAATAAACACCTGAAGATAGATCTTTGACATCAAGGTCAATTAAATGTTTGCCGGCATCTGATTTTTTGCTGAAGGAGTAAACTTTTTGTCCAAACAGGTTCATGATATCAAATTTTACTTCTCCCGATGCAGGCAGGTAGTATTCGATATTTGTTAATCCTGTTGTTGGATTAGGCATATTTTGACCTAACCAGAAGTTACTTTCATTGATATCATCTATACCTACCCCAATTAATATTTGCAACTCGGAAGCATTTCCCTCGCAGTTTCCGTTCCAGGCTTTTACCGATAATATACCACTGGTTGCAGCAGGACCATAATCAAGATAAACGGTATCCTTATTGTTTAAGTCGTAATTAAAATGAACATCATTACCTGAATAGTACCAGTTATAGTATAAAGCACCTGTTACACTGCCGGAAAATCTGTACATAACGTTATTGGTACCTGCATTTACAGTTGACAACCCTGTAATAGCACCTGGTTTGCCAATATTACAAATTGTAATTGACAAGATGAGTGTATCATTTTTTACATAAGCATCGTTTGGTAATTTGGTATAAGCAGCTAAACTAAATGAACTCCCCGATGGAATCGACATTGGATTTGGGAAGACAAATTCCGCTGTAGCTCCCGAAACCAAACTACCCGTCCAAGTCGCTTCAACAGCAGGCTGAATTCCACGTTGATAACCTATTGTAAAAGCAGTTTGTGTCTGACTTCCAAAGTTTTTAATCAATACTTTTACAGGAGTAGTACCACCCATACCCACTGTATCGTCAGGAACAATAATCTGCGTAACACCTACATCATTTAGAGCAGGCATTACGGTTACAGATTTACTAAACATGTCGTTTGTAGTATAAATGTCACCAAAAATTTCTGTAAAAGCCTTTATAGTATAGCTTTGAGTACCCACCTGGAATGGCTGTGTAAATGTAAAACCGGAAGTTGCACCTGGTGCTAAAGGTCCTAACAATACATCTGTTATTATCGGGCCCGTCCCTATTTGATACTTCAATGGAATATTAATTAAAGTATCTGTACCAAAGTTTTTAACTGTTACATCAACAATAACATTGTCGCCAACCAATGAAGTTGTTGAAGGAGATGTGATTGAAATTACACCACCATCCTGAGCAATCGGAGCCAGTGTGAGCTCAAAATCGTCAATTGCCCATCCGTTATAATTACTGTTGGTCGCATTGGAAGTAAATACAAACCTAAATTGCACTTTATTTCCTAAGCTGGTTAGGTTGCTGATTTTGTAGGTAGATTTTTTCCATCCTGCACCTGTTCCTGTAAAAGCATTCATTGTAGTACCATTGTACCAGTTGGTTGCATTTGTATCTGGTGCTATTTGACCAAGTCGTGTCCATGGACCTGTTAAATCAGACTGATATTCGATAAAACCACCGTCTATATTTGTTTCAGCATCTACCCAATGCCAGAATTTTAATGTATCAGCTTTGAATAGCCCATTGTCGAATATCGGTGTATACAGTATACTGGTGTTACTATTTGTATAATTACCGTTCAAAAGGGTTGTCCATACATTAGGAGCACTATGCGCTGCATTAATAACAGATGCATTAGGAATTCCACGCTCCCAAAGTGAAACTGATTCAGGTGAAAACCATTCCTGTACAGTATTATCAAAATTTTCAGCATATGGAACATTTTTTAGAGGTACACCAAAATAATTCATTTTTAGTGTATCATTATTGTTGTTGCCGTCAGTTGCAAGAGATGTGTAAACTTTAATCACAAAGGCACCAGAAGGTACAGTGATACTGGCAATTAACACAGAATCCATTTTATTAGACAACAAATAATTTGTATACAGATAATTAACAGGTGCAGCATTTCCAATTTTACATACCACATTGAAGTTTGCTACACTATCAGCACCATAATTCTTGATTTTAACTTTTATTGGAATTGTAGCGCCTGCCTGTGCATATAGATTAGATGGTTCCATAATTGCGATGACTGCCAAATCAAATGGAAGAGGAGTAAATTCATCAGCCCCGATATCAGGTGTTGTTGCATTACGGAGTTGTCCGTCAATATCATCAGTAACTACTGCTAATGTTTTTCCGAGATTATTAACTGCTGATGTGTAAACATGTAAATTCGTATTGCTTATAAAATCAGGATCGGTCGAAACTGAATTGGAGTCCAGATGTGTTATAGCATTTAAAGCAGCTAATGAAGCATAAGTTTGAATTGAAGTACCATTAAAATAAGCATAAGTGTTTGAAAGAGAATAGAAGTTATTAAAATCAGATGCTGAAATGGGTGCTAAATTAGCTTCATAAAAGTTAGGGAAAAATTTTGAAACAACATTGTTATTATATATTTCAATATTACTTCCTGATACTACATTTATACCTCTTGTATCGGTTGTATTTGAACCATTTACATTAATTGAATTATTTGCAACTACACAATAATATAATGGATAAATTCTCAATCCATATGTGAGATTTGAACCATTCAAAATACTGATAAAATTATTTGCTACCAGTCCTTTTGCAAGAGCTGTACCCGTTACGGTTTCAAACAATATTCCATTTGTATTTGAACTATTAGATAATATCACAGTGTTTCTGGTTAGTTTCAAACTATCGGTTACATTGTTCAGCAAAATACCGTTTTTGGTTCCCGTATAAGTTATTAATGAACTTACAGTATTAGAATCAATTACAGGAGAATTTGCGTATGTACATTGAATACCATAATTAGAGAATCCTGTTATTATATTTCCTTTTACAATATTTCGCAAAGCTGGAACAGCAGATGATCCTTGTAATACAATTCCATTGTACCCACTGGAAATATAATTATTTAAAATTTTATTATCATTCCCATAATCAGAACTTAAAGTAACAATTCCGGCAGTTGTTCCTGCGGTATTTGCCGGCATTTCAATTCTGCAGTTGGCAATAGTAATATTAGACGGATTACCTGTAAAGTTAACAACCCTGCCACTTGATGCATTGGTTTGCCTAATAGTTATTCCTTTAATAGTTATATATTGCGAACCTGTGAATTGAATAACATAATTACTACCACTCTGTGTAAAATTATATCCCAATATTACACTGGTACTGTCTCCATTTGCAGACTGGAATGTAATATTGTTGGTTGCCGTAGCACCCGTTAGTGAGGTAAACAATATTTGTTCATTATAGTAACCGGGGTTCACATTAAATGTAACAGCACCTCCGATACCACACATTTGCATTGCCTGTACAGCACCGTTAAATGTGGCATAATTTGCTGAAGTCCCACCAATAGTATATGTGCCGTTCAATGGTCCGGTGCATACAGTTATACAGGTTGAAATCGTATCATTCATGACTAACTGATCCGCAACGTTATTGGGCAGTGAGGTCCAGAATTTAAAACAAATCTGACCGGCAGGAAAGTTATAAGATCCTATCTGAACAGTATCCACATAACCTGAAACTATATTTCCTGTCCATAAATAGGGAGATTGCGATACACCATTCACACTCCAGTTGATTGTAGCAGAAGTTAAATTGAGTACACCCCAGTCTTTAAATGACACTTTAACGGGTTGAGCACCGGTAGTAGCAGGACTTATTGGCAAAATCAAGGCAATCATCCCTGCATCGTTATTGGGCAATACAAATTCATCTGCACCAATATCCGGTAAAGTAGCATCTCTCAATTCACCATCAATATCATCCGTAACTTGTGCAAGCGGTGTTCCCATTTTGTCAATCATGAAGTTAACCATGTGCAGATTGCTTATAGAAAAGAAATTGGGATGAACTGATAGGGAGTTGGCATCTTTTCCACTGAGAGTTTTGAATGCTGTTAAACTGGTAGCGGCACCACTCCAATATGCGAAATTAGCGCCTGTTGTATACAAATCGTTATAATTACTTATATTGACACCAGGTGTTGTCGCATAATAAGCATAGCCTCCTCCTGTGTTACTGAATATATTGTTAACAATATTGTTAGCTGAACCACCTGCAGTATAGAATGCATAGCCTGATGTATATACACACGTATTGTTTACAGAATTGTTATATACATTCATATTGATACTATAGTATACATATATACCATAAGTAGTTGAAGTTCCTATCGACTCACTTATAAAGTTATTAGCTACCAATCCATTACCAACCGGAGTATATGAAGTATTGTTGTTATAATAAATATAAATTCCATAATTAGTCGAAGTAGCATTCAGCAATAATTTGTTTTTCAAATAGTTGTTATTACTACAATAATATGAAAAAATACCATAAGCAGAAGTAGATGTAGCTAAATTCTGTATAGTATTACCAATTATTGTAATACTATCCTGATAATAAGCATAAATAGCATAACTTGTGAAATCTTTAATTATATTATTACTGAAAGTATTTTTAATATTTAAATTTCCGCTAACGCCATAAGTATATATAACCTGATAACCATTCAACATTACATTGTTTTTGATCGTATTATATTTTATGGCAGCACCACTCATATAAATTAATGAAAAATTGCTACTTGCACCTTGTATTCCCACCAGTACGCAATTTGAAATTTCGATATGATGCGAATTGGGACCCAATTCCATGATCCTGCCCCAGGTATTACTTCCTGAAACGGATAAAGTCATTTTGTTGAATGTAAAATAACTGGATCCGATGAATTTCATAGCCCAGGCAGCAGCACTAGAAAGTGAATAATGCAGCACTACATCGGTACTGTCACCGCTGGCAGAAGTAAATGTAATACTTGCATTGGGTCCTACTCCATTTACAGGATTTAAGAACAATCTTTCTTCGTACAATCCTGAATCCACCAAAAATACAACATTACTGCAAACACCGGCACCATTTAGTGCATTCAAGGCTGCAGTGAAACTTGGATAGTTTTTACCCACACCAATTGTAAAAGTACCTGCCATACAACTTGAGAAATTAAGTTTTGCAGTATCATTTAGCACATAACCATCAGTACTGTTGTTCGGATCTGAAGTCCATGCAATTAAGGTATCCAACCCTCCAGGTAATGTGAACGAACCGACAGTAAACTCTCTGGTAGAATCAGGTAACACTGGCGCTGCAGGATCATTCCAGACAAATTGAGGTTGCAACACACTGTTTAGTGTATAATTCACTTTAACAGCAGTCAGATTTTGAGTACCATGATTTTTAACCAATACTTTCACCTGAGTGAGTGTATTGGATGGAACAGGTCCTGTTGGATTTGTAAATGCCAATACCCCTGCATCATTTGCAGGCGGTGAAGCTACAGTAATAATTGCTTGTGTTCTAGGACTTAAACAACCATCTTTTCTATAATTCAATTGAATGTTTGGACGATACACTCCAACATAATTATTGGTTGGAGCAGTCATCGCACAACCGGTACCGGCATCCATATATCCATAATGATGAGAATTGAAAGCAGTTGTATGATAATATACACTTGAAGATGATGTATAAGAAGCATTGTCACCATAACATGTCTGAATAATTAAATTTGAACTACCATCCCAATAAAATGGAGTAGAAAAAGTAAGGGTTTGCCATCCTGTACCTGCAGGAGTGTAAGCAGCATTTGAGTAAACAGGTGAAAGTCCGGTTTCATAGGTAGTTGTCAAAGCAGTTAATAAAGTGTTTTTTAACGCAATTTCGAAATTGGTCATTGCCGGACTTCCTATGGATGCAACATTTAAAGCCAACGAAGTAATATACCCGGGGTATATACCTGCTGCTGAGAGCTCACTGGCTAAAAATAAAATCTGATTTTTGCTATCCCTGTATAAAGTATAAAATGGTGTATATCCAGCAGTAGTAGAGGAAGAAGTCCCTGTACCAATTGTAGCTAAGGCAGCAAATTCAGTAACCGCATTCGCCCATACTGTATCATTGGCAAATAACAATGGAGTAGTATAAGAGCTGCCTTGTGCAATTTTGTTGCCTCCAACGGCTTGATTATACCAGAAAACAGTATCCGATGAAATTGCATTCAAGGTAGCAGCAAATCCATAAGGAACAGAAACTGCATTTACAATTGGCGCCGGTGGAGTATATTTAGATAGTATGTCAATATTAACAGAGTCGTTAATAGCAAAAGGATCTGTAGCCAGCTCAACCCATGCAACCAGGTGATAGGTTGAATCTGCAATGGAAGCATAAAGATTTAAAGGAACACTAAAGATTACATTTTTAACAGCAGAAGGAAGAATTGTATCAGTAATTGGCTGAGTAACTACATTGATAATGTTTCCGTTCAATTTCAAAGCATATTTAGCAGTTAATACATTTTGTCCGCCGTAAATGGTATCCATTCCTTTGTTCTGTATCATAACACTCACTGTTTCAGCGTTTGTTAAACCACAACCGGAATTGGGTGACAAAACGCTGATCATTGCAGCATCTTTATTGGTAGGTTCTCCAAAATTAGCATAGATCATAAATCTTCCCAAATCCGTTCTTTGTGTTAATCCTGTACCATTTAATGCAGAAGTATAGAAAGCATTAGGTCTTGTTGGATTTTCAATTTGACTTCCAACCGGATTAAAACCTGATACATTGGCTATTTGAGCAATCCCTGCATAGAAATAATCATTCCCTGTGGAAGTAGAAGGTGGATTTATTACATTAAAATTAACCCAGGTATTGGTATCAGCAGCAGTTATTGTTCTGATAGCTGAAGAATCAATTACTATACCATTTGAATTTAATACCACAGCATATAGTTGCTTGCCGATTGTATTATCCTTATTGATGAATGCACTGATGGAATGGAGTATTTTGGTTCCGTTTACAAAATATTTTGCATACATTTTGCCGGAAGCTGTACCAAATCCAACATATGTGGCAGGTTTTGCAGTATCTGCATATCCAAATACAGTATCGGTTACCTTCTGAAAATAGCTCAATTGATTATTGGTGGTATCAGCATCAGCTGGTATCGATACTTTTACATTGTTTATTCCGAATGTGGTGGGTGTAAATGGATCAAAGCTAATGGTATCTTGTCCTCCTACCATTAATGATGTAATGGTTTTTGTATTTGAAAAACTATTGCTACCGCTTATATCTAAAGTAACATTAACACCAGACATTGTAGTAGATCCTACATTTTTTACAATTGCTTTTACAACATGAGGTGCACCAGCTGTTTTAGGCAAACTTCCAAGGGTATACAAAACTCTTACTCTCGCATCATTAGCCAGAACAGTAAATTCATCAGCACCTATACATGGAATGCTTCCTCTTAGCTGGTTGTCGATATCTTTGGTAACCTGAAACAATGATTTTCCTCTTGCAAATAAGTCAATAATATCAGTATGTAAGTTAGTATTGCTAAAAAATCCTGGGTTTATAGAAAGTGTGTTGGTATCTTTTTGATAAGCAGCTGTGAGGGCAGCTTGTGAAGTAAATGTAAGGTTTGAAGTCCCATTATTATATGCATATTTACCAAGTGTAGAATAATAATTATTATAATCAGCATAAATAACCACTGTATTTTCATAAAATGCAGGATAATAATTACAAAGTACATTATTGTTGATTACTTCAACATTGGTACTGCTTCCTGCCGGATTGATCCCTCTCGTATCTGTTGTATTTGTTCCTTCAACATAAATAGAATTATTAAGAACCCTGCAGAAACTTGTCAATGGATACAATCTGATTCCATAAGTATTCGTTGAACCAGTGGCACCAATTAGTGTGATAAAATTATTAATCAATAAAGATTTTGTAGAGGCTGAAGAAGTACAATTACCCATATCAATACCTCTTATATTAGTATAATTGGACAAATAAATTGAGTTTCTGCTTACTACAATAGAATCATAGTCATAACTCAACGAAATACCATGTTTTTCTGACAAAGCTATAGCTGAAGTTATAACATTTGAATCTATTACAGGAGAATTAGCATATTCAACACGAATTCCATATTGAGAAAATCCTTCAATAAAATTTTTAGCAACATATACTCTGTCTAATCTTGAAGTTGTAGAAACACCTTTGATAAGAATACCTATTGAACCACCTATAGTATGATTACCTATGATTAAGTTATCTGTACTGTTAACGTCTTCAGAACGGATTAATGACAAATCTGTAGTAGTACCGGTAGATGCACAACTTATAAAGTTCCCGATAATATTATTATTTTTAGAACTATTGGTAATAACAATGGCATTGACATAAGTTGCATGTAACGGAGTAAATTTGAGGTTTTTTAAAGTGACATACTGGCAGCCATTTAGTTTTACAATCCAGTTATTAGTAGTTGCTGAAGCTGTTGCAGCCAAAATCACAGATGTACTGTCGTTATTAAGCGATTTAATTGTAATCGTATTGATAGCCGAAGCACCTAGTATGGCAGGAATGGTATATCTTCCGGTATAAGTACCCGGTTTAACATTGAAAACAACAGGTCCGCAAACACCATTGCTTGATATAAAATTAACTGCAGCTGTTAAATCTATAAAATCAGAAGTTGCATCACCTACTGTATAGGTTCCTCCGGCAAGACCTGAGTATAGATTCAGGAATTTCAGGGTATCATTGGCTGCATATCCATCGTTAGTCCCATTAGGAACCGAAGTCCAGAACTTAAGATTATAAGCAGTTAAAGACAAAAAGTTATACGTTCCTAAATTAATATTTGAATCTGCCAATGAAGATAATACACCTCCGAATGAAAAAGCAGTCTGGGCTAATCCATTTATGCTCCAGTTAATGGTTGCACTGTTTAAAGTATTGGTGCCGTAATTTTTAAGTTTTACAATAACATTAGTAGTTCCGGGACATATAGTAGCCTGAGCCATTGAAACTACCCCGGCATCATCGGCATACAATTGCAATTCATCACAACCGGGATCAGGAGCTGTTGTGCTTCTTTGATTCCCGTCAATATCTGTTGTAACTTCAGTTAGCGGAAATGCTAAGCCTTTGAGTGCATAATTGGTAATATGTGGATCAGCAATACCAGCAAATTGAGGATTGATAGACATAGAATGAGCTTCCTGACCTGAAATGGATTTTACAGTTGCCAAATTTGTGGCTGAACTACCCCAAAAATAAGCCCAAGTTGCACCAGTAGAATAATAATCATTATAATCTAAATCTAAACCGGTTGGATTTGCTGTAAAATACAACAATCGTCCGGTAGATTGCATGATGTTGTTTTTAAATGTAATATTAACATTGGCACCATAGAAGTTATTGAAATTTACTGTTTGTGCAGTAGAATTTCCAACAAAAGTATTATTGTAAAATTTAATATTATTTATAGCACCACCACCATCAAATACATAGGATGAAACATTGCTTCCATATAAATAATTATTGTAAACCATAGCTTCTTGACCGGCTGTAGTTCCGCCATAAGTCCATCCTTCCCATACACGAATTCCACCCAAATTGATAAGTGTATTATTATAGAATTTAAATGCTCCAGTTAGATTTGCAAGGAATATTCCTCCATTTCCTGTTTTGGTAGCATCGCTAAAAAGATTATTATAACCAAAATCCAAAGCATCTATTTTACCCAAATTCATTGGTTTAGTAGATTGATTGTACATATAATTGTACTTCATCATTACATTTACTGAGGGTGTAGTCGACGTGAACATTATAGCCATTCTGCCATAATTAAATACATTGGAGATAAGATTAAATCCAGAAATTTGAGTTAACGTACTACAACGTATCAATAGTTGATTATCATCTGCGCTTGTTGTCTGGGTTCCTTCAAGCACACAGTTTTGAATATTAATATTTGACAACGTACCTGACAATGTAATAATATTTGCATTGGTTCCATTGAGTGCTTTGAGCGTTAATCCTTTTAATGTTATATTTCCAGTATTATTAAAAACAAATAAAAAGTTATCGGCTGTACCAATTGCATTGTATTTTAGAATTACACTTGTACTGTCATTATTGGCAGATTGAAAAGTGATAGTATTTGACACACTGGAACCAGTTACATTGGGAAAAGTATAATTTCCAATGTATGTTCCCGGATTTATATTAAATACAACTGGTCCAGATATACCACATTGCAAGGAAACCATAGCAGCATCCAAACTTGGGTAATTTGCTCCTGTTCCTCCAATTGTAAATGCACCGGAAATTGCTCCTGTACAGGCATATACTGATTTATATAAAGTATCGTTACCATTATAGGTATCAGCCATATTGTTCGGCAATTCAGTATATACTTTAATTTGAGAATAACCTGCAGGAAATGTATAAGCTGTTGCAACAATAAGAGAATCAACGCCAAATTGAGCTAAACCAGTTGTATTGGTATAGGTTGCAACTGGCAATGCTACACCATTTACCAGACATTTAATGCTTACTGAAGTTAAAGGTGTTAGTCCAAGATTTTGAATGCTTACTTTAATATCTTGATTTAATGTTGGCAACATAGTGATGGGTTGAGGAATAACAACAACACCAGCATCATTTTGCGGGAAAGTAAATTCGTCAGCACCTATAAAAGGAATGGCAACTCTTACATCACCATCAATATCATCAGCTACATCGGTTAATGAAGTTCCTTTTGCAGCTAAATTAAATAAGTAATTATTATTTATATGTAAATTATTCCATGCTACAAATTGAGGATTGATACTAATGGAGTTAGCATCTTTGCTACTGACTGTTTGCAACGCAGCTAATGTGGTTCTGGCACCACCCCAATATGCAAAATTTGTTCCTGTTGTAAACAAATCATTGTAATTACTTGTATTAATACCTGTTGTGGAAGATCCATAGTAAGCATATCCACCACCTGTATTGCAGAATATATTATTTACTATATTATTATTAGTCCCGCCATAAATATAAAAAGCATAACCTGAAGTATATACACCTGTAAGATAAACAGAATTATTATAAATATTAACATTGATAGGGGTATATACATACAAACCATAAGTTGTTGAAGTTCCAACTGACTGACTTAAAAAATTATTTGCAATGAGTCCTGTACCTGCTGTATTATTAAGATAGTACAGATACATACAATAATTATAGGATATTGCATTACAGTTAAACTTATTCTTGGTATAAACTACATTACTATTATAGTATGAATACAATCCATAAGCATACGTTACACCAGCCATATTTTGAGTAGTATTGCTTTTTATTATAATACTATCCTGGCTATACGAATAAATTGAATAATAGCTATTTCCCGAAATGTTATTCCCATCAATAACATTTCCAATTTCTTTTGGAGATGTAGTGGAAGATCCATAGATATAAATTCCATAATATCCATTTAAAATTGTATTATTTTTAAACGTATTATAATTTTCATTAAATGTACTTGCATTATAAATACCGGCTGAAGAACTTGATGTGATTCCTGCATTCATTTCAAGTTTACATCCTTCAATGGTATTATAACTTGCTCCATTTGACAATAATGCAACATAAGCATAAGTAGCACCGGTAGCTTTGAAAGTTATATTTTTAACTTTTATATATTTGGCTGCATTAAAATTGAGTACAAAATTGTCAGCAGCTGCGGTGGCACTGTAAATAAAATTTACATCCCCCTGAATACCGGATTCTGATTCAAAAGTAATTGTATTTATTGCAGACACATTGTTAATCAGAGGAATATTTAATTGCTGATTGTAGGTTCCCGATTTAATTTTAAAGGTAACAGGCCCGTTTACACCACAATTGCCCAGCGCTGTAAATACGTCATTAATAGTAGCATAATCTGCAGTAACACTTCCCACTGTGAATACACCGGAAATATTTGTACAACTGTAAATGCTCATATTTAATGTATCATTGGCAGGATTCTGATCTGCAACATTGTTTGGATTTTCTGTCCAGGCTGAAATAATATGAGGTCCTAATGGGAAATTGTAATTGCCTATATTTATGGTTGAAGATAAAAAGTCCTGGTTTAAACTTCCATTCCAGATGGCAGAATCTATAAGAATACCATCGACAGCCCATTTTATTTTGGATTCAGTTAAAGTAGCTGAGCCAAGGTTTTTTATTTTAACAGCTATGAGCGTGCTCGAATTAGCAATTACAGTAGCATTTGGACTCGTAATAGCGGATACTCTTGCATCATTTACAAAAGTGCTTGACTCGAAATTAATTTTAATATTGGCTCTGTATCCTGTTGTTACAGCAGTTGTAGGAACCGCAGCTACACCATAGAATGTACTGGCTTTTCCTGCAACAGTTTCATATTGCCAGTTTACAGCTCCGGTAGCATTGCCCGGATGATAAAATTCAACATACACCATGAGGTTTTCGTTGCCAGCATAAGATAACAGATTGCCTGTATTGCAAGTAAAGGTTTGCCATCCTGCAGCTGTATTCAGATTCTGAGTGGTACTTTCATAAACTTTGGTAGCACCGGCTCTCCCATTTGCATAATCAGTATAATTAGCCGGGGCAGAAATATCTGAAGTACTTTTGATATAAATCCTCATAGTAGCATTGCTCAATGTATATCCTGCAGCATCCATTTTGTTAAAGGCAATAGATTCGATGGTTCCACCCGACAGGATTTCATTTTTTGTAATTAATGTTGCATAATAACTGTACAATGCAGTTGTAGTAGCGGAAGGAAGATACATAGGTGCATTGGATCCGCTCAGCGTTCCGTTACCTACCTGAATTAGAGGATTCCCTTTTAATAGTAGAAATTGTTGACAGTTAGAAACAGGCAAAGTGGAAGTATTGTTATACAAATCTTTAGCTTCTATTGAATAACAAACGGTTGTATTGTATGGTAAAGATGGAATATTAGCTGTGTACAATGAATCCATCACGTTGGTCATAGGCAAAACAATACCCGGGCCTCCGTTGGTTGAATAAATTAGATTTACACTTGAAAGTGATGAAGAATCTTTTACCCATGCATTTACAGTTAAGGGTCCGGTAATATATATCGTATCTTTTAAAACCGGAGTTTTAAATGTAATTCTGGGAACTATTAATTCATTATTGGCTGCAAATACTTTAACATCATCCAGCAACCAGCCATATCGGCCAAACCCAGCGGGGTTTCCACTACCTAAGTATCTGAATCTTATTTTTACATCCGCTTGATTGGCAGCAATAGATGAAATATTGAAGATTTCATTTTTCCACCATGCACTGGTAGGTTTGGTAAGAGTGTCTCCTGGAAGCCAATCTGGATATGAACTTTCACAAAATCTACCTTGTGGCAATACGCCTGTTCCATTATAATGCGTATAAGTGAGGGTAGACCATACAGTTCCTCCATCAGTTGATACCTCTATAACACCACCATCTGAAACATATAATTTACAGATTTGTGCAAACTTTAATGAAATATTGCTATACCCAACTGTAGAAAAAGAATTTGTAGTCAGATAAACTGTTGTTCCTATCTGAACACGATTGGAGTCTGCTCTTAATCCTGAATTCTTCAAATGAGTAGTTATAGCCCAAGGCGTTCCTCCTACTGGATCGCTTGAATTTTGAAGACTGTCTCCCAGAGAAGGAAGTTCAAAGTCCTCATGAAAAACAACAATAGTTTGCGCAGGTAAATACATTACAAAAAATACTGCAATCACAAGAAAGAATAATTTTTTCATGATAAATTTGTTTATGAATAAAAATTTGTTTATAATTTTAGGCTACAAATATACAAAAAAAATAATGCTAAATCGGTTTAGTAAATTAATAATTCGAATTTAACACGATTTTAACTTTCATATTTTATCGTTCCACTTGTAAACTACATCAAAGACTCTTAAATCGAAGAAAGGTTGTATACAATAGATCTAACTTTTTTACATATTTTGATAAATCAGAAAAACAGACCTTTAAATGTCTGTTTTTAAATTCGTTTTCATATTGTGGAAATAAATTTATATTTTTGCACTTTGATACAATAAGACCAAAAAGCAAAACAAATCAATGAACAATCACCATCTGAACCATTTACGGGAACTGGAATCTGAATCTATCTACATTATAAGAGAAGTGGCTGCTCAGTTCGAACGACCTGTATTGCTTTTTTCGGGAGGAAAAGATTCTATTGTTATCACACATCTGGCCAGAAAAGCATTTTATCCGGCAAAATTGCCTTTCCCATTATTGCATATCGACACAGGTCATAATTTTCAGGAAACGCTGGATTACAGAGATCAATTGGTTAAAAAAATAGGAGCCCAATTAATTGTGGGTTCTGTTCAGGAATCCATCAATCAGGGGAAAGCAGTGGAAGAAAATGGCTACAATGCCAGCCGTAATGTATTACAAACCATTACATTGCTCGACACTATTGAGAAATACAAATTTGACGCAGCGATGGGGGGTGCCCGTCGTGACGAAGAAAAAGCACGTGCCAAAGAGCGTTTTTTCTCCCATCGTGACGAATTCGGGCAATGGGATCCTAAAAACCAACGGCCTGAACTCTGGAATATTTTCAATGGGAAAAAAAATATGGGAGAACACTTCAGGGTTTTTCCCATCAGTAACTGGACTGAAATGGATGTTTGGCAATATATATTGATGGAAAACATTGAAATGCCCAGTCTGTATTTTACCCATCAACGCGAAGTTTTTTGCCGCGATGGTGCTTGGCTGGCAACAGCTCCATTTATGAAGTTGAGAGACAATGAAAAAGCAGAAGTCAAAACAGTAAGATGCAGAACGATAGGCGACATTACCTGCACTGGTGTTACCCTTTCCGAAGCCAACTCTCTGAAAGAAATTATTGAAGAAATTGCTGCAACCCGCGTTACCGAAAGAGGTGGCAGAGCTGATGACAAACGTTCAGAAGCAGCTATGGAAGATAGAAAACGTGAAGGATATTTTTAATAAAATTGCAAGCATGAGTTTTTCAAAAAACGGATATTTAGATATGGAATTACTGCGGTTTACCACTGCAGGAAGTGTTGACGATGGCAAAAGCACCCTTATTGGCAGGCTGCTTTATGATAGCAAATCCATTTTTGAAGACCAATTGGAAGCTGTTAAAAGAGCAAGTATCCAAAAAGGAAACGATTACCTCAATCTCGCTTTACTTACCGATGGATTGCGCTCGGAAAGAGAACAAGGTATTACGATTGATGTCGCTTATCGCTACTTTGCCACACCAAAAAGAAAATTTATTATTGCCGACACCCCCGGACATGTGCAATATACACGAAATATGGTAACCGGTGCATCTACTGCCAATGCTGCCATTATTCTTATCGATGCCCGCAATGGTGTTATTGAGCAAACCCACCGACATGCATTTATTGCCTCATTGTTACAAATCCCGCATATTGTTGTTTGCATCAACAAAATGGACTTGGTCGATTACCAGCAAAGTGTTTATGAAACTATTAAAAAAACATTTACAGAATTTGCCGAAATCATTGACCTTAAAGACATTCGTTTTGTCCCCATCAGCGCATTAAAAGGCGATAATGTAGTGGACAAATCTAAAAATATGGACTGGTACAATCAAGGAACCTTAATGAGCATACTTGAATCCATCCCTATTGAAAATGATTATAATTTCAATGATGCAAGATTTCCAGTACAATATGTAATCAGACCGCTTACAGACGAACATCACGATTATAGAGGATATGCCGGTAGAATTGCAGGTGGAATATTCAGAAAAGGCGACAACGTTATGCTATTGCCTTCGGGATTTAAAAGTAAAATTAAATCTATCGATTTAATGGAAGAACCGCTGGAAGTTGCCTTCCCTCCTATGTCGGTTTCAATTACGCTGGAAGATGATATTGACATCAGCCGTGGCGATATGATTGTAAAAGAAGACGCTATGCCCACTATGAGCCAGGATATTGAAATAACAATGTGCTGGATGAACCAAAAACCTTTGCGCGTAGGTGGAAGATACAACCTGATGCATACAACCAAAGATGTAAAGTGTATTGTAAAAGAAGTCTTATACAAATTAAATGTAAATACATTAGAAAAAATAACCGAAGACAAAGAAGTGAGGTTAAATTCCATTGCCAAAGTATTGATAAAAACCACCAAACCTTTGATATTCGACACGTATAAGAAAAACCGTGTAACCGGAAGTTTAATCTTAATCGATGAAGCAACCAATGAAACGGTGGGTGTGGGAATGATAGGGTAAAGCCGTAAGTCCGAAGTCGTAAGTCCGAAGACAAAAAAACAAACCTTAGTGAAGTCTCCCATAGTAATGTCAAAAAATATTACAAATTAAAATCCATAGCAAAAACTTATATTAAAACCACCATTCCATAAATAGCCGGGTACAGGTTTGTCAATAATTTTCAAAACGCCGTATCTAAATGTTGGTTCAGCTATCAGATTCATTCTTTTATTAATTGTATAGTCAATACCGACACTGATTACAGGTGAAATATTTACATTTTTATAATCTTAATAACCAGTAGATTGCGTTTTATCAAAAGTTGAACCATCATGATATTTTAAAATACCGGTAGTTGTTTCTTTGATAAAAATATTTGCAATTAAACCTGCACTGGTTATAAAACGGATTTTCCTTTTACACCAAATAAAATTAACTTTTAAAGGAATATCCAAATAATAATAATTATAGATAAATTTTGCCTGTGAAGCAGCATTATCTGAAGGAGAAAGAAATCCATATTTGGAGTCAATATTTTCACCTTAATTCAAATTCTGAATCATGGTCTGATAACCTTTATTGGAATATTGCACACCTGCTTCAATTCCGACTTTTTTATTAAAATTACAGATTAAGTTGATACCTTTTGTATACGCTAACTTTACAGTTTCATTCCCGTTTCTTGAATTAATAGTTAAGTCACTTGTAGAACTTCCATCGTTGTTTTTTTAAGTTCTGAAACAAATATCCGGAGAAAAATTCACACCTATATGAAATTTATTAAATGGAGTTGTTGAGCTTACATTTTTTTTTCTTGTCCGGAAACATTGATACCGATAAAAGTCATTATAAAGAATGTTATTGTTTTCATAGTTTTAATTTTAAGTGTTTTTCGTTTTTTTAGACATTCGTGCTTTAAGAGAAACGAACGCTTCACTTAGCTGTATTTTTAATAAATGTGTTTTAACTATTTCGCCATCGCCATCATTTTCATATCTTTTGGTAGTTTTTCAATCGCATATCTTAAAGCAGTTCGAGGCATCATCGATTTATTCCGGATTACATAATCAAATATCTCATGTTGGTGCGATTGACTGGCTACTTTCAACATCCAGCCATATCCTTTTTGAACCAAATCATCTTTATCTAAAAGTAAATTGTCCGATATTTCCAAAATATCTTTCAAAAATTTTCCCTTTCGTGCCGGCACAATTAAAGATACTGCAGCAGCACGACGCATCCACCTGTTCTCTGAGTGCGTAAATTCTTTTAGATCGGATAAAAATTCAGGATACATTTCAATAAAACTACCCATTGTATGATTACAGAATGTATCACAAGATGCCCAATTATTCACATATGTGGCTACCCATTTTTTAAAAAGAATAAAATCTTCTGTTACATATAATTTGCGAAGATTATACGACCAGTTACATGCGATGAATGATTCTTCAAGATAACCTGATTGCCAGAATTGTTCGCATAAACCAAAAATTTCAGTTTTTGATAGTTTTCTTAACAATTTAAAATGTTCTTTACTGATTTTACTTACCATAGCAGCATTAACACCATAGGATTTAACTGATTCTTTAAAGAAATGTTGAGTACTCAAAAGTGTTCTTTGATCAGCATTACCAAGCAGTTCCTCGCGAATGCTATTTATTATTTTATTCATAGTTTTCCCAAATTTTAATATGTTCTAATCTATTCTCAATTCAATTAAACCTACTGCAATCATTCAAGTTTTATTGATTATCTTTTCAACCACTACCTGCAAAAATACACTATTATTTAAAAATTGAAAAAGAATTTTCGATACAATTCACTTCCATTATTTTTACTTCTAAAATCGTTAATCGTTAATCGCAAATTTTTTTAGAAGCAGCAAGCTATATCTTACTCTTTCCTTTTTTACTCCGTTTTAACTATTTTTCGGCTTTTAACTTCCGGCTTCCGATCCTGAATCGATTCGCTTTCGGGATTTCGCTTCGCTCAACTTTTTTCACTTCGGTCTTCGGTCTTCCGGCTTCAGACTTTTTAACATTCTTTTAGAAATTTTCCAAACATTAACCCCTTCATTCTTAAAATAAAAATGTAGATTTGTCGTTCGAAAATATAAACACAAAATAGTATAATGAAAAAACTTAAATTTATCGCCTTATTGGGCGTAATAGTCTATGTTTCAGGTATATTCTTTTATGCCCAAGCATGTACTAATTTCTTAGTCACCAAGGGTGCTTCCAAAGACGGCTCTTGCTTTATTTCCTATGCTGCTGATTCGCACACTTTGTATGGCGAATTGTATTATCGTCCCGCAAAAAATTATCCTGCTGGCAGTATGATGGACATTTATGAATGGGATACAGGGAAACCTCTGGGCAAAATCAAACAAGTATTGCATACCTATTCAGTAGTTGGCAATATGAACGAAAACCAGGTCGCCATTGGCGAAACAACCTATACCGGTCGTGAAGAATTTCAGGATACTACCGGAATTATTGATTACGGCAGCATGATGTATCTTGCATTGCAACGATCCAAAACTGCTCGTGAAGCCATTAAAGTAATGGCTGAATTAGTAGCTGAGTATGGTTATTATAGTACAGGCGAATCTATTTCTATTTCTGATCCTAACGAAGTATGGATATTTGAAATTATAGGAAAAGGGTCACCGGTATATCAAAAAAACGGTAAAATCGACACACGAAATTACAGTAAAGGTGCCGTATGGGTTGCCCGTCGTATCCCTGATGGTTACATTTCAGGCCATGCCAACCATGCACGTATCACCACTTTCCCTTTAGAAAATGGCAAAACTTCCATTTCAAGCAAAAACTTATTAAAAATATTTAATCCGGAAGTAGAAACGGTTTATGCTTATGATGTCATTACTTTAGCACGTGAGAAAAATTTATTTGACGGAAAAGATGCTGATTTTAATTTTTCTGAAACTTATGCACCGCTTGATTTTGGTGGTGCCCGTTTCAGCGAAGCAAGGGTTTGGGCTGGCTTTAACAAAGTAAGCAAAGACATGGTTAACTATACTGATTATGCAACTGGCAAAAACCTTGCGAATCGTATGCCTTTATGGATAAAACCTGATTTCAAACTTTCATTGCAGGATGTATTCGGTATGATGAGAGATCATTACGAAGGCACTCCATTGGATATGACCAAAGATCTTGGTGCAGGTCCTTATGAAAGCGGCTACCGGTGGAGACCTATGACATGGAAAGCGGATGGTGTTACTTATATTCATGAAAGAGCCATTTCTACCCAACAAACCGGTTTCTCTTTTATTGCACAATCTCGTTCGTGGTTACCCAATCCTATTGGTGGAATTATTTGGTTTGGTGTTGACGACAGTTATACAACCGTTTACATGCCAATGTACTGTGGCATTACAAAAATACCAGTCAACTTTGAAGTTGGCAACGGAAGTATGCTAAAATACTCTCCTACCTCAGGATTCTGGTTATTTAACCAGGTTTCTAATTACTGCTACACCCGCTACAATGATATGTACAAAGATATCCATAAAGTACAAAGTGAATTGGAAAATGGATTTGTTACTAAGACAGCAGATATTGACAAAAAAGCAGCAGATATGTATAAAACAGACAATACCAAAGCCATTGCAATGCTTACCGATTTTTCAAACCAGGAAGGAAGTCTGACATTTGGAAAATGGAAAGATTTGTATGAATATCTATTGGTAAAATATATTGATGGCAATATCAAAAAAGAAAAAGACGGTCAATTTCAATACAATGGATACACCCAACCAGCTTTTCCAAATCAACCTGCTTTACCCGAATGGTATTATAAGAAAATAGTTGAACAAACCGGCGACAAATTAAAATACTTAGGTCCTGTCGGTCACTAAAATTTGAAGATTTGGTGATTTGGTGAATTGGTGAATTGGCGATTTTATAATATCATCCCTTATCTGAAATATTATCTTCTATTTTAAACAAATATTATTAAAAGCTGTCTTGTTCAATCGGGACAGCTTTTTTTATTAAATATCTTCAAAAAATTATTAATTTTACCCTTTCATAAGAAATTTTTATTTTAACCCTGACAGGGTTTGAAACCCTGTCAGGGTTGATAATCAAAACTATAATTTACAAAACCCATTGGAAAAGGAATTATTACAAATTAAAAACCTGACTGTAGCATTTAAAACAGATAACGGTATTCACAAAGCAGTTGACAATATTACACTTTCGATCAAAAAAGGCGAAATACTTGGAATTGTTGGAGAATCCGGTTCAGGGAAATCTGTAACTTCGCTGGCTATTATGCAATTGATAAATTGTCCTCCTGGCAACATCTCTTCTGGAATGATCCTATTTCATAAATCGGATGGAACTCAACAAGATTTATTAACATTATCGGAAAAAGAAATCCGCAAATGGCGTGGTAACGAAATTGCCATGATTTTTCAGGAGCCCATGACTTCCCTCAATCCGGTAATGAAATGTGGGCAACAAGTAATGGAAGCCATTTTGTTGCATCAGAAAACAACTAAAAATCAAGCCAAAGCCAAAACCATTGAATTATTCAAAGAAGTGTTACTTCCTAAACCTGAAGAAGTTTTCAACCGTTACCCTCATGAATTGTCAGGCGGACAGAAACAAAGGGTCATGATTGCCATGGCTATTTCGTGTGAACCTTCATTATTGATTGCTGATGAACCTACCACTGCACTGGACGTTACCGTTCAGAAAACAATATTGGCACTTTTAAAAAGTCTGCAGCAAAAACATGGAATGTCAATTATATTTATCACACACGATTTGGGTGTGGTTGCAGAAATTGCAGACAATGTAGCAGTAATGTACAAAGGTGAAATTGTAGAACAAGGCAATGCCACCAACATTTTCAATCAACCTCAACATCCTTACACAAAGGGTTTGCTTGCTTGCCGTCCGAAATTAAATATGCGACTTGAGCATTTACCTACAGTGAACGATTTTATGAATCACACCCATTACAAACCTATTGAAATTACATCTACCCAAAGAACACTGCATCAAAATCTGATGTATAGCCAATCACCGATTTTACAGGTTAAAAACATCAATGTTGATTTTACGACACAAAAATCGTGGATGGGGAAAATCACAGGACAATTCAGAGCAGTTAACAACATCAGTTTTGATGTATATGAAGGAGAAACACTTGGCTTGGTGGGCGAATCGGGATGCGGCAAAACTACATTGGGCAGAAGTATTTTGCGTTTGATGAATGCATCCAGCGGACAGATCATTTATAAAGGAAAAGATCTTTCACAACTTAATGCTCACGACATGCGTGCATGCAGGCAAAAGTTACAGATTATTTTTCAGGATCCTTACTCTTCCTTAAATCCAAGAATCAGCATAGGCAGCGCTATCATGGAACCCATGAAAGTTCACAATATTCTGGATTCGGACAAAGCCCGCAAAACCCGGGTAATTGAGTTGCTCGAAAGAGTAAATATGAACAAAGACCATTTTAACCGATATCCGCATGAATTCTCAGGTGGTCAACGACAACGAATTTGCATTGCACGAGCCCTGGCATTGAAGCCCGAATTGATTATCTGTGACGAATCGGTTTCGGCTTTGGATGTATCGGTCCAGGCGCAGGTTTTAAATCTGCTGAATGAATTAAAACTGGATTTCAAATTTACATACATTTTTATCTCACATGATCTTTCTGTCGTAAAATTTATGTCGGACCGAATGATTGTTATGAAAAATGGCGAAATTGTTGAGATGGGTGAATCTGATGCCATTTATCGAAACCCATCTTCGGAATATACCCGAAAACTGATTGAAGCCATCCCGGGATATTAAAAACTACTCATCTGTAAAAAAATAAAATTAATTTTAAATTATTAATTTAATTTCCTCTCAAAACAATCTAAATTAATTTTTTTTTATTTAGTTGGAAGAGTTAAAACACGCCATTATGCCTGGTTTTGTGGATAAATTAATTATATTGTGCTTCCCATAATTTCTGATTAATTCTATTTGTAATTTAGTGAAAAAAAATATTTTATAAAATTTTAACGTTTACTTCAAAATTTAACTATATTTGTCGGACACAATTTCATAAAATGTTTAACTAAAATCTTTAAAAATGAAAAAATTATTATTTTTTATCGGTTTGCTTGCAATAAGCAATACATTAAGTTTTGGGCAAAGCATAAATGTTATGCCATTTACGAATCAATCAGTTAGAGCTGATGAAGGAGAAAATCTCGAACAATACTTTAACAAAAATGTGGTTTCTAACACTAAAGTAACACTATTAAACGAAGGTTTTGAAGGTGCTACATTCCCTCCAACAGGATGGACCAAACAAAATCTGACTACTAATCCTGCATTACAGTGGATGACAAGTACCGTCGTTCATTCAGGAGCCAAATCAGCCCAGGTAAATTCTGAATTAACAGGTATTATTCGCGATGAATGGTTAATTTCTCCTTCTGTTAATTTAACTACATTGGTTCACCCTAGCTTAAAATTTTGGTGGGACATGAGTTATTATTGGTCAATTTCTCCAAATGATAATTATGATTTTCGTGTAAAAGTTAGTCCTGATGGAGGCATAACCTGGAATACAGTATGGTCGGAAGACAGTATCGGGGAAACGTTTTCATCATGGGTTTACAGTATAAAGCTGATCAACCTTGCCAATTATGCAACAAGTACTAATTTCAAAGTAGCTTTTCAATATGTAGGTAAACCGGGTACGATTTTAACCACTGCTGCTTTATATATTGATGATGTAATTATCGAAGACATGCCATTGAATAACCTAACAGTAACTAGGGTTACATTGCATGATGCTTATACAAAAATCCCCAAAGGATTAGGATTGCCCGTATATTATGATGCAGATTTCATGAACTTAGGCTATTACACTCAAACAAACATAAAATTACATGGTGTTGATTTAAGTACCGGAACTGAAGAAACAAGTATTGATACCACCTTATTACCTGAAAAAATCGTTAAAAAAAGACAATTGACCGATTATTTTTTTACACCTCCTTCAATACTAGGTAACTACAAAGTAACATCCTATTTATCCAGCGATTCAATTGCTTATTTAGCTCAGGATACTTTTAATATTAGTGTAGTCTGTGATACTTGTCTGTATTCAAGAGACAACAACACTTACGTGAGTTCAAGATGGGCAGGCGCAACTACTGGCGGCACCACATCTGTAGAATATACAGCAGCCAACCGGCTAGAGGTGAATGATAGCACCAGAGCAATGGGTGTTAATTGTGTCGTTAATATAAATACAAAAGTGGGTTCTAAAATCAAAGGAGTTTTATATCAATTATTATCAGCTACCGGCACAAGAGTTATTGTTGCACAATCGGCTAATTATTATATTTCTGCAGCAGATATTCCTACTTCAGCCCCCATGGTGAATCCACCTTCCATCAACCTTAATTTTGCTAATGGATTTACATTAAAAACAGATTCATTGTATTTTATAGGCGTTCAATCATTTGGAGGTACCGATACAGTTAGAATTGCGACAGACAATACAGGTATTCCTCAATGGGATCAGTCATCGCAGTACTTCGTTCCTGCTGATATGACATGGTATATCTGGGGTAGCGGAAACGTACCTGCAATGATGATCCGCACAATTGTTCGCCCGTTGACCGGTGTTGGTATCAATGAAATAACAAACCCATCAGCCACTTTATTCACTTGCATGCCCAATCCTGCAACAACCTCAACTCAAATTTCGTACGAATTGAAAAACAACGAAAACACTACGATTTTTATCAATGATATAATGGGAAGAACTGTAAAAACACTTCATCAAGGTATGCAATCTAAAGGCAATTATGCATTGAATATTGATGTATCTGACTTATCAAGTGGAACTTATTTCTATACCCTTAAAACTAATTCTACTCAGGCTACTGAAAAGTTAATTATTGTAAACCGATAATTACTTTTAATACATTCAAAAAAGGCTGACATTAAATGGTCAGCCTTTTTTTTTGAAATATAAAAACATTCATTGATTATGCGAATCAAGAGTTGAAAATTAAATATATAAGTGCTGATGCAATTGTCAACAATGAAACTTTGTGTAGAATATAAGGATTCCTCATTCCGCTTCGCTCTATTACTAATGACAGTTAACTGTGTTTGCAAGAAGGGGATTCCTCATTCCGCTTCGCTCCATTCGGAATGACAACCATCTGTAGTTTTAAAGAGGAATAATGGACGGCTTCGCCGTCCATTATTCCTCACTACCTTAAGTTAAGCTGTCATTCCGTGCGAAGCGAGGAATCTAGCCGTCCATTATTCCTCACTTTTAAAAGTTAAAGTTGTCATTCCATATCGCATTTAGCAAGAGTGGAATCTAAAAATGTAAAAAAATGATAGTTTTCAACGCTTGATTGGCATTAATTATGAGAATTCAGAAATATGATTATTATAAAAAAATATAGTGTCAATCTAATAAAAAAAATTAATTTTGTACCAAAATAAAATATTTAAATAAAATTTAAAAAAATGAAAAAAATTTTACCTATTATTGTATTGCTTGCAATCAGCAGTATGTTTTGTTTTGGGCAAAATGAAGGTTTTCGACTTTCAAAAACAAAATCTTTTAATGAAAATGCACATCAAAATTCTAATCCATATTTGATAAAAAGTGTGAATTCAAACACGAAAGCCTCAATATGGTATAATCCTATGACAGTTGCTTCAAATTGGGTAGCATCTTATGGTCCCGGATCTACAATTAACATTCCTTGGACCTGGATTCCTGACACTTCTGCAGCTGCACCTTTATTTGATGCTTATGTTCATTCAAGTGAGTACATGACCTCGCCAACCTGTACAACCGGACTTTTTTATATTGATGCCAATACACCCAGTTTTGCAAACCCGCCTCAATATGGTACCTATAACAGTATCCTTACCTATAATGCACCTATCAGTACACTTGGATATAATGCGGTTGCCATTAAATTTTTTCAGACCTATTATTCTTACAACAACGATACTACCTATGTGGATGTGAGCACTGACAATATAAACTGGACAAGTATTATGGCTAATCCTGAAATAACAGGAGGAAGTGCAAATGTTGCAGCTTATGGCTGGAAAATGATAAACATTTCTACGCTGGCTGCAAACAAAGCAGCGGTTTATATTCGTTTCAGATTCGCAGCTCCTGAATTATCAGGTACACCACCTCAACAGGTTTATGGTGGTGGTTATGGCTGGATGATTGATGATGTAGAACTAATCGAACCTGGCAATAATGTAGTACAGGTTAATCGGGTTACTTTGCATGATGGTTATTCCCAAATACCTTCAGGCTTAGGAATGCCAATGTATTATGATGCTGACATTACAAACATCGGTGCTTTAACACAAACTAATGTAAAACTTCATGGCGTTGATTTAACCTCAGGAACTGACTCTGTAAGTGTGCTGGATACAAATTTATTGCCGATGCAATCGCTTACTTTTGTAAATACTGCTGCTGATTTTTTTATATGGTATGTAAATGATTTTTACACTCCTCCTACAACTCAAGGCACTTATAAAGTTACTTCATACATATCTACCGATTCTATTGCTTACCTTGCACAGGATACTTTCAGTATGAATGTTGTAGCTCCTACAGGAATGTACTCAAGAGATAATAACACTTATACCGGCTCAAGATGGTTAGGTTCAAGTACATCTGGTACGTCTGATGCTTATACTGCTGCTAATAGATTTGAAGTAAATACTAGCAGAATGGCTTATGGTGCTAATTTAGTTGTTTCTACAGATACAAAACCAGGTTCAAAAATCCAGGCTGTTTTATATACTATAAATTCTGGAAGCGGTCTTAAAGTTAAGGTTGCTGAATCTAAAAATCAATATATTGCTGCTGATAAAATTCCTACAACCGTTCCAATGGTAAATCCA
>JBBRCQ010000024.1:0-55002 GCA_038204725.1 Bacteroidales bacterium | reverse complement strand
TTGGTCTGTCGTGATAGTCATTCTTAGAAAATTGTTGAATAATCTACTAAGGTAGTGATTATCAACGACATGACCAAATTTATTTTAACTTATTTTACTGAATATCAGAAATTTATTTAATTATTTAACGGAGTATTGTGTATTATAAAAGTCTGCTTATGACGTATAAATCTGTAAATAAAACACTTGTGTTTCTGTTGATATTGCTATTTTCTGAGGTTTTAGGTTATAGTAATCCAACTGCAACAATGGAGCCTGATTTACTGACAACAATCAAAAAAAGAGGCAAATTAATTGTTACTACCAATTACAATTCAATAGATTATTTTGTATACAAAGGTTTGCCCATGGGTTATCAGCTGGATATGATGAAAGCTTTCTCCAAGCATTTGGGTGTGAAATTAGAGTTTCTGATAACCAATGATCTGGCATCAAATGCTGGATTTCTTGCCATTGGTAAATGTGATGTAATTGCATGTAATCTAACAGTTACCAATGAAAGAAGCAAAGTGGTTGATTTTACAGTACCTATTCTCAATACAAGACATGTTTTGGTACAACGCATTCCTGAAAAACCCAAAGATCCAAGGCTTATAAAAACTGCATTTATCAGAAATTTGTCAGATTTATCCGGTAAAACGGTATATGTTCAGAAACACAGTTTGCATTACAAACAATTGATGACCATTCAGAAACAATTGAATATACACATTGATATAATTGAAAGCGATTCACTTGATATGGAAGAATTAATGGAATTGGTGTCTAATGGAACCATCGATTACATGGTTGCAGATGAGAATTTTGCATTGGTAAACAAAACCTATCATAAAAATTTAGATGTAAAAACTTATGTTAGTGGTCTTCAGAGTCTTGCCTGGGTTGTACGTAAAGATTCAGAAAGTTTTTTAAAAGTGCTGAATACATGGCTGATCCATTTTAAAACAACAGCACAATTCAGGATGATTTATGATAAATATTATCGTAATCCTCGGTCTGTCAATATAGTACAACATGAATACTATACCATCAAAGGAGGGAAAATTTCAAAATACGATAAAGAGATAAAAAAATACAGCAAGTTGATAGGATGGGACTGGAGATTATTGGCATCTCTGATTTATCAGGAATCCAATTTTCATCCTGAAATAATAGGCTGGTCAGGAGCTTTTGGTATCATGCAAATGATGCCGGAAACTGCCAAACGATTTGGTGTTACTTCAAACTCTTCTGTTGCCGAACAAATCAAAGGAGGAGTGCTTTTGAAAATGTTGTTAAATAAGATGTTACCCAAAGAAATCAACAATCCTAATGAACGGATAAAGTTTATTTTGGCTGCTTATAATGCTGGAATAGGTCATGTTTTGGATGCACGGAAACTAGCCCGGAAATATGGTAAAAACCCAAATATATGGACCAATCATGTGGAGTATTTTCTTAAATTGAAATCTAAACCGAAATATTATAACGATCCCGTCGTAAGGTATGGTTATTCCAGAGGATATGAAACCTATCGCTTTGTAAATGAAGTAATGGAAAGATACAGACATTATAAAAATGTTGTAAAAATTTAACTATACATTAAACTTTTTTTTTGTATCTTTAAAAAATTCTTTTCAAATTCTTTATTCTATTTAATACACTATCAATGAATGTAAACGGCAAGCATTATCTTACACTTTGGATGGAAAATGGAAATGTAAAGATGATCAATCAAAATGTTTTACCTTTTCGTTTTGAAATATTTGAGTCAAAAAGCTATACCGAAACCATTGATACAATCAAAACTATGATTGTTAGAGGAGCGGGTGCCATTGGTGCTGCTGCCGGTTTTGCTATGGCTCAGGCATTTATTCAGGCAAAAGGGGATCTGCTTTTTGCTGAAAAAGCAAAAGAAGAGATCGAAGCAAGTCGTCCCACAGCACGCAATCTGTTTTATGCTACTGCAAGTGTTTTTGAAGCAGGCTGTGTTTCAACAGAAAAAGCTTTATTGAAAGCTCAGGAAATTGCAGCAGATGATATTGCAGCCGGAAAAATGATTGGATTCTATGGAAATGAAATCATAAAAGATCATACAAACATACTTACACATTGCAATGCCGGTTGGTTAGGCTTTGTAGATTATGGAAGTGCATTATCACCTGTTTATAAAGCAAAGGAAGAAGGGAAAAATATTTTTGTATATGTTGACGAAACCCGCCCCAGAGGCCAGGGAGCCCGATTGACAGCCTGGGAACTTAACAATGGAAATATACCTCATGTTATTATTCCTGATAATGCAGGGGCTTTTTTAGCATTGAACGGTAAAATTGACATGATGATTTGCGGAGCCGACAGAATTGCTATTAATGGAGATACAGCTAACAAAATTGGCACTTTTGAAAAAGCTATCGTAGCCAAAACATTTGGCATTCCTTTTTATATTGCAGCACCACTATCAACATTTGATATCCAATGCCTTTCCGGTGAAAATATAGTGATAGAAGA
Organism: Bacteroidales bacterium; assembly: GCA_038204725.1. GTDB lineage: Bacteria > Bacteroidota > Bacteroidia > Bacteroidales > JACABE01 > JACABE01. The sequence continues at coordinate 52,515 of JBBRCQ010000024.1, read as the reverse complement.
AAGAAGTGAAGATGAGGTTTTGTATCAAACCGGTCTCAATGAAAACAATGAATTGACAAAGATTTTAGTATGTTCTCCGGGAAGCAAAGCTTATAATCCAGCATTTGATATAACTCCGGCTTCATATATTACAGGATTTATTACAGAAAAAGGAATTATACCTGCCGAAAAAGTCGCCATCAAAAATATTTTAAAATGAACTTCGAAAAAGAAAAACAAGAAACTGCATTTTTTATGCGCCGTTTATACGAAAGAGGCCTAACTACCTGTTCGGGTGGAAATGTAAGCCAAAGAGCCGGCGATATAATTTTAATAACACCCTCGCAAACGGACAAAGGCTTTATTAAAGCAGACGAAATCGCTGAAATTCATATCAATGGAGAGAATCTAACTCCTCATCTTTGTCCGAGCATGGAAACAGAATTGCACCTTGCAGTTTATCGTAATAGAGAGGATGTAAATGCTATTGTACATGCACATCCAGTTACAGCAACAGCTTTTGCTACTACTAATAAAGAAATTAACTGTAAACTTACCGGTGAAACAAGGGCTATTATTGGAATTCCCATAAATGCACCTTATGCAATAATGGGTTCAACTTCATTAGCTGACAAAGTTGCCGAAGCTGCAATGCAAGCCAATGTGGTGTTGATGGAAAATCATGGCATCATTTGCTTTGGCAAAAATTTATTATTTGCTTTCGACAGAATGGAAGTATTAGAGGCCGCTGCCAAACAAACCTTAATCACTCAATTGCTCGGAGATAAAAAAGAAATACCTTTAAGTGATTTAAATGAAATTGATAATTTATTCAGGTAAGTTAAATGATAGTTTCACGCAGAATGAAACTATCACTATTTAAAACAAATAATCATATTAAATCGCTGGAAAATAAATCAAAAAAAATGAAAATAGCTGTAATTGGATTTGGAGCTGCCGCTATCGGTTTTATCGAAAGGATGAAAGATGAAGCTCATCAAATAGAAGTTTTTGAGAAAAGTAAAGACATTTATTCTTCTAGCATTTCTGGAATAAGAGCCGATGGCAAACTCTTTGTTTCGTCGGAAATGGGCGGAGATATTTTCATAGATCTGGCATTACAAAAAAAACTGGTTGATTTTTATATAAACAATACCGAAGAACTACAGGTAGAAACAGGAAAATCGTTCACAAATAGTGACTATTTTAATAAATTCTATGATAAAGGATTTATGCCGGTTTCGGCAGATTTCTACCATCTTGGCACCGACCAGTTAAAAATGGTATTGTATAATATTTACGAAAATTTCAAAAAAAATAAAAATATTAACTTTAGATTTGAACAGCATATTCAGTCTGTTAAAATTGAAGGAGATAAAGTTTTTGTAGGAAATTGTGATGAAGCTTTTGATAAAGTGATAGTTGCTGTTGGAAGAAGTGGGCATAAATTAGTAGAAAATATCATAAATAATCATCCTGAATTAATTTTAGACAATACAAAAGTGGATCTGGGAATTCGCTACGAGGTACCCAACCATATTGTAGCTGACCTGAATAAAGAAATGTATGAATTCAAGGTAAAGTTTAAAAGCAAAACCGGATATATGGTTCGTACTTTTTGCAACAATCCTTCCGGCTTTGTTGTCACTGAAAAATACGACGATTTCGTAACTGTAAATGGTCATGCAAAATTGAAAGAGAAGAGCAATAATACCAACTTTGCCATTCTGGTAACCTTACAGCTCACCGAACCTTTTAACAATCCTGTTGGATATGGTTCTCATATTGCCAAACTTTCCAACCTTCTTGCCGGTGAAGGGAAAGTAATTCTACAGACCTACGATCATTTTAAAAACTCAAAAAGAACTAAAAAACTGTATCGGATACAACCTACATTGTCAGATTCAGATTATATTTTAGGAGATGTCAACCTTGCTTTCCCGCGAAGAATCATCGAAAGCATAGTTGATTTTATAGAAACCCTCGATCAAGTGATTCCGGGCATTGCTTATCCAGATAATCTGGTGTATGCACCTGAAATTAAATTTTATTCTAATATGCTGGACAATACACAACTGCGAAATCTGAAGTTTGTGGGAGATTGTTCAGGGCATACACGTTCAATTATCTACGCAACTGCTCATGGCTATTTAATGGCTGAAGAATTTTTAAAAATATAAATAGATGCTCAACAAATTTTCATTAAATAGATTTTTACTTTTAATAGCATTCGCTGTTTCAATTACTTCTTGTTCTCCTAAAGTTATTGATACAACACAAGATGCTACGATCAGGGTTTCGAGTGATAGTATTATTCAGAACTCATTAACGGAAGTGGAGATTTCAGATCAACCTGTGCGTAAAATTATCAACGAGATACAAGATAGTGTAAGTTTAAAAAATATTCAAACTGTATTGATTTACAAAACAGGCTGGGAAATGTCGATGCCGATCATCAGCTTAAATACAGCTGAAACCATCAGTTTTTCGTTTGATGATCTGGATGGTGACGTCAAAAGATACAAATATACTATTGTGCAATGCGATGCCAACTGGCAGGTTTCAGAATTATCACCATCGCAATACATTGATGGTTTTACTGAAGATTATATCGCCGATTACAAATTGTCGTTCAATACGATACAAAAATATACCCATTATAACCTTGTTTTCCCGAAAGAAACCATGAAAATAACCAAATCAGGTAATTATATTCTGAAAGTTTATTCAGGTGAAAATGCCAACGAAACATTGATCATCAAGCGTTTTATGGTTTTAGAACAAAAAGTGAATATCAACGGAAAAATAAAAGACGCCACACAATTAAGCGATAAAAAGTTTAAACAGGAAGTTGATTTTAGTATTGTAACCAATAATTATATCATTAATAATCCTTCAAGAAATTTATTCGTAAAAATTTATCAAAACATGCGTCCCGATAATGCTGTATTAAATCTGAAGCCACGGTTGATCAAAGGCAATGAATTCGATTACGATTACGACGGAGAAAATACATTTAATGGCGTTAATGAATTCAGAAATTTCGACATTAAGAGTCTGAGATACAATTCAGAACGTATTTATCGTATTGAATACGAAGATGGTGCAAACCAGGTTTATTTGCACAACGACATTGCCCGAAGATTTAAAATATATAAAACTGAAACAGATATCAATGGTAAAAGAGCCATTAAAGCTGATTATATCACAGATAGCGAGATAGAAGCCGACTATACCTATGTGCATTTTACATTACCCTATGATATTCCAAGCGTGGAAGGAAACCTCTATGTTTATGGATCATTAACCAACTGGAAACTGGATGAAAATTCTAAGATGACCTACAGTTTTAAAAACAGAGCTTATGAAGCTACTCTTTTTGTAAAACAGGGTTATTACAATTATCATTATGTGCTACAAAGACCTAACAAAGAGATAGATGATACTTTCGTAGAAGGAAATCATTCCGAAACAGAAAATGATTATTTCATTTTTGTGTATTACCGGCCAATGGGTGAATTGTACGATAAGCTGATTGGTTTCAGACAGTTGAATTCTATCAACGACAGAAACTAATACTTTCCTTTAAATAGAAGGAAACCTTAAAATAAGATATCAAATATTTTGAAATATGGTGGTGATCTGTAGTCACTTATCAATGTATGAATTATAAAAAGCCTAAATCCAATTTGGCTTCTTCCGACATCATGTCTTTATCCCAGGGTGGTTCAAATACAATTTCCACAACAGCACTTTTTATTCCGCCAATTGAACCTACTTTTTCCTCTACTTCTACAGGCAGACTTTCAGCTACCGGACAGTTAGGTGCGGTGAGTGTCATGATTATTTTTACAGTAAAGTCTTCGTTTACAATTATTTCGTAAATTAAACCAAGGTCGAATATATTTACAGGAATTTCCGGATCATAAATATTTTTCAGTACATGGATTACTGCCTCTTCATAGATTCTGATTTCGTCTTTTTGGTTCATGCCTATAAGTGTAAAGTTGAAGTTTATAAAGGTTAAGTATAAATTGATTTTACAAATGATTAAAAAAAATAGAGATTTTCAATATTATATTTTTCAGTCATTCATCATTCAAAACAAAACACTAGGATTCATATTTTGTTTTAAAAACCAAAGCATACAATTTCATTTGTTTTATCATAGACACCAATCCATTGGAACGTGTTGGTGAAAGGTGTTCCTTTAATCCGATTTTATCAACAAATTCAAGTTTTGCATCCAGTATGTCCTGAGGTTTCTGATGTGTTAATGTCCGAATGAGCAAATTTGCAATTCCTTTGGTGATAACAGCATCGCTGTCAGCTTTAAAAACTATTTTACCATCCACATATTCAGCAGAAAGCCATACTCTGGATTGACAACCGGCAATTAAATTATTTTCAATTTTATATTTAACGTCAATTACAGGGCATTCTCTGCCCATTTCAATTACATAATTGTATTTATCCATCCAGTCATCGAAACTTTGAAATTCTTCAATAATCTGGTCTTCTATTTCTTGTATTGTCATTTTTATATCAACTATTAAAAAATTAAAATTGCCTCACTCTTCATCTATCACTAAACACTAATCGCTGTTCACTCTTCACTCTTTACTCTTTAAACATTTCTTTTACTTTGTAAATCGCTTTTATCAAAACATCAATTTCTTCTTTGGTATTATAGAAAGCAAAAGAAGCACGAATCGTTCCTGGAATTTCAAAAATATCCATCACCGGTTGGGCGCAATGATGACCTGTTCTGACAGCAACGCCAAAACGGTCGATAATAGTACCGGCATCATATGGATGAATGGAATCAATCATAAAAGATACCACTGCAGCTTTGTGTTTAGCGGTTCCAATAATACGAATGCCCTCGATTTTTAATAGTTCACTGGTAGCATAGGCTAACAATTCGTTTTCGTAAAGTGCAATGTTTTCGATACCCAATTCGTTTATATATTGCATAGCAACTTCCAACCCCAGCACATCGCCAACATTGGGTGTTCCCGCTTCAAATTTATAAGGCAATTCGTTGTAGGTTGTTTTTTCGAAAGTAACGGTTTGTATCATTTCTCCACCGCCCTGATAGGGAGGCATTGCATTTAACCATTCTTCTTTCCCATACAAAACACCTATTCCCATGGGAGCAAACATTTTGTGTCCCGAAAAACAGTAAAAATCACAATCTAAATCCTGAACGTCCACCATAGCATGAGCTATTCCCTGAGCTCCGTCAATAAGTACCGGGATATTGCGTTCATGTGCTTTTTGAATAATTTCTTTGATAGGATTGATGGTTCCCAAAACATTGGAAACATGTGCTACTGCAATAATTCTGGTTTTTTCAGAAAGTAAGTCTTCAAAAGCATTCATATCCAGTTCACCGTTTTTCAGAAAAGGGATAATCTTTAAAACGGCTTGTTGTTCTTCACAAATCATTTGCCAGGGTACAATATTTGAATGATGTTCCATGGCCGAAATCATTACTTCATCACCTTTTCCTATATATTTTTTGCCAAAGGAGTGTGCTACAAGGTTGATGCTTTCGGTGGTTCCACGCGTAAAAATAATTTCGTAAGCTTGTGGTGCATTGATGAACTTTTGAACCGTTTCCCTGCTTTTTTCAAAAGCAAGGGTAGCTTTTTGACTCATAAAATGAACACCACGGTGAATATTGCTATTTTCTTCTGTATAATATTTTACAACAGCATCTATAACACACTGTGGCTTTTGTGTAGTTGCACCATTATCGAAATATACCAAAGGTTTTCCATATACTGTTTGTTGCAGTATAGGGAAATCCTTGCGTATTTTATTTATATCCAACATATTGAAATTATTCTATGGATTATTAATATTCAGAACCTATTAAAATGCTAAAATGCAGAATAACAAATCTGTAATAATTCCCTTATATATCAGGAGATTATTACAGATGAATTAAAAGTATTCAAGCTATTTCTTTTTTGCAGCAGTTTTAGCCGATTTAGGAGCTGCTTTTTTTGCAGCTACTTTTTTAGCGGGTGCTTTTTTGATAGTTTTACCGCTTTCTTTTGCTATTTCAAGACAGTCGGTCAGCGTTAATTCATTTGCTTCTTTTCCGGCCGGGATTTTGAAATTATCTTTCCCTATTTTAATATATGCACCATATCTCCCGCTTAGTACTTTTACATCACTATTTTCAGGAAATTCTTTGATGCTTTTTTCGGCACTTTTCTTTTTGTTTCCTTTAATATATTCTATTGCTTCTTCCAACGTTAAAGCAAGTATATCCTGAGATCTGGGTATAGGGAAATTTGATTTATTATAAGTTATATATGGGCCAAATCTGCCGATATTTACAACAACTACTTCTTTTTCGTAGTCCCCTAATGTTTTTGGGAAATGTTTTGAAATTTCAGCTTTTGCACCATCTGTTATTCTTTTTGCTTTGATAATTTCGATGCATCTTTCTTCTGATACTTCATAAGGGTCATCAGTTTTTATTAAGGAATAAAATTTACCGTCGTGTCGCACATAAGGTCCGAATCTGCCAATAGCTACTACCATTTCAATGTCTTCAAATGTGCCTGTGGTTCTTGGGAGGTTGAATAGTTCAAGTGCCTGTTCAAGGGTAATGGTATCAAGACTTTGTCCTTTTTTTAATCCTGCAAAAGTTGGTTTTTCTTCATCTTTGGCTTCTCCTATTTGTGCCATTGCGCCAAAGCGTCCAATTCTGACATACACATTCTTTTTGGTTTTTGGATCAACACCTAATAAGCGTTCCCCTTTGGCTCTTTCCGATTCTTTTAAAGTTTTTTCAACAGTTTCGTGAAAAGGTTTGTAGAAATTTTTAATCATTTCATTCCAAACCATTTGACCATCTGCAATTTCGTCAAAATCCTTTTCAACGGCTGCAGTAAAGTTATAATCAAGTATGCTTTCGAAATGCAGCACTAAAAATCTGTTTACCACTGAACCAATATCAGTAGGGAATAATTTGCTCTTTTCAAAACCTGTTTTTTCAGTTTTTACTATTTCTTTGATCACTTTATTTTTCAGTGTAATCTGATCAAATTTTCTTATGTCACCATCTCTGTCTTCTTTTACAACATATTCCCGTTTCTGTATCGTAGAAATAGTAGGGGCATAGGTAGATGGTCTGCCAATACCAAGATCTTCAAGTTTTTTAACAAGGCTTGCTTCGGTATATCTGGGTGGATGCAGTGTAAAGCTTTGTGTTGCATTGCATTCGTTCAAAAGTAATTTTTCGCCTTTCTTTACTGGTGGTAACAATCCTTTTTGATTTTCATCATCTTCATCTTCATCATTCGATTCAAGATAAACTTTCAAAAACCCATCAAATTTGATAACTTCACCTTTGGCAACAAACTTTTCTGATCTATTGTCAATGTCAATGGTAATATTTGTTTTTTCCAGTAGCGCATCACTCATTTGCGAAGCAATGGAACGTTTCCATATCAGATCGTACAAACGTTTTTGTGTAGCATCCCCTGAAACTGTCTGGTTTGACATATATGTCGGACGAATGGCTTCATGTGCTTCCTGAGCTCCTTTGGTTTTAGTAGCATATTTGCGGATTTTTACGTAATCTTCACCAAAAAGGCTCTCAATTTCTTTTTTGGCCATTGCAAGCGCCATGTTGGAAAGGTTTACAGAGTCAGTCCTCATATAGGTAATATGTCCTGCTTCATAAAGTTGTTGAGCAACCATCATTGTTTTTCCAACAGGAAATCCTAATTTTCTGCTGGCTTCCTGTTGAAGTGTAGAGGTTGTAAATGGTGGTGCCGGTGATTTTTTAGCAGGTTTTGTTTCCACTTCAGCTACTGTAAAGGTAGATTTGATGCAATCGTTTAAAAAAAGCACAGCTTCTTCTTTCTTTTCAAATCGTTTTGATAAATCTGCAGTAATGGTCGTCTTTTTATCTGAAGTTTGAACATCAAAAATTCCAATTACCTTATAGAATGAAGTGGTTAGAAATCCTCTGATTTCATCTTCTCTTTCAACGATTAATCTCACCGCTACAGATTGTACACGTCCGGCTGATAATGCAGGTTTTACTTTTTTCCATAATACAGGAGAAAGTTCATAGCCAACTAATCTGTCTAATACTCTTCTTGCTTGTTGTGCATTTACAAGATGAATGTCCAATGCGCGTGGATTTTCAACAGCATGTAAAATAGCTGTTTTTGTAATTTCATGAAAAACAATACGTTTAACCTTATTTTCTTTTAAATTCAATGCTTCCATCAGATGCCATGAAATAGCTTCTCCCTCGCGGTCTTCATCGGAAGCCAGCCAAACTGTTTCGGCTTCTTTGGCTAACTTTTTCAATTCATTCACTATCTTTACCTTATCGGGAGATATCTCATACAGCGGTTGAAAATTATTCTCAATATCGATACTGATATTCTTCTTAGATAAATCCCTCACATGACCAAAACTTGATTTCACTGTGAAATCTGTTCCTAAGAACTTCTCAATGGTCTTAGCTTTTGCAGGTGATTCAACTATAACTAGATTTTTTGACATAAATGGTACTATTAATATATAATTGTATGAAATCAGTCTTGGCTTGAAAAAAACAAATTCAAATAGACATCCTTCATGATGGTGAAACGTAGTTTGTAAACACTATATTGTAAACATTCAAATGTGATTTATTCCATGTGTCGATGAAAATAATTAAAAATAACTCACGAAAAAAGGCACAAAATAAAACAATAAAAACTTAACACAGCGAATTATTTTTCAAAAATGCAGTAAAAAAATTAGAATTTAACTTTTTTAACTACCTTTGCATCTCCAATTGAAGATTGTATAATAGATTGATATTAAAATATATATAACGAATGTTTAACAAATATTATTCATTTTTGTTTGGTTCAATATTTTTAACAAAATAAAAAAAGTGAAGCTAAGAAAAGTTTTTATAGAAACTTATGGTTGTCAAATGAATTTTTCTGATAGTGAAATTGTAGGCTCTATCATGAAATCAATAGATTATGAGTTAACTACAGATATCAATGAAGCGAGTGTGATTTTTTTAAATACATGTTCCATTCGCGACAATGCAGAACAAAGAGTAAACAGACGTTTAAAAGAATTACGATCGTATAAAAAAAAGAATCCTGATTTAAAAATCGGATTATTAGGCTGTATGGCAGAGCGATTGAAAGAACAGATCTTTAATGAAGAAGCTGTCGATTTGATAGTAGGGCCAGATGCTTATCGCGATTTGCCTAATTTACTGAATGCAGTGGATAGCGGACAAAAAGCAGCCAATGTGATACTGTCAGAAGAAGAAACGTATGCTGAAATAGAACCGGTTAGACTCGACAGCAATGGGATATCCGCGTTTATTTCGATTATGCGGGGTTGCGAGAATTTTTGCACCTATTGCGTAGTTCCATATACCAGAGGGAAAGAACGCAGCAGAAATCCCGAAACTATTCTCAATGAAGCAAAAGATTTGTTTGAAAAAGGATATCGCGAAATCACCCTGTTGGGGCAAAACGTAAATTCCTACCAATGGGAAAACAGTCAAGGTATGAATTTTACAAAACTATTAGAAAGTGTTGCATTGATAAACCCATTGTTAAGGGTTCGTTTTGCAACTTCTCATCCCAAAGACCTTTCAGATGAACTTTTGTATACCATTGCAAAATATGAAAATATTTGCAAAGCAATTCATTTGCCTGTTCAATCTGGTAGCAGTGAGGTTTTGAAAAGGATGAACAGAAAATATACCCGCGAATGGTATATGAACCGAATAGAAGCCATTAAAACTATTCTGCCTGACTGTGCCATTTCAACAGATATAATTACAGGCTTTTGTGCTGAAACTGAAGAAAATCATCAGGATACAATTTCGTTGATGAAATGGGTGGGATTTGATTATGCCTACATGTTTAAATATTCCGAAAGACCAGATACCGTTGCTGCTAAAAGATTCAAAGATGATATACCGGAAGAAACAAAAAGCAAACGACTGGAAGAAATTATTCATCTTCAGATGAAAATGGCATTGGAAAGTAACCAGAGAGACATAGGAAAAACTTTTAAGGTGCTGATTGATAGTGTTTCAAAACGATCTAAATTAAAACTTTCGGGAAGAAACAGCCAGAATAAGGTAGTTGTTTTGCCAAAAGAAAATTTTAGTATTGGCGATTATGTTCAGGTTAGGATAACCGAATGCACTGCTGCTACATTAATCGGTGAGTCTTTTTAATCCATTCAATTTCGTATTTTGTAACCCAACATTTTTAAACATGAGTAGTTTTTTTAGCCTAAATAATTTATTGGATTAAGTTATTAACCTTATATTTAGAAAAAAAATAGTACTTTTGCGTCCAATTGTGTAAAATTTTACTTTCTCTTGAAATTTAATCATTCAGTAATGAAGCAAATAAAAACAAGTAATAAAAAATTTAGCCTAATCGTACTTATTTCGATTTTAATTGTATTTGCATCCTGCACTTCTCAAAAAAAATTAATCTATTTACAGGAAAAGGCTAAAAATGTGAGCAGTACTAATGTTTATGCAAATAATAGTCCTGATTACCGATTAAGATCCAATGATATTTTGTATGTTAAAATCAACAGTATTAACCCTGATAATGCTGATTTTTTCAGCGGGGATGCTTCTGTGAACAGTTCCTATCAATTCCAAAATGAGATAGGAATTTATTTAAACAGTTATACCATCAGTGATTCAGGGAACATCAATCTGCCATTAATAGGAGATATATACGTAAAAGAGCTTACAATATCCAATGCTCAAAAAGAAGTACAAAAAGCAATAGAAAAATATCTTAAAGACGCTACTGTCATTGTAAAATTAGCTAATTACCGTGTAAGTATTATTGGAGATGTAACGAGAGCCGGTGTTTATTTCTTTTATCAGGATAAGGTAAACATATTGGAAGCAATTGCAAAAGCAGGTGATTTAACTGAATATGGAAACCGACATCGTATAATGTTAATCAGAAAAACAGATGCCGGAGACAAAATAAGCATGGTTGATTTAACCGATAGAAATCTATTACTCAAAGAAGAATATTTTATCTTACCAAACGACATTATTTATGTTGAACCTAATAAATCAGCCAAATCAGTCGGTTTTGCAACTTTCCCTTGGTCGGTAGTGCTTTCAACTGTTTCAACAATAGTTACTATTTACGCCTTACTCCGATAATGAATCGACCCTATTAATAATATAAAATATTTTCAATTTAAATAATTTAAACGTGGAACAATATCAAGCTAACAACAATATACCGCAAATACAGGAACCTGAAGAAAAAGTCGACATAATGGCCATTGTATTCAAAGTATTGTCGCATTGGCATTATTTTGCTATATCAATTGTTTTAACGCTATTATTGGCATTTGTTTTTAATAAATATTCTATCCCTATTTATGAAGTAAAATCAACTGTATTGATTAAAGATGAATCAAAAGGTGGTGGCAATGAACTGATGAAAGGATTGTCGCTCTTTGGGTCTCAAAAAAATGTTCAAAATGAAATAGGTGTACTCCAATCTTATTCTCTGACAAATAAAGCCATCAAAAAGTTGAATTTTTATGTTTTTTATTACGCTGAAAATAAATTTAAAACCGAAGAACTTTATAAGGAAAATCCATTTGAAGTTATTCTGGATACAGCTTTTCACCAAATAGTAGGAGTGCAGATTTATGTCAGAATTCTTTCGAACGAAAAATATGAACTTGAAATTCCAGAACAGTCCAATGTTACTTTATATGATTACAGAGAAGAAAAAGCGCTGGATGAAAAAGTGGATATCCCAAAAGTGTTAAAAACATTATATTTTGGAGAAACTTATAAAGATGATTATTTGAATTTTAAAATACATTTAACCCCTTTTTATAAAAAGTTAGCTAAAAAAGATAATTCATATCAATTCATTATAAATGATATAAATCAATTATCAACGCAATTTAATGATTCAAAAATTGAACCTATTAATAAAGAAGCTACTATTTTAGGGCTTACAATTAAAAACAGAAATAAACAGAAAGCAATTGATTTTGTAAATGCACTTACCGAAGCCTATATCAATAGCGATTTGGAAGAGAAAAATATGATTGCTACCAACACAATTGGTTTTATTGATGGTCAGCTTTCCGGAATTACAGATTCATTAAAACTGGTTGAAAACCAGTTACAGGATTTCAGAACAGTTAATAAAATACTGAATGTTAGCGATGAAGCTAAAGTTATTTCAGAAAAAGTAATTGAGTTAGACAATCAAAAAGCGATAGAATCATTAAAATCTAAATATTATAAATACCTTTCAGATTATTTTACGAATAATACCATCGTTAAAAACGACATTATTGCTCCATCAACAATGGGTATTGAAGATCCCTTACTCGGTAAATTGGTTGAGGAATTGGTAAAGCTTTCAACGGAAAGAGAAAAATTAAAAATCACTTCAACTTCTATCAGTCCTGGAATTACACTGATTGAAATGAAAATTGAGAATACAAAAAAATCGCTGATTGAAAATATCAAGAATATAGTTAATATGTCAAATATTAGCATTAGAGAGCTTGATAAAAGGATTGCGACGGTACAAACAGAACTCAACAAATTACCGGCTACCGAAAGAAATTTAATTAATATCGAAAGAAAATTTAAAATCAACGATGAAATTTATACTTTCTTATTACAGAGAAGAGCCGAATCAGCCATTGCAAAAGCTTCAAACATTCCTGATAATAAAGTAATTGATAAAGCCAGATCAGCAGTAAAAGTATATCCAAAAACAACAATGAACTACATCATTGCTTTTATTCTTGGAATCCTTATCCCTTTAATCTATCTGTTTATCAAAGATTTTATGAATAATACCATTATCGAGAAATCAGATGTTGAAAAAATAACCCATTTCACAATCATCGGACATACCACCCACAATGATATCGAAAGTAATACAGTAGTTCATGATCAGCCAAAATCTTCCATTGCAGAATCTTTCCGTTCGGTAAGAACTAACCTGCAGTTTGTTGCAAAAGGAAAAGAAAAACAAACCATTTTGGTTACTTCAACTATGGTAAGTGAAGGGAAAACGTTTGTATCTATCAACCTTGCTTCCATTTATGCACTTTATGGGAAAAGGGTATTACTGATGGGTTTCGATTTAAGAAAACCTAAAATTTATCAGGATTTTGCACTTACCAATTCTGAAGGTATCAGTTCTTTTTTGATCGGGAAAAGTAAATTGGAAGACATTATTCAAAAATCATTCATTCCCAATCTTGACATCATTATGGCAGGACCTATTCCTCCAAATCCATCAGAATTAATTGCTTCAGAAAAAAACGACGAATTGTTTGCAAGATTACAGGACATGTACGATTATATCATTATTGATACTCCTCCGGTAGGTTTGATTACTGATGCTTATTTACTGATGAAATATACAGATGCCAACGTTTATGTTTGTCGTCAAAATTTTACCAATAAAAAGGTTTTCAGTTCAATTATTACTGATATTGAAAAAAGAAAAGTAGGGAAATTCAATATTCTTATTAATGATGTCCGTCTCGATCGTGATTCAACCGGTTATGGATATGGTTCTGGTTACGGCTATGGATATGGCTATGGTTACGGTTATGGCTACGGTTATGGATATGGTTATTTCTCTGACGATAGTACTAAAGTCAAGAAAAAAACATTTTTTAGTAAATTAAATAAATTTTAATACTTTAAACGCTTAAGAAAAATCTTATACTTTATAACAGGTATAAGATTTTTTTTTACACCAAAAAATGCAAACAAAACACTATACCATACCGGTTTTTATACCTGAAATGGCTTGTCCATTTAGGTGCATATATTGTGACCAACATAAAATATCAGGGGCCAAAAGCATTCCGTTACCTTCGGAAATTAAAAACAGAATAGAAAAACATCTTTCAACAATTCCAAAAGAGCAATCTATTGTTGAAATTGGATTTTTTGGAGGGAGTTTTACCGGTATCCCATCCGATCAGCAAAAAGCATATTTAGAAATCGCACAACCTTATATCGAAATCGGAGATGTTAGTTCAATTCGTTTGTCAACACGTCCTGATTACATTAATTCGGATATTCTCGGTTTACTTAAAAAGTATCATGTAAAAACAATAGAGCTGGGAGCTCAGTCGCTGGATGATGAGGTACTTTTGTTATCTAAAAGAGGACATACATCCGATGATGTTCTGAAGGCCGCACAGTTAATTAAAGCCAACGGTTTTGATCTAGGTTTACAAATGATGATTGGTTTGCCAGGTGATACTTTTGAGAAATCCATCGCTACGGCAAATAAAATAATAGCATTCGGAGCAGACAATACAAGAATTTATCCTTGCATTGTGATTAAAGATACCTATCTTGAAGAGCTTTATATCAGTGGTAAATACAAAGCTCTAAGCATAGATGAGAGCATTATAACGATAAAAAATTTAATTCCCGTTTTTGAAAAAAACAATGTAAACATTATTAGAATTGGTTTGCATCCTTCAGAAGATTTGCAGGGAAGTGCATTTGTAGCTGGACCTTATCATTCTTCGTTAAGAGAATTGGTTGAAACCAAACTCTGGGAAGATGCATTGAATGGTTATCATCAAAATAAAGAAAATCATAGGAATATAGAAATAGTTGTGGCCCCCGCAATGTATAATTTTGCAATAGGGTATCAAGCTGTAAATAAAAAAATGCTGGAAAAACAATACAGTAAAGTAAAATTTTTAAAAGATTCCAACCTTCAAAAGAGAGATTTTTATGTTCATACTTATTGATGAAAGAATCCCCAGAGAAGCAAAATCAACGTTAGCGGCTTATGGTCAACTTGTTGAATTAAATGTAAGTAATGTCACTTATAATGCTATTGCTGCACATCCGGATATTTTCTTTTGTCAAACACCAGATCAGTTAATACTTGCACCCAATACTCCAAATGTAGTATTTGAAAGATTAAAAACTGAAAAAATAAAATGTATAATTGGTCATCAGGCAATAGGAATGCAATATCCTCAATCATCGCATTATAATGCAGTAGTTACTAAAAAATATCTGATTCACAATACACTGCATACTGATGAAAAAATTTTTGAAAATTGTACAGATAAAAAAATAATATCATTAAATCAGGGATATACACGTTGTAATTTAATTGATTTAGATGGAAATAACTTTATTACTTCTGATCGTGGAATTTACAAACAACTTCAATTCTGGGAAGAAATTAAAGTAATGTATGTAAACCCTGATAAAATCATATTACCAGGTGTAAAAAATGGATTTTTCGGTGGTTGTTGCGGCATATATCAACATAAGTTTTTTATTTTAGGCAGTTTAAAATATATAGCTGAAGGAGATGCAATAAAAGATTTTATCAACTCGCTCGGGATGCTGGTAATTGAACTCTATGATGGTCCGCTTTATGACGGTGGAAGCATTTTTTTTATATAGCTTTCATTATTAAAGTAACTTCTCGCTATGCACTTTGCTTTTTTATTTTGTACATTTACACACGCAAACGCTATAAAATTATTACAATGAAAAAAATTACTTTCATCCTTTTGAATTGGTTTATATTATTTTCAATAATCACTGTTTCAGCACAAAACAAAAATACTGAAAGTGAAAAGATTGAACATATATTTGGTAAAAAATCAGAAATTCAATTTAGTTTTACTATTTCTTCCAGAAATGAATTAAATAAACTCACCAGAATTATTTCAATTGACAATGTCAAAGGAAATGAGGTATTTGCTTATGCCAACAAAAAAGAATTTGCCGTATTTTTACAACTCAAATATAACTATCAAATTATCAATACAGAAGAAAATCGCACAGATTTAAAAATGCTGGAAAATCTAAATTCCAAAGAGATACAAGCATGGGATTTTTATCCGAGTTATTCTGTTTACGATAGCATGATGACTAGATTTCAGACCAATTACCCAACATTGTGCAGGACATTTAGTATCAAAACTTTAGCCAGTGGGAGAAAATTGCTTTTTGTAAAAATTTCCGACCATCCAGATTCCACGGAAAATGAACCCAAATTTTTATATATTTCATCCATGCATGGTGATGAGTTGACAGGTTATGTTTTAACTTTACGATTGATTGATTATTTGTTGAGCAGATATGGTACAGATGCCCGGATAACCAACATGGTAAATAATATGGAAATATGGATCAATCCTTTAGCCAACCCTGATGGTACTTTTAGAGGAGGAAATAATTCTGTGATTGGTGCAACCCGCGAAAATGCCAATAATATAGATATAAATAGAAATTTTCCAGATCCACAAGATGGACCCCATCCTGATTTTAATGCATGGCAGCCCGAAACCATGGCTTTTATGGCTTTGGCTGATAGCATACAGTTTACAATGTCGGCTAATTTTCATGGAGGTGCAGAAGTGGCTAATTATCCCTGGGATACATGGGATTCACTGTCGCACAAACATGCTGATCAAAATTGGTGGGAATATGTAAGCAGAGAATATGCCGATACCGCACATGTTAACAGTCCTTCAACTTATTTTAAAGGTCCAAATAGTGGTGGTAATGGAGTTACCAATGGTTATGCCTGGTATACAATTACGGGAGGACGTCAGGATTATATGAATTATTTTAAACATTGCCGTGAATTTACATTGGAAATTAGTAATACTAAATCACCAGCTTATTATAACTTGCCCAATTACTGGAACTACAATTATCGCTCAATGCTCAATTATATGGAACAATGTCTTTATGGCATCAAAGGACTTGTGAGCGATAGTATTACAGGGAACCCATTAAAAGCTCAAATATTTATTCAGGGACATGACTTAGACAGTTCGCAGGTATATTCAATGTTGCCAATGGGTAACTTTTTTCGTCCTATTATGAATGGAAATTATAATGTAACCATATCAGCACAAGGCTATTATTCTAAAACTATCAATGTGATTACTACCAATAAAACTTCAGTTACAAAAAATATTCAATTGATCCCAATGGGTTCTGCTATTCCATCTCAGACAAATGAAAATAATTTTTCGATATTTCCGAATCCTACCCAAAATTTTATAAACGTAAATATAAATAATCCGCTGTTAAGAAATGCATCTTTGGTGATTACAGATATCCAGGGAAATAGCGTACTCAAATGCATTGTTTATCCTTATGAACAATTGCGAACCATTCACCTAAATGGATTATCCAAAGGAATTTATTTTATCAAATTGATGAATGGAAATGAAATTTATTCTGTTAAGAAACTTATAATCAATTAATAACATTTTTTATTTAAAATTATTCTAAATTACTTGTATTATTGCGGAATTGTCGTTAATTTTGCAATATTATTTTAAGTGATAAAATATGCGGCTCTCTCACAATTACATTCTTATTAGTTCTCCAAAATTTTAACATGACGCTAAATGATTTAAAACAAGGAGAATCAGGCATCATCACGAAAGTGAAAGGTAGAGGTGCATTCCGCAACAGAATCACCGAAATGGGATTTGTTAAAGGCCGATTGGTGGAAGTTGTTAAATCGGCACCCTTAAAAGATCCCGTTGAATACAAAATAATGGGTTATGCGATTTCTCTACGTCGCAGCGAAGCTTCTTTAATTGAAGTAATTACCGAAGCAGAAGCGGCAACTTTTCATTCTTTACATTCCTATCAAGGTGTTACTGACGAAGAAGTGCTGAAAACTTCAGCCAATGAAAAAGGTAAAATTATTGATATTGCATTGGTTGGCAATCCAAATTCCGGAAAAACTTCATTATTTAACTTTGCATCCGATTCCAAAGAGCATGTAGGTAATTATAGCGGAGTTACCATTGATGCCAAATTGGCAAAGTTTCAGTTGGATGACTATGTTTTTAATCTTACCGATTTACCGGGTACTTATTCAATTTCTGCTTATACACCCGAAGAATTGTATGTCAGAAAATTTATTTTTGATGAAAAACCCGATGTGGTTATCAATGTAATAGATGCTTCCAATATAGAACGCAATTTGTTTTTGACAACGCAATTGATTGACATGGATATAAAGGTGGTAATCGCCTTAAATATGTTCGATGAATTGGAAAAAACCGGTAATCAGTTCAATTATGAACATTTAGAAAAAATGATAGGCATCCCAATGGTTCCAACTATTGGTACCAAAGGGAAAGGGGTTACTGAATTATTCAGGAAAGTAATTGAAGTGTATGAAGACAAAGAACCTTCGGTGAGGCATATTCATATTAATTACGGTTTGAATGTTGAAAATGCGATTACAAGTATTCAGAATGAGATCAGAAAGAATAAATCACTGACAGATAAAATTTCTTCCCGTTTTTTGGCCATCAAGTTATTGGAAAAAGATAAATGGGCAACTTCTTCTATTGTTGGGTGGGATAATTATTTTACAATGGAAGATGTTATTGAAAAAGAAGTTTCCCGCCTTGAAATATTATATTCCGAAGATACTGAAACGTTGGTATCGGATGCCAGATATGGATTTATAGCAGGTGCATTAAAAGAAACTTACCATTACAAAAAACAGCTATACAATTCACCTTCTGTTACAAAAAAAATTGATAATTTGCTCACACATAAAATTTGGGGATATCCGTTTTTTATTTTCTTTTTATGGATTATGTTTGAATCTACCTTTAAGCTTGGTGAATACCCGGTTTCGTGGATAGAGGATTTGGTTGCTTTTATAGGAAATTTATTCCAACAATGGATGCCCGAAGGTATGCTGAAAGATTTGTTGATAAATGGTATCATTCATGGTGTTGGAGGTGTGATTGTTTTTTTGCCTAATATTTTGATTTTGTTCTTCTTTATCTCTATCATGGAAGATACAGGATATATGGCAAGAGCAGCATTTATGATGGATAAATTAATGCATAAAATCGGATTGCACGGAAAGTCATTTATCCCATTGATTATGGGTTTTGGGTGCAATGTTCCGGCAATTATGTCAACACGTACCTTAGAAAATAAAAGCGATCGTTTGTTGACAATTCTTATCAATCCCTTTATGTCATGTAGTGCTCGTTTACCAGTGTATATATTGGTTACCAGTGCTATTTTCGCAGAGTATGCGGGCACTGTTTTGTTTTCCATCTACATGATCGGGATTTTACTGGCTATTATTGTGGCTATTTTTTTCAGTAGGTTTGTGTTTAAGTCGAAAGATGTTCCTTTTGTAATGGAACTTCCGCCATATCGTATTCCTACACTTAGGGCAACTACAATGCATGTATGGCACAAAAGTGGTCAATATCTTAAAAAGATGGGAGGTGTGATATTATTGGCTTCAGTTATTATTTGGGCTTTAGGATATTTTCCACGTAAAACTGATAGAGAGGTTGCTTTTCTGCAAAAAATCAAAGCTTCAGAGATTGCATATATTCAAAAAATAGCGGTTGCTTTACCTATTGACACAGCGTTTATTCAAAAAGACAAAGTTGCTACCCTTAAAAATATTGAACTCGAAATGGAATCGTACCGGCATGAAAATTCTTATATCGGAAGAATAGGACATTTTATAGAACCCGTGATGCGTCCTTTGGGATTCGATTGGAAAATGAGTGTGAGCTTGTTGGCCGGAATAGCTGCCAAAGAAATTGTAGTGAGTACAATGGGTGTTATTTATCAGGCAGATGATAATGCCGATGAACATTCATCTGCCTTAATCAATAAAATTAGAAATGAAACTTACAATACAGGCAGTAAAAAAGATGAATATGTTTTTACCCCTTTGGCAGGTTTTTCTTTTTTGATTTTTGTATTAATTTATTTTCCTTGTGTAGCCGTATTTGCAGCCGTGAAAAAAGAAGCAGGAGGTATCAAATGGGCCTTGTTTCTTGCTGTTTATACAACTTTGCTTGCGTGGATCTTGTCGTTTCTGGTTTTTCAGATTGGTAGCTTTTTTTTATAAATACTAATCTGACTATATCAAGATATTGAATTTTACTTATAGCTATATGAAAAGATGTTGATATACTTGAATATAGCATTCTTAAATTCCAGACTTTAGCATAAAATATAATAACAGTGAATTACATTATAAAATATAAAATATGATATTAGTAACCGGAGGAACTGGTTTTGTAGGTGCTCATGTATTGTTTGAATTGCTTAAAAATGGTAATAAAGTGAGAGCGCTAAAACGTAAAAACAGTAACCTGCAACTTGTCGAAAAAATATTTTCATACTATACTCCGGCTGCCCTTCAGCTATTATCGCAAATAGAATGGGTAACAGGCGATGTAAACGATATTAATTCATTAAATAAAGCCATGCATGGAATACAGCAAATTTATCATTGTGCTGCTGTAGTTTCTTTTGAGCCGAAGGCCAAAGATAACATGTTTAAAACCAATGTTAACGGTACAGCCAATGTGGTAAATGCAGCTTTAAAAAATTCAGTTGAAAAGCTTTGTTATGTGAGTTCAATTGCAGCAATTGGAAGAACGGAGAATAATGATATCATTACCGAAGAAACAGCCTGGAAATCATCTGACCGGAATTCTAATTATGCCAAATCCAAATACGCTGCCGAACGAGAAGTATGGCGAGGTATAGAAGAAGGTTTGGATGCAGTTATCGTCAATCCTTCGGTAATATTAGGGCCTGGCGATTGGGAACAGGGAAGTTCAAAGATATTTGAGATGTTATGGAAAGGGACAAAATTTTATACAACCGGTGTAAACGGTTTTATAGATGTGAAAGATGTAGCTAAAGTTATGATGCAGTTAATGAATAGTGCTGTTGTGAACCAACGCTATATACTTTCAGGTGAAAACCTTAGTTATCAGAATCTTTTTACAAAAATCATGAAAGCATATCATAAAAAACCACCCTTTATGAAAGCAGGTTTATGGCTGTTGAATATTGCATGGAGAGTTGAAAAAGTAAAAAGTATGCTGTTGCACATTCAACCGTTAATCACCAGAGAAACTGTAAATACTTCGCAAAACAAATATTTTTATTCGTCCGACAAGATTAAAAAACAATTATCATTTGATTTTATACCGATTGACAAATGCATTGCTGATACATGTTTTCTGTTCGAAAAGGATCATCGAAACTGAAAACAGATTTGTAAAAATTAAAAAAACCATTATCACTAAAAATTTAATGATAATGGTTTTATGATGTAAATAGAATATATTTTAAGGTTTGCGCGAAAGAAAAACAGTACCAGCTCTGAACCTGCTGGTTCCCGACCATGATTTGTATTGTACGGCAAAATAATAACTTCCGGTATCGCCAGGGGTGATGCTATCTGCTTTAGTTCCATCCCATACTCCGTTCTTATCAAAATTTACATAAACCAATTTATGATTAGTGTCGTAAATTTTGGCACTAAATTCATTAATGTCAATTAAATTTAAAGGATCTCCCACTTTCCATAAGTCTTTAATCCCATCACCATCAGGCGAAAACCATGTTGGTATAATAATGTTGTTATCATCTGTAATTGGATCTTCATCTTTGCTACATGCATATATTGCAATTGCAATCACTGCAATAAATAATAATGTTTTAATCTTTTTCATGCTGAGTAAGAATTAATGTTATACTGAAATCCAAAATTAAACATTTTTTTTACATAAACTACATTAAGATCATAAATTTTATTTTTGTAATTTTATGCACTGAAATTTTATGATTCAAGTTGTGAATAGTTGATAGTTGATAGTGGATAGTGAATGGTGAATAGTGAATAATGAATAGTGAATAGTGAATAGTGAATTATGCGAATCAAGAGTTGAATTATCTTTATTTTTTTTGCCCGTTAGGGCATAAATATCAATAGAAAAATAGTATAATATGTTTCTATTGTCCGTAGGACATTAACAATTATAGATTTTAAATGCCAGGTATATTCCCTAAGGGGAAAAAATCATGATCCCTGATGTTTTTCTATTGACATTGTTCTCCTACGGAGAAAGTAACCATTCATTGATTGCCTTAAAATTAGCTGAAAATTTTTGAAACGAATTTAGTTGAAATCTTAAAGGTCATGTATGATTATCAGTAATGTTAATAGTTTTAATAATACTGAATTCAACCCTTAATTGGTATGATAATGAAATAATGAAATAATGAAATAGTTTTTTGTAAATAGTTATCATTAGCCTGATAGTCTGATTGTCTAATATTCTAATATTCTAACTGTCTAATAACCTAATAACTCAATAACCAATAACCAATAACCAATAAACCAAAACTGATGTCAAAATTATATTTAGTTCCAACACCTATCGGGAATCTTGAGGATATTACATTGCGTGCTATCAGAATTTTAAAGGAAGTTCAGGTGATTCTGGCAGAAGATACCCGTAAAACAGGTATTTTGCTCAGGCATTTTGAAATTGGAACGCGAATGTTTTCGCATCACCAGTTTAATGAACACAAAACATTAACACAACTTATAAGTCGGTTACAATCCGGTGAATCTATGGCATTGGTTACCGATGCAGGTACACCAGGAATATCCGATCCCGGATTTTTACTGATTAGAGAATGTTTGAGAAATCAAATTGATATTGAATGCCTTCCGGGTGCAACAGCTTTTGTACCTGCAGTTGTAAATTCAGGATTACCCTGCGACCGGTTTTTATTTGAAGGTTTTTTACCCGTTAAAAAGGGACGCCAAACCAAGTTAAAAGCCCTATCGGAATCTGATGTTACCATGGTTTTTTATGAATCGCCCCATAGATTGCTTAAAACATTGGAACAGTTTATTGAAACTTTCGGAGAGAATCGCCAGGCAAGTGTTTCGCGTGAGCTGACCAAAATTTATGAAGAAACCCAAAGAGGAACCTTAACCGAAATTCTGGCTTATTTTAAAGATAAAACCATTAAAGGTGAAATAGTGATGGTAGTGGAGGGAAAGGTTAAAGGATAAAAGGTCAAAAAATTTGCGATCAACGATTAACGATTTAAGAAGTAAAAGAAAAAAGTCGGAAGTTGAGAGAAGCGAAATTCCTAAAGCGAAGCGATTCGGGATCGGAAGCTGGAAGTCAGGTGTAATGTTTATGTTTTGTCATCTTAGTGAGCGAGGGATCTCATTTATTGTGAAAGAATAGTTTTGCTAGATCGAAATCGTAAAAGTAAAAAAGCAAATAATAATCTGTGAAACAGTTATCATTTGCTTTTTTTATTTTCAAACCTGTATTGAGAGATGAAAAATTAGGTCAAATTAATTCATTTTAAAATCACTAAATCGCCAAATCACAATTACAGTTTAAATGTAAATCCAAATTTTCCACCGGAAAAATAATTTCCACCACCGAATTCAAGGTTGATGCCCCATCTATTTGAAAAATAATATCTTCCACCTATCTGGGCTCCTAATCCTAGCCCGGAAGTTCTATCTCCGCCATAAGAACTAGGGGAGTTAACAATATAAAATCCTAAATTTAAACCGGCATAGAAATCCCAGGGAGAAGGGATATTCATAATCCTGTTAAAATGATAGTTCCCATTTCCCAGAATACCAATTATAGTGTGTCTGTATTTATAAGAGTAGTAGTTTTCGTTGTAAGAGCGAAAGGACAATTCACCACCTAAAGTGATATCAGGATGAACACCAAAGTCAAGACCAACGTAAACCGGAATGCCCCAGCCGGAAAATCCAACCCCCGCATTGAGTTGAGTTTGGCTCTTTAAATTTGGACTTTGAGCAAATATAAAAGTCGTGAAGCATATCAATCCGAGCAATACAATTAATTTTTTCATAGGATTAGTTTTTTAAGTTGAATAATAAACAATTTTCGATCATTTAAGTTGCAAACTTGCGATTTTATTTACTTAATTCAGTATAGTATTTATAAAAATAGGGGATTGTTTCAATTCCTTTGTAATAGTTGAATAAAGGATAATTTTCATTGGGCGAATGGATAGCATCTGATTCCAAGCCAAATCCCATCAAAATAGATTTTATCCCAAGAATTCTCTCAAATTCTGCAATTACAGGAATACTTCCACCACTTCTGGTAGGAACCGGTTTCTTTCCAAAAGTTTCGGTATATGCTCTTTCTGCGGCAATGTAAGCAGGGCTTGTCATTGGGGATACATAAGCTTGTCCGCCATGCAGAGCGGTTACTTTAACACTCACATAATCAGGAGCAATGGCTTCAAAATGTTTTATGAATAATTCGCTGATCTTTTCATTTCCTTGATTTGGAACCAAGCGCATTGATATTTTAGCTGTAGCTTTGGAAGGAAGTACTGTTTTTGCACCTTCGCCGGTATAACCACTCCAGATACCATTAATATCCAAAGTTGGTCTGATACCAGTTCTTTCGGTAGTTGAAAACCCTTTTTCGCCCCATTCGCTTTTAATGGCTAATGATTTTTTGTAATTCTCGAGGTTAAACGGAGCTTTTGCCATCTCAGTTCTTTCATTCACGCTGATTTCAATAACATCGTCATAAAAACCAGGAATGGTAATGTGATTGTTCTCATCATGTAAAGAAGCAATCATTTTTGCAAGAATATTGGCTGGATTGGCAACAGCACCACCAAAAATGCCTGAATGCAAATCTTTGTCAGGACCGGTAATTTCCACTTCCATATAACTCAATCCCCTTAACCCAGTTGTGATAGAAGGAATATCCTGTGCAATCATACCTGTGTCTGAAACCAGAATAATATCAGCTTTTAGCATTTCTTTGTGTTGTTCACAAAATTTTGGAAGGTTGGGAGAACCTATTTCTTCTTCTCCTTCAATCATAAATTTAACATTACAAGGCAAAGTATTGGTTTTTACCATTAACTCAAATGCTTTTGCATGCATAAATGACTGACCTTTATCGTCATCGGCACCACGAGCTACTATTTTACCATCAATTACCTGAGGTTCAAAAGGAGGTGTATTCCATAATTCAATAGGATCAACCGGCATCACATCATAATGTGCATATACCAAAACCGTTGGCAGATTTTTGTCAATAATTTTTTCGCCATATACAACAGGATTTCCATCAGTAGACATAATTTCTGCTTTATCGGCACCGGCTTTTAGCATGCTGTTTTTCCAGTATTCGGCAGCTTTAAGCATATCCGGTTTGTTTTCCGATAATGAACTAATAGAAGGGATGCGGATCAAGCCAAATAATTCTTCTAAAAATCTTTCCTTGTTTTCTTCAATGTATTGATTAATATAATTCATACTACTTTTGTTTTTTATTAAATTTAGGTTGTAAAATTAACAAATTAAATTTAAAAAAGTTACTTTTACCAATCTATCAGGCAACTTTTTTTTGAATTAAATTGTCTTCAGAACAAATACTAAACATATACTTAAAAAACTCACTACGTTTATATTATTCAATTAACTGTAAACTTAATTTTTTAATGTCATGTTTAAAAATAAAATAACAGTAATGCTGACAAGTTTAGTTTTAGGTTTGTTTACACAATCACAGGCACAATTAAACGTTGTTTCCGCTACAGGCATGAATCCCCAGCAATTGGTGCAGAATGTCCTGGTGGGTACGGGTGTAACTGTCAGCAATGTAAAGTTTAATGGTTCCTTAGGAAACATTGCTTCAAATCAGATAGGTTCATTTTCAACCGGTATTACTCCGACAAATTTAGGCCTTATAAGCGGATTAATCCTTTCATCCGGAGGAGTAAGCGGAGCAATTGGACCGAATAATTTGGGAAGTACAACAACTCCCTTTACAGGGCCAGCTATTACAGATCTTCAGTTACAGGCTTTAGTCCCGAGTTATACAGTAAATGATGCTGCTGTTTTAGAATTTGATTTTACTCCTGTTTCTGATACGATAAAGTTCAGGTATGTTTTTGCTTCAGAAGAATATCCTGAATTTGTTTGCTCATCATTTAACGATGTATTTGGATTTTTTATCTCAGGATTGAATCCAACAGGACCTAATTATGTGAATAAAAATATTGCTTTAATCCCCGGAACCATTTTCCCTGTTACTATTAATTCATTAAATTCCGGATCGCCGGGAGGTGGTTATCCTGCAACTGGATGTTCTTCTTTAGCTTATTCTGCTTTTTATGTTGGTAATACAAGTGGTGCTACAATTCAATACGATGGGTTTACGACTATTCTAACAGCCTGGGCTCTGGTAATACCTTGTACTTCTTATCATATGAAATTAGCGGTTGCCGATTGCGGTGATAATGCTTATGATTCTGGTGTTTTTTTAGAGGCCAACAGTTTTAGCAGTCCTGAAGTTACCATTCATTCCGCTTTTTCATCACCAGTTGCTTCTGCTCTGAATGCTATAGAAGGATGCAATGATATTATTCTCACCTTTAAATATCCTTACAATGTTCCTTATCCGTTTCAAATTCCGGTTGTTTCAATAGGGGGTACAGCCACCAATGGTGTTGATTATCCAATGCTCCCTAATTTACTCACAATTCCAACCGGTTCCGACTCGGTTCGCCTGATAATTTCTCCTTATTACGATCACATTGCCGAACCAATGGAAACAATCAGATTGATTTTTCAAACTTCTGTATGTGGGGATTTAGATACCATTGTGTTTAATATTCAGAATTATGATTCATTGACAGCTGTTGCTTATGGTGATACTACTTTGTGCGATGATCAAACTTCGCTTTCGGTAGTGGCACAAAACGGTATATTACCTTATCATTACTTTTGGAGTAATGGCGCAGGAAATACGGCTATGGTGACACCCTCCATTTCAGCCACAACTATGTATTATATTTTGGTCAGAGATGCTTGCTTTAATACAACCAATGATTCTGTACTGGTAGTAGTTGATTGTGATTTTGCCAGAGCTGGTGCCGATACAACAATTTGTTTTGGAGGTTCTGCAACACTTCATGCATCTTATGATACCACTAAACTTCAGGTTCCTGGAGTCGCAACATTTTATTGGAATAACGGTGACACTACAGCTACTATTTCTGTAAGTCCTTTCGTTACAACTACCTACGTTGTTACTGTTACAAATATATTCTCTGATAATGACACCGTTACTGTATTTGTAAACCCATTGCCTGTTGTAACGGCTACAGCAGCAATACCTACGATATGCCTGGGCGATTCATCTATGTTACAGGTATCCGGTGCTCAAACGTATTTCTGGACTTCTAATATACCCGATTTATCATTAACCGGTCAACAGACCTTTGTAAACCCAGTTGTTTCTCCAAAATTTACAACGAATTATACTGTAAAGGGAACAGATACCTATTCATGTTCTAATACTGCTACTGTTACTATTACTATCAGTCCCAAGCCAAATCCTCAAATTGTGGCATTTCCAAATCCGGTATCTGTATTTGATCCAACTGTTCATATTTACGATGCATCAGGTGGAAACAATTCGTTTTTCTGGGATCTGGGCGATGGTACAACTTCAAATCAGAGTAGCTTCTATCATACATATAGTGATAAGGATACCGGGAGATATCTGGTAAATTTATCTGTTGCCAATCAATATGGATGCACAAATACTTCCAGTATATGGTTGGTTGTGCGACCTGACGGTACTTTTTACATCCCCAACTCATTTACACCCAATGATGACGGCAAAAATGATGTATTTAAAGCATTCGGCATGACTGTGCAAGAATTTGAAATGAATATTTACGATCGGTGGGGAAAAATTGTTTATTCTTCAAAAGATATCAACAATGGTTGGGATGGAAATGTTAATAACGAAAGGGCTTTGGATGGAACCTATGCTTATATTATTATTTATAAAGATATAACCGGAATACGACATTCGAGGTCAGGAACGATTACAATCGTAAGGTAACAGCAATTATAAAGCAATTATACAAGGGAGGTTGCAATAACACATATCTCCCTTTTTTTATGACATTATTTGAATTAATTTTACTATTAAATTTTATAAATATGATTAAATTAAAAATTTCTCTCTTCTTAACTTTTGCACTTTTGGGTTTTTTTCAATCCTCTTATGCTCAGTTACAAACTACATCTGCTTCTGGAATTACGCCATTACAGCTGGTGCAAAATATTCTGGTTGGTACCGGAGTAACGGTTAGTAATGTGAAATTTAATGGTTCGTTATCAGCTCCAACTGCATCAAATCAACTAGGCTCATTTACTACAGGGACTAATGTTACTAATCTTGGATTTCCAAATGGTATAATAATGTCTACCGGAGGTATATCAAGTGCTACTAATGGCCAAACATCGACTGCAATAACTGGGACAGAATTAACAACAGTTGCAGAGTTGCTTCAATATGCAGGTGCAAATCCAATTTATGATGCTGCTGTTCTTGAGTTTGATTTTATTCCATTATCAGATACAATTAAATTTAGATATGTTTTTGGATCTAGAGAATATCCCGTCTTTGTGTGCACTCAGTTTAACGATATATTTGGTTTTTTTATTTCAGGTATGAATCCTACCGGACCAAACTATGCAAATAAAAATATTGCATTAATACCGGGAACGAATAATCCTGTTTCTATAAATACCATTAATGGAGGCGTATCACAAGGGACTGTAACACCTTGTATTTTAACCAATACGCAATATTACCATACTCCAATACCAAACATAACTTATAATGGACTTACAACAGCACTTACTGCATGGGCATTGGTAATTCCATGCACCCCCTATCATATGAAATTAACATTAGCAGATTTGGGAGACCGAAATTATGATTCAGGTGTATTTCTTGAAGCCAATAGTTTCAGCAGTCCTCAAATATCAATAAATACTGCTTTTTCGTCTCCAATTGTATCTACACAAAATGCTATAGAAGGATGTAACAACATCATCTTAACTTTTAAATTTCCGTATAATGTACCTTATCCTTTTCAAATCCCAATTGTTTCGATTGGAGGTACAGCCACCAATGGCGTTGATTATCCAATGCTCCCTAATTTACTCACAATTCCAACCGGCTCTGATTCAGTTAGGTTAGTCATCTCACCTTTTTATGATCATATTTCAGAAGGGATGGAAACCATCAGACTGGTATTTCAAACTTCTGTCTGTGGAGATCTGGATACTGTTGTATTTAATATTCAAAATTATGATTCTCTTTCTGTTGAGGCTTATGGTGATACCATTTTGTGTAATAACCAAACTCCGATCTCAGTTGTAGCACAAAACGGAATCACACCTTATCAATATTTCTGGAGCAATGGAGCAGGAAATACGGCAATGGTCACACCCACGCTATCGGCCACAACAATGTATTATATCATGGTTAGGGATGCTTGTTTTAATACTTCCAGCGATTCAGTGCTGGTAGTTATTGATTGCGATTTTGCCAAAGCGGGCCCGGATACTTCTATCTGTTTAGGTGGAACTGCCATACTGCATGCATCTATAGATACCACTAAAATTCAGCCAATAGGGATTCCTTCATTTTACTGGACTACCGGAGATACTACTGCAATAATTTCTGTAAGTCCTGTTGTTACAACTACCTATATTGTTACAGCTACCGATGTTTTTTCTGATAATGACACTGTGACTGTTTTTGTAAATCCATTACCTGTAGTAACTGCAACAACTTCATTTTCAACAATTTGTTTGGGTGATTCTGCCATATTGCATGCATCAGGCGCACAAACCTACTTCTGGACAGCAAATATCTCCGATGTTTCATTAATCGGACAGCAAACACTGGAAGATCCAATTGTCTCTCCAGCATATACAACATTGTACACTGTAAAAGGGACTGATACAAATACATGCTCAAACACTGCAACAGTAAATATTACAATTAGCCCGATACCTAATCCTCAAATTGTAGCATTCCCAAATCCGGTATCAGTTTTTGATCCAACTGTTCATATTTACGATGCCAGTGGCGGTAACAATACCTATATTTGGAATACAGGTGATGGTGTAAACTCCACTCAGTCCAGCTTTTATCATACTTACAGCGATCTGGATACAGGAAGTTATCTGATAGATGTAATAGTTGCTAATCCCTATGGCTGTTTAAATACCTCAAGTTTATGGGTAGTTGTTCGTCCTGATGGAACCTTTTACATGCCAAATTCATTTACACCCAATGATGACGGGTTGAATGACGTTTTTAAAGCCTACGGTATGGGTATTCAGGAATTTGAAATGAATATTTACGACCGATGGGGAAAAAATGTGTTTACTTCAAAAGATATCAATGCAGGTTGGGATGGGAAAATCAATAATGAAGCTGCTCCCGGCGGTATTTATGTGTATATGATTATTTATAAAGACAGAATAGGCATTGAACATATGAAATCGGGATCAACTACTATCTTAAGATAATATCAGTGAAGAGTGAATAGATTATTTTCCCGTCGTGTAAGGAGTTCCCGACGGGAAAATAATCTCATTTATTAATTATCAATGCGATTCAAGAGTTGAAAATTAAATATATAAGTGCTGCTGCAATTTTGTCAAACACATGAACAATGAGACAATGTGTAGAATAAAAGAATTCCTCATTCCGAGCGAAGCGAGGAATCTGGCCGTCAATTATTCCTCACTTTTAAAAATTAAAGTTGTCATTCCATATCGCTAATGCAAAGTAATAGTTAGAAATTATAGCTCGGGACTGAGCAAAAGCAAATTAACTCATTAACCTTTTTAAATAACTAAATCGTCACATCCCTTCCTATTCCAATTTTTCATTCAGCGACTTAAATCCCTGTCCCAGGATTTCGTTGGCGTTGATGACCGTTAAAAATGCATTGGGATCTATTTGATTGATGTACTCTTCTACCATTGCAAGTTCTCTCCTGTTGACCACTGTGAAAATAATATGTTTTTCGGCACCATTGTACATACCGTTCCCCTTAATAATGGTTCCGCCTCTGTGAATGTCGTTCAGGATTTTATCTTTGATTTCTTCGTATTTGTCGGAAACAATAAACAAAGTTTTATCGTAACTAATACCTTGCAATACAATATCCACCACTTTTGAAATCACAAAAATAGTAATCCATGAATACAAAGGAAGTCGCCAATCGCCAAAAGCAATTAAACTCGTCAGTACAATGGTTGAATCGACGATCATAATAGATTGACCCAAAGGTAATTTGGTGTATTTTGATAAAATCATTGAAATAACATCAGAGCCACCACTGGTTGCTTTGGCCTTAAGAATCAATCCAACACCAATGCCAATTACCAAGCCACCAAAAACGCATGAAAGCAAGATGTCGTGAGAGAGCTGCAACGGATCTCCGCCAAAAAAATAGGAAAGTGAATCTACAAAAGCAGCCGTTAAAATAAATGTAACCACTGTTTTGATCCCAAAACGTGGCCCTAATATTTTAATTCCGATGATTGTTAAAGGGATATTAAAACACAATGCCATTAAACCAACCGGAAGTCCAATAAGATAATGTAAAACAATAGAAATCCCATAGATGCCGCCGGGAACAATTTTGTAAGGAGTTATGAAAAACACATATCCCATAGCCACGGCAAAAGAACCTATCGTTATATAACTATAATCTCTAAACCATTTTTTTGAAAACCGTTTTTCATTTTGTACAAATGCCATTTTATTTTTATTAAGCGGTAACTTTTTCTTCTAATGATTTGAATCCTTTTCCCAAAATTTCATTGGCATCAATTACTGTTAAAAAAGCCTGTGGATCTGTTTGGTGAATATATTCCTGAAGAACAGCCAGTTCTCTTCGGTTTACAACTGTAAAAATAATTGTTTTTTCAGCATTGTTAAACATTCCATTGCCCTTTATAAAGGTTCCTCCTCTTTTGATGTCTGTCAGGATTTTTTCGCTGATTTCTTCATATTTGTCCGAAATGATAAATAATGTTTTATCATAACTCACACCTTCCAACACAATGTCAATCACCTTTCCGGTAATGAAGATTACGATCCACGAATACAAAGGAATTTTCCAGTCGCGGAATACTACCAACCCCAATAATACAATCACAGAATCTACATATATCATCAACTGCCCCAATGGCATTCGTGTATATTTTGCAATAATCATGGCAACAATATCTGAACCTCCTGATGTAGCTTTAGCTTTAAAAATCAAACCCAGTCCTAAGCCAATCAATACCCCGGCAAAAATACATGCCAATAACACATCGTTGGATAGATCGATAGAACCATTTAGCATGGTTTTTGGATTTTCGTCACCAATTAAAAAGGTCAACAAATCCATAAATACGGATGCCAGCACCATACCAACTACTGTTTTTACACCAAATCGGGGTCCTAAAATTTTGATTCCCAATAATGTTAAAGGAATGTTCATTGCCAATCCGAACAAACCAATCGGAATTGCAGGCACTAAATGATGGACTACAATACCAATGCCATATACACCACCCGGTACAATGTTATAAGGATTGATAAAAAATACAAAACCGGCTGCCAAAATAAAGGAGCCCAACACAATTAAACTATATGCAATAAACCATTGCTTCGAAAATAGTTTTTCATTTGTAACAAAAGCCATACTATTTAAATTATATATTTAGTAATAAAAATCTGATTTTCAGTTATAAAGCTATTCAACAAAGATATGCTGAAAAAGTGTGCAAAATTAATGATTTTTTCTGCATTAATTGAATAAAGATAGTTTTATTTTGTAGTATTCGGTTTGTATTTGAATAGTATCCTGATTAGTAATATTAAAGAAGTCAGAAGTCAGAAGTCAGAAGACAGAAGTCAAAAGATCAGATGTCAGAATATAGAATTAGAATAGTGAAATAACTTCGCTTTTTTATCATAACCTAAAAAAAGCTAACGGCATTTATTACTGTTAGCTTTCTTAAAAGGTATTACAATTGATTGGCAATATTGGCATAATACTGAGCCCTTTCGGTATCTCCCTGTTGTTGATAGATTTGTGAGAGTAACTGATAAGCCGGTTTAAATCCCTGATTTTGCTCTAATAATTTCTCCAAAGACTTTATTGCTGAAAAGGAATCATTTTTTTGCATATAACAATACGCAGCAATGTAGTTGGCCATGTAGTATTTTACATTATTTTTAAGTATCCGTTTAGTGGTAAGCAATGCATTCTCAGTATCGTTTTTGTAAAAATAAATGACTGCCTGCGAATACAATGCATTATCCAGTTCAGGATCAAATTTCAATAGCCTTTTTATGGTTATATCAGCACTGTCGTATTTTTGCATTTTAGTGTATACATCGGCAAGGTTCAGCAAAACGGTTTCATTGGTTGGAACTGCTTTTAGGGCTTTGTTAAAATAACGGATGGCATTGGTTGTATCGTTGATCTGCATGGCTTGCGCACCCAGCATATCACTTTTGTCGGTTCGCTTTAAGATGGCACAGATAGGCTTCCCATCCACATCAATGGTATGAATGGTATTCGCAGGCGGCCAACTGCCATTTTGAAGTTGTGAAGGATTTACGCCAGTATTGACAAAAATTGCATAATCCCAATCGCTGTTCCCTTTTTCATAATAACGGATAAAGGTTACTTCAAACTTTGCGGTATCTTTCCTTAGATAATATTGTACCGGTGCCGTAATCCATGCACCAACCTTTATTTTTTTGCCGGTTACCAGACTGTCTTTTTGTGCATTTGCCTTTATCCATTCTGATGCTTCTTTTAAACTATGTACATAGTAATCCAATTCATACTTCCCATAAGCACCCTTTACACCACCTGCAATTTCGTTAAAATATACATATTCATAAGGATGATTTTTAAAGGTGTGAATAACAGGATGTAGGGTTAATAATACAAGAAGTACAGCTACACTTACTTTCAGGTATTTATTTCTGAACAGATTTATTAAACTGTTGAACCCCAATCCAGCGGCCACAACCAGGGTTGGATAGGTGAATATAGCATGACGCCAGCCTCCGTATACATTTGAATGTTTATAAACGATATAAAAGATAGGAAAAGCAAAAGAAAACAACAATATAAATGCCCAAAATGATTGCATATTTTTCTTTTTTAGCAGAAAAATATACAGTATTGCACCCACTATCACTGAAAGAGGAATTGTAATCAAAATGTATTTGATGGTATAAAACCAGGGTACTTTATCGCTCCAAATTGAAATGCCATCATAAATCTGACGTAAACTTACCGTAAAGTTCGACATTACTTCGAGTGATTTCAGTGGATTGCTGAGTGGTGCTTCTAATGCATACGGCCAAAAAATTAATCCCATAAAATATCCTGCAATAGACAATCCGACTCCATAAAACAGCAATTTTTTGATTCGTTTAATACTTTCGGCTGATAGCAATGACTTAACTTTTGTAGTAAAAAGAACGTACATAGCTGCAAATACGGCAAAGTAAGCAATCAGCAGCAATCCCCCGATACGAACACTAATAGCCATTGCTATTCCAAGTGCAACATAAAAGCTCACTTTGCGGGTCGGTTTAGGAAACTGCTGTAAAAAACGTACAATGTAATAAATTGTAAAGATATAAGCCATCGCAAAAGGGATATCCTTCGGATTGTTAAACGAATGTCCGAGAAAACGTGGCGAAAAGAATATTAGGAAAAAAGTAAAAAGTGCAGCCCGCCAGTTGGCTAAACGATATGCCAGCAAACCACAAAAAAGCATTGCCAGCCATCCTACCAATGCATTCATCACATGACGCGATTCAAAAACTTTATCAATATTCAACATCTTATTCACTGCTACTGTAAAAGTATCGAACGACATCCCATAATCTTTCATCCCCTGAAAATCGCTGGTTGTATAGCTTTTATAAGCTGTATCTTTGCCTAAAGAAACGTAATAATCGTATACTTTGAGCGCATGAGGATATTGAAAGTAATCTTCATCACCGGAATTACCTGAATGATAAGCCATCATGGGCATCGCTAAAAAAGTAATAACAGCAACAGTAGCAAAAGCAAACCTGAAAAAAGAGGATTCCTTTATTTTTGCCGGCAAAGCATCTTTGTCGGGTCTCGTTTTCATTTCTTTTAAAGGCACTATAAAAAACCAGTTGATACGGTTTAAAATATTTTTATAAATCCTTGTAAAAACAATCGAAGACTTCATTTCAGTAAATGGATTTGCTTGAAATACAGCAATTTCTTCTATTTCAATTTCAAATTGTTTCAACTGATAGTTGATTTCGGCCTGATAATATTCATTGGCGAATGTAACATTGGCAAACAAATAATTAAGTAGTTTTTTTTCGCCCAATATCAATGAATAATCATTGGGATCGCGCTTTCCTTTTTCTTTTTGTTGAAAAACAGGGATTCCTACTTTGTGGGTCAAATCTTTTTTAGCAGTAAATAAATCATTGATATTAAATGAATTATTTAACCGGTCGATATCAAATATCAAAACAAACTCTTTTGAAGCATGTGCTATTCCTGATTGAATGGCTTTTGCCTTTTTAACGTGAGTGGGTATTTTAACTATTTTGACCAGTGTTTGTTCCTTGAGTGTCTTGAGCCATTCATTTTGCTGAATAAACTGCATTACTTCATCAGAAGCATGATTATCAACCAGAATTAATTCAAATTTTGCAAAATTTTCCGGTTTAATTTTTTTTAAAGTTTCAACAAAATGAGCTAGTTGATGCTGTTGATTCGTTAATGGAACGATCATTGAAAAAGAAACAACTCTTGATGCTATATTTTCCTTTTCTCCATTTTTTTTGTTGAGATGAGGATTTTTGTATTGTAGGATTTTACTCATTTAGCTAAAGGTTTACTCGTTAAAATTTACTTTTTCAGAAATAATATATTCAGGTCGATTTTTTACTTCATCAAACAAACTGCCAATATATTGACCTAGTACTCCGATTGTTAACAATTGCACCCCTCCAAAAAAGATGATTACAACAATGGTTGAAGTCCAACCACTTACTACATGGCCAAAACCGAAAATCTGACTAGAAAGTATATAAAATACATAAATTAATCCCGCCAGTATACTTAGAAAGCCGACAGATGTAGCTAGCTTTAATGGTTTTTTTGAAAAATAAAACAATCCGATGGAGGCAAATTTGAGCATTTTACGGAAAGGATATTTGGTTTCTCCGGCAAAACGGGCTTCACGGTTATAATATACAGGACATTGTTTATATCCCAGCCAACTGATTAATCCCCTGATGTATTTGTTTTTTTCATTTAAATTATTGAAAGCATCTATCACTTTTCGGTCAATCAGCCTGAAATCACCTGTATCGACAGGAAAAGTTATATCTGATAATGAATTTAACAAACGATAAAACATCTTAGCAGTTAGTAATTTAAAAAAACTCTCACCTTTTCTTTTATTCCTGACACCATATACAACATTGCAAGCTTCGCTTTCATAAACCTTAAGCATCTCAATCATCACTTCAGGAGGGTCTTGTAAATCGGCATCTATTATTATTGCAACATCGCCTTTACATTCTCTTAAACCTGCAGTTACAGCAGCCTGATGACCAAAATTTCTTGAAAAATCAAGCAATTTCACATGCACATCTTTTAAAGCAATTTCTTTTAGGATATTTACAGTTCTATCGCGACTTCCATCGTTAATAAAAATCAGTTCGTAGTCAGTCAAATTATTGTCAATGAACACATTTGCCAATCGTCTGTAACTTTCGGTAATTACTTCTTCCTCGTTGTAAACGGGGATAATAACTGAAATGAGCATATTTATAATTATTTATTTATTTTTAAATCCCATGACTGTTGTGGTAAATGTATTGATTATAAACTTAAAGAAAATGAATACATTTCTTTCAACAAAAAATATCAACTAATTTATAATCAACAATATATATTAAATCAATTGAGTTGCTAATCATACTGACAGAAATGCAAGACTCATTCTATTAATACTTTATAGTAATATCAGTAGCTGATGTTAAAAACCAGTTTCCCAAACTTCACAACAAAAATAACATTTTACTGGTTACTTTTACAGAATATTTTTTGAAAAAATTAATTATGAGTGGCAATCATTTAATCTTTTATAGATTTCAGCCCTTGATTTCAATTTTAAGTTGATTTATATTTAACCTAAACCTGAAAAAAATTATATATTTTTGCGCTAACAAATATTATAGAATTATTATGGATGTTAACTACGAATTGAAATATCACAAATTAGAAGAAAAAAACTGGTGGTTTATATCCCGCAGGAGTTTAATCACACAATTAATAAAAAAAAATGGCATCCATAAAAGTGATAAAATATTAGAAGTGGGATGTGCAGGGGGACCGTTGATTAAGATTTTAGCCGCTGAAGGTTATTCAAATATAACCGGTATTGATCTTAGTGAAAATGCGATTGAGTTATGTAAAAAAAGGGGCATTGAAAACGCAATGGTAATGGATGCAGCTAAAACATTATTTAAGGATAATGAATTTGATTTATTAATTGCATCAGATATACTGGAGCATATCGAAGATGACCATTCTGCTTTAGCTGAGTGGAAAAGGATATTAAAACCCAACGGGATATTAATAGTATTTGTGCCGGCATTTAGTTTTTTATGGAGTAATCATGATGTGATCAATCATCATTTCCGAAGATATTCAAAAGGCATGCTTAAGGGAGATATAGAAAAAGCAAACCTCACCATAAACACCCTATCTTTTTGGAATTTTAGTCTTTTCCTTCCCGTTTGTTTATTGCGTTTGATTCAAAATAAACAGAAAAATACAGTGGTAACAAATGATCATTTGTATGAACTGAATCCTTTTATTAATAAAATGCTCATTTATTTATTGAAGGTTGAAAATTTTCTCCTCAGATTTATTCGTTTCCCTTTTGGAGTAAG
Organism: Bacteroidales bacterium; assembly: GCA_038204725.1. Lineage (GTDB taxonomy): Bacteria > Bacteroidota > Bacteroidia > Bacteroidales > JACABE01 > JACABE01. Next base: position 14,763 of record JBBRCQ010000024.1, on the reverse strand, counting down.
TGTATTCGCAGTTTGCAAAAAGTAACAGCTTTACTTTGTTCAATTGTTTGATTTACTGTAATAAATTGGGTTTATTGTTTAAATTTCCATCTTCAGCAATTTTAACAAAAACAAACTTTTTACTCAATACAAAAGAAACGATAGCCAATGGGATTGTAGTAATAATTGCACCTGAATATTTATCAACGCCTACGAGTAATAAGAGTTTGAGTCCGCCGACATTTAAAAGATAGGTAACCAAATACACTGCACAAAACCTGAGTATCAATTTATTGCTGTCATTTTCAAAAACCAGTTTTCCTGTGGTTTTATAATTAAAAAGGATGCCCAACATACTTGCAATGAACAATGCCAGTGAATAATGCACCCCAAAAAATACCATTATCCAGTATAATGTCAGCGAAAACAAGGTGTTGAGTGCACCCACGAATAAAAATCTTATAAATTTATATTTAATACGGTAAAACTGTCCGAGGGAATAATTGTAGTAATTTCTGATCATAAGTTGAGTTGTTTTGTAAAACCAATCACCACAAAAAGGTTGTTCATTCCACGGTTGGGTTTCATAACATTGGCATTTGAAATATGACGGATCCGCAATTCAGTATTCAGCCTCCAATTGTTTGAGAGGACTTTACTAAACCCAATGGCTAAATTATCCGAAAAAATAAATCCATGGGCTTGCCTTTCGGTGGGTATGGTGATAAAATGAGGACCAGAACCCAATTGAGCGTAAAAAGAAAAGGATTCAGCCAGTTGGAATTTATAACGAAATGCCACATTGATTCCAAATTCAGCTTCTTTCAATTGATTATCCAGAAAAACCGGATTGATTTGTGGTTCCAGCATTATCCACCATTTCCCTTTTTTTTCTTTCTGCGTCAATTGTATACCGAAATTACCCATCAATAAAAGCGGGCGGTAATGGCTTCCTTCGGGAAGTATAATGCTGTAAGTACTTACGCCAATGCCAAAACCTTTTTCAGCAAAGAATGGTTTTTTTGATTCCTGGCTTTTGGCTTGTGTCGAACAAAAAATAATTATAATAATTATACATAATTGCACCTTTAAGAACGCATAGTTTTTCGAAGTGAGCCGCAAAGTATTATAAATAGTTTTTAGTATATTCATATTTATATATCAATTTGTTACAACCAATGTCCAAGTCCTCTGTTTACTTTGAGTATTTCTCTGCTATCTCTGAGGTTTAATTATTATATCTTTTCAGGGTCATGTATTCGTTACCATTACTAACCGCAGAGAACGCAAAGTTTTTCGCAGAGAGCCGCAGAGAATTAGTAATAGTTTTTTAATATATACATCAAAAAATTATATATCAAGTTGTTATAAATTATTTGCAATTCTTTTTAACCCGTCAATTAAACGTAAAACATTAAAATTCATAAGCAGTCCCAGTTTACAACCAGATAGTTTTAAATATGTAATTACCTGAGCTGTATGTATATCACGTAATGCTTCAATTGACTTAAGTTCAACCACTACTTTGTTTTCAACAAGCAAATCTTATCGATAACCAATTTCTAATTTTACTTCGTTGTAAATCAATGGTAAAGCTTTTTGTTTCTCAACTTTTAATCCGGATTGTTACAATTCATAATAAAGACATTCAAGATATGAACTTTCTAATAAACCAGGTCCAAGCGCTTTATGAACTTTTATTGCACAGCCGATTATTTTCTCTGATATTTCATTTTCTGTCATAGCATTTAAATTAAAGTTTTTATTTATTAAGACCTTTGCGAACTCTGCGTAATCCTCTGCGAACTCTGCGGTTTAAAAAAAATTATATCTTTTCGGCTTCTTGCATTTTTAGAAACCATTACTTTACCGCAGAGAATGTAACTCTTTTCCGCAAAAAGGCACAGAATTATGAATAAAAATTTCTTCATCTTGGCATCCGTGGCAAATAAAATTAAATTTTAGCAATCCATGCAGTGAGTTCTTCCAGGTTCATTGCCGGAATATCCAGTTTGTTTTTCTTGCGGATGCCGTTTAAATCATTGAAAAGTTTATTCGTATTGGCTTCTTTTAATGCTGACAGTGTATTGTAACCGGCTTTGCGCATAGGTTGAATCCAGTATTCAGGGATACCCAATGCTACATAGTCCTCATCAATTGATTGAACTGCCTGCTTTTCGGGACGCATCTGAGGGAAAAACAACACATCCTGTATAGAACTTGAATTGGTCATAAACATTACCAGACGATCGATCCCGATACCCATTCCTGAAGTAGGCGGCATACCGTATTCTAAAGCTCTTAGGAAATCCTGATCGATAAACATCGCTTCATCGTCGCCTTTTTCAGAAAGTCTGAGCTGATCCTGGAAGCGTTCACGCTGGTCGATCGGGTCGTTCAACTCTGAATAGGCATTGGCCAGTTCTTTACCGTTTACAAAAAGCTCGAAACGTTCGGTTAATTCGGGATTGTCGCGGTGTTTTTTACACAAAGGAGACATTTCAACCGGATAATCGATAATAAAAGTCGGTTGAATGTAAAAATGCTCGCATTTGGCACCGAAAATCTCATCTATCATTTTTCCTTTCCCCATAGTAGGGTCGGTTTCAATTTTCAGTTGATCACAGACATCTCTGATCTGATCTTCGTTCATGGTTGAGATATCAAATCCTGTATGTTCTTTGATGGCATCAATCATGGTAATACGTTGGAAAGGTGCCTTAAATTCGATGTTGTTTTCGCCAAACTGAACCTGGGTTTTCCCATGCAGGTCCATGGCTACTTTTTGTATCATTTGTTCGGTAAACTCCATCATCCATTTGTAGTCTTTATAGGCTACATATATTTCCATTACCGTAAATTCAGGATTGTGTGTGCGATCCATCCCTTCGTTGCGGAAGTCTTTCGAAAACTCATAAACTCCATCAAAACCACCCACAATCAATCTTTTCAGATACAATTCGTTGGCAACACGTAAATAGAGCGGAATGTTTAAAGCATTGTGATGTGTAATAAAAGGACGAGCTGTTGCTCCACCGGGAATGGGCTGAAGAATGGGCGTTTCCACTTCCAGGTATCCTTTTGAATTAAAAAATTCACGCATCGACTGAACGATACGGCTACGTTTGATAAAAGTTTCACGAACGCCTTCGTTTACAATCAAATCCACATAACGTTGGCGGTAGCGTTGTTCCGGATCGCTGAATGCATCGAACAAAACGCCGTCTTTTTCTTTAACTATGGGCAAGGGTTTGAGCGATTTGCTCAGCAATTTTAATTCAGTAACATGAATGCTGATTTCACCCATTTGTGTTGTGAAAACAAAACCTGTAACTCCAATGATATCGCCTATGTCCATCATCTTTTTAAATACATTGTTGTAAAAAGATGTATCTTCACCCTGGCAGATATCGTCGCGTTTAATGTATAGCTGAATACGGCCCACACTGTCCTGTAATTCAACAAAAGATGCAGCACCCATAATTCGACGGCTCATGATACGACCGGCAATGCTAACATTTTTATATAGTGTATTATCTTTTGGATAGTTTTCAAGTATTTCGGTTGATTTAACATTCACGTCAAACAGATCGGCAGGATAAGGATTGATGCCTGCCTTGATTAATTCTTCCAATGATTTTCTTCTGAATAATTCCTGTTCGCTTAACTCTATGCTCATAATTTAAAATTTTTGCAAAGATAAAGAAAAAATCAGAGGCGAAAAGCCTTATTTAATGACAAATATACCTTGAATTTGGTTTAATTTTCATTATTAAAATATTTAAAAGCTATACTTGAAAGCCTTTTTACCCGAATACTTCCTGCAATACCAAGTGCGAATTGATTTTATTAAACCCTGAATGGTGCAAACGGTAAAAAAGTATCATTTTATCCAATAAAATGCTACGGTTCGTTTTATTCAGGTTTAAAACGGTGATGTCTTCAAAACTAGTGTTCAGCATTTTAAAAATAACTTCACTAAGCGGATATTCAAGGTATTCGGCATTGATGGGTTGAACGGATTGAAAAACACCTTCGGTCAGATTAAAAAATCTGTTCTTCGCATCATAATTATTCCTTGGAAAAAATCCTAAATACTTGGAATATTGCACCATAAACAATAGATGAAAATCGGCATAGCGTTCTGGCGTAACATCCAGCATTTGAATGGAATGATATAAGAATTCGAACAAAGCAGGATTTTTTTCTTCTTCGTGCAGCGATTTATATAATATTTCGTTGATAAACAGGGCTATGGAGCTCTTGCCGATGTCGTAGGGAATACTTTGGAAACGGTAAACGCTTTTGATTTCTTTTACAATTCTGATACCAGGTGAATTTTCTTTGTGATAGGCAACAATTTCAATCAACGAAAGATGCTCCAGCAAACTTAACTTGGTTTTCGATTTACTTTTCCTTATGCCTTTAATAATATAGGACTGCAATCCGTAATTTTCGGTATATATCTTTGCAATTACGCTGGTTTCGCTGTAATTAAGATGACTAAGGACAATACCTTTGGTAGTGGAAAGCATAATTTTTTATTTAAAAATCAGATATTACAGCATAGATCAAATGATTTCCCTTTTCAATTCTTACCGTGAAATCATCAATTTCAAAATCATCTTTATTTTTATTCCAAACATATATATTTGCAGTAAAATCAAGATTTTTCAGGTGGACATCAGCCATACGCAACGACAAATAAACATTTTCAAACTGATGCGTATTATTGATAAAATTTTTAAAATCAGAAGTATGCCAGCTCACACATTTTTTATTTTTATCCAGGATTGCAATAACAAGTATTGGATTGACCGCTTTATTTATTGTTCGCGTTTTCAATGAAATATGAATATTGTTGAATTTATTGGAAAGGATGTCTTTAAGTTGAACTTCAAACAATGGACCCCATTCCTGATCCGACTGAAAATGATATACCTTATTTCCTGAAAGTGTATCTTTTATAATGAAATTCGTATCCATCTGCCAATACAGTGACTTTTCTTCAAAATTATTACAACTTACAAAAACGGGATTTATAATTTGTTTTGGACTTATCTTTGAAAATAAATACAATTCATATCCAAAACCTACAGATTCTTTGACTAAAAACGGAAATGTTTCCCTTATTATATCCTGAAAATATGGAGGAGTCGGAATTGCATAAGCCAACAACAAATGATCGTTGTTTTGGTTTTGTACCAATTTTCTGAATTGAAAGGCGTTCATCGTATCAATATTAAAATTAATACATGCTATTTTTTTATGAAATAGTTTTTCATAGTAATTCATAAAAAAAGGTTCAAATCCGTTAAATAGAACAGCAGGTGAATCAGTATTTTCTTCTTGAATTTTTATTATTTGAGAAACACATTCTTTATATCCCTGGTGATAAAATATGGCATAGTATTTTCTTTCGGAAATCAGGGAATAACATGTAATTCCAAGTATTGCAACGACTATTATTGTTTTAAAGTATTTATTGATATCGCTGTAAAAAGAGAAAAGCCCAATCAATAAGAAAGGAAAAACAAAAAGCAAAACTGAATATTGTAAAACAGGTGCTACTAATCTGGAGTAATAGAACCCAATAAGTAATGACAAGAAAAACCATGATAATGCTATGATACGGAATGCATTGGCTTTTCTGTTTAAATACTCTTTGTCTTTAATAAACAAAACAAACCCGGTAATGATTAACACAAAAGTTAATAAATACAGGATACGGGAAAAGTGGAATGCAAATTTTAGATAGTTGTACAAAAAATCATAACCGGGAGCTCCCAACCAGCCCTCAGTACCTCCGACTCCCCCAACATTCAGCTGATAAAAAAATATTTGTATATGAGGAATGTATAATACAAAAATGGCAACTCCACTTAAAACATATAAAACAATGTTCTTTTTTTGTATAAAAAATAATCCTGTGATTCCAACCAGACCTAGTAACAGTAAATTAAAGTGATGATTATATGCTGATAATGCACCAAAAATAACGAACCCCATCCAATTATAAACCCTTTTTTTTTCATCTCCCCAAAAAAACAATGTCCAGAACCACACCAATGCCAGACCTATAAAAATACCACTTCCATAAGGGCGTTCAATCTGGCTGTACATAACGGTATATTGCAAACACGAAAGAAAGGAAGCAGCTATCAATCCTACAGTTGGGTTAAACCAGAATTTAGCAATTTTATATGTTAAATATATAGACATAACGCCTGCTACCATAAAAGGTAACTTAACAACAAATTCAGCATCTCCGAATAATTTTACCCAATAATACAAGAAAACCTGTACCCCTGCCGGATGACCATCAATAAGTACACCTTGTGTGATTAATTCATGAAAAGTATCAAATCTTGCTCTGTATAAAGCGCTGATTTCATCGTTTGTGAATGGTATTTCTGAGTATTTATAAAAACGCAGTAGGATACCTACGATAAGAATGATTAAAATCAAAAACGAATCAATGGTCTTGTATTTTGACCCATAATTTTTAAGTAGTTTGAAAAAATTCATTGAGTAGGAATTTATAGAATAATCAATAGCTTTATTAATACCAACAATCTTATCATCTTTTTGCAATTTAGCTGCAAATCTACAATTTATTTTTACATTTTTATACCCAAAATACAAAACCAATGCATTTATAATCAGAGGATGAAGTATTTATTATAATCCTGTCAAAATGATATCAATTGAACACAATTGCAGCATATATTATTGATTTACAGAACTATAAAAGACAAACAGTAAGAATAATTTTCAGTAGCTGTATATGTTTTAATATTTGTCGCAATTTGCTTTTTTTATTTAAAGAGATGAGACTTTAAAATATTTTTGGAATAAGTAGTTTTCTTAAATGAATCATTTATAGCTGTCTGAAGTGATGAGGATTATAGTTTACTGATCAACGGAAAGAAAAGCCTGATTAAATGTATTCAACCTAAAAACCCCGGTAAGGTATTTCACTTACCGGGTGAGCAATCAATACACAAAAACATACATTATAGCTGTAACGTAATCGTATTGCTGTAAAAAGGGATACTAAATTTTTGCAATTGCTGTAATCACTATCTTGATTACAATATCAATCACTTTCTCTTTGTATTGATCCATTTTAATTTGTTGTATTCCTTTTTGCTTCAGATAATCTACTTTCAGCAAATCTTTCTGTGCATTTACAAGGCTTTCAAATTCATCATGGGTCAAGTTTCCTTTGTTTAATGCATCCATCCATTTTAGCAAATCCGATTCGTAGGTTGCGAAAAAGAGTTTTACATTTTCATCTGCGTCTTTTTTTCCCAGACCCAGCGTTTGTTGGGAGGCAATCAGCAGCTCATTTTTTAATTCAATGAATATAGGTGTATAATCAGGCATCGTTTTTAATTTTTAAAGTGAATACTCTTATGTTTTGCGTTTTTTTGATTCCAGTTCAAGCAGTGTATCAAAAATTTTCCGGATGATTCCTGACATTTCAGAAACATAAAATGGGCTTAAAGTTTTCTTTTGTTTCCATTCATCAAAAAAGCTGTACAGACTCCCTTTAGGAGCTTTTACAATATCCCACTGTTGAACTGTATATTCGTTATTGGTTTTGGTTTTTTCATAAGCATACATCATTTCGATTTCTTTTTTTACTTCCAATACTTCCATTTCGTGGAGACTGTAATTTTCGGTGGCTTTGTTCATTAGAACTGAAACGTGATCTCTTATGGCCATGGTTTCGTTATATGAACGTGCATCATAGGCTGACATTTTGGGATAACAGCCAGCTATCAATGCTATCAATGCTCCTGAAAGGAGCATTGCATAAATACTGTTGAGAATTCTTTTTTTCATGATTTTAATGGTATTAAAGGATTTGTAATCAGTAAATTATTGTATTTTATCCTTTATCTTCTGAGTAATTTTCGGAAAAGCATTGATCCGGAATGGGTTGTAATGTGTTTTGATTTTGTAATTAAGTTATTGAATGACTGATAAATTATTTGTTGATATCAAAAGCATATTGTACGATCTTATTTTAATGCTTCCAGTGCTGTATAATAGCCATTGTTGATCATTCCTTTTATATCTTCAATCGTGAAATTTTCAAGATTTACATTAATAGGTTTTGATGGTCTGATAATGGTTAGCTTAATTCTTCTGTATCCGGCAAATGCACCCCCTGTAACGGGGCTACCGTCAATTGGTGTGTAATCATTGATAAAATTGGTCCAGCCTATATCGTTGTTTACAGTTTCGTTTACTACAATATCCATTATTCTTTCCGAAAAAGCCATTATACTTTTGTGATTAAAAACTTCTCCTCCCAGTTTTTCCGATTGACAGCAAACACAAATTATCTCATCGACGCCATTTTCGATAGCTTGTTTCAAAGGTGCCACATCCCGGATGCCACCGTCGGTATACAATTGATTTTCGTTTCCTCCTATTTTTACTAATGGCATTGTAATAGGAATGGCGGTACTGGCCAATACATAATCCAAAAAGTTGGGGAAGGCAGGATTAGCATAGGTAATTTCCCCATCACTTATATTTACACATCCTACACTTAATTTTACAGGACTTTTGTATAAGTTATCCATTGTGATTGATTTTTTTACCAGTTTTTGAATAGGGGATGTGTCGAGAAACCCTTCAAATTTGCTGAATAAAATATCAATGCCTAATTCCAATTTACCTTTTTTAGTGGCGATGCATTTAGGGGCATATATCTTTTCGATCCAGAAATTAATTAAATGATCCGAAATGATTGCCCAGTCTAATTCATCAACGGGTTTATTCTGAATGCCCGCTTCATGCGTAATATAAGTAGCATTCAAACTCCCTACAGAAATGCCGGATATAAAGTCAGGTTTAAAACCTTTTTCTAAAATGGCTTTAATGGCTCCTGCCTGAAAAGCTCCTTTAATGGAACCACCACTTAAAACCAACGCTTTTTTTGTTGTGCCCATAATTGCTGTATTTATTTTAATGCCTACTCTTTTAATGCTTTTCGGCGTCTGCTTTTTTATTGTTGTTGATATCGTTTGGTGTTCGTTTCGGTTTATCTGTCATTTCTATTTTGAATTTAGTATTCGACAAACTGAGAGGTTTTTCATTATTCATCTTCAACTGAATTTCTGTAATGATTTCAGATTTGATGACGTTTTTTCCGGGACAGATATGAGTAGTTTTAGGGTCTTCCTTGTGAAGCCTGAGCAAGGTTGGATCCATCTGAAGTACTTTGCAAAGGCTGGCGATGGCACTCACTGCATTTTTTCTTACGGCGAGTCCTCTTCCGGAAGTAAAGCTTTCTGTTGCATAATCACCCAGCATTTCTATTCCTATTGAGAGGTTGTTCCATGAAGGAGAGTGAACTCCCGGCGACGTTAAAGGGGTGAATACCCATATTTGTAAATCGTCAATAAATAGATGAGGTCCGGCACTCCAATGCTGTTGGTCACGGTAAAATCCCACTAGGTTTTGAATGTGTTGTGCCGTCAATCCTTTGGGTCGCTGTTTTAAATTCGGAACAGCTGTGTTGTGCAATGTTATAAAAGAGGGTTGCCAGGTAGTCCATTTAAGCGACCGGCAATAGCTTTCAAATCCTTCTGAGTTAAAAGCAGTTCCTACAATTTGTTTCCAGGTTGGCATAATGAAGTTTATTTTTATTTTTTAATCACTTTTTCTGTTGGTTTGTTTTCTTTAACGGTTATGGTTCTCAGTGATGGTTTCTCGTTTTCTGGAATTTTCAATCCCAGATAAGCACCTGAACTAATACCCATTAGCATTAGCAATTGATCATGAAATTCAATCATCTTTTGTTCTTTTATAACTGTTATAACAAATATAACTCCCATAATCAGCGTCCAGATTATCATTTGAAACCGGTGTATATTTATGCCATAATTGTCAGAAAAAATATCCACCCAAAAACCTTTGGATTTCAGGTATTTATAATTCTCAGGTTTTTTATTGTTGTCTATTATTTTAGCTCCTCCAGTGGTTGTAATACTGATTCCCAATAACCATAATACTTTCACTGGAAATTCGGGTATATTTTGAGTAGTTGCATAGATGTATATGTAAGAAATGGAAATAATCAACGACCAGAAAGCAAGCTGTGCCTGTGAAAGACTATAAGGTGTGCCATCGGAACCTCCTCTGAGCATATTCGATTTGCGTATCAGTTTATAAAAACACAAAACAAATATAAAAACACCTGTAATAGACATCAAAATAAAACCATTTCCGACAAAACCCAAGGAAAAATTATTCGATTTTATTAAGCTATCAATAGGCTTCCCATTGATTTTTCCTACACTAAGAGAGACTGGCAATTTATGATAAATATCAGAAAAGTTCATTTTAAGCTTTTCAAGTGCAACTGATTTACGATCCAGGTTAAAAGTAAGTAATTGTTCCGAAAGATTTACAGAATTTACAAGCAAATCCTTCATTTCCACTCCATTGATAAATAATACAATTGAATCATTGCCATTGAGATCTTCTTCAATCCATTGGGAGAGATGATCAACATTAATCAGGATAACAGATCCGTACTTTGCATTGTTAATTTTGATATGATGAGTACTTAAAACATCTGTAACCATAGGCTTAACCAATATATGCATGGTGTCTTGTTGCTGAGATGTATCAGTAATTGCGTCATTTTGTCCATTCAATAATAGAGGGAACAGTATGAACATGAAATGAACCATTGTTTTTTTCATAGGTATGATCGTTTAATGATTAAATGAAAAAAGTTCAATTTCGTCGTTTGCATTTTAGGAAGATGGTCTTCAATTCCGGTTATTTATCTCAATGGATAATATAACTTTCTTCTAATCATCTTTTCGAATAGTTTTAATGAGTAGTTTTATATCAAAATATAAGTTTTACATAATTCAACTTTTTTTAATAAAGCAAAAGAAACTCCAAAATTAATTCATGAATTAAAAAAAATCTAATATTTGGTTAAAAAAAATGACATTTTTGTGACATTTATTTTTTCATTAAATGGATGTGCAAGAAAAAGAGTAAGTTAATGAAATGAAATGTGATAATTTTTGTGACATTTTTGTGACATCTTTTAATGCTATCAAAAGATGGATGTTTTAAAAATAGATTAACCAACCTATTTCAAATCCGGGAATTATGAAAATGCTAAAAAGAGGAATAAGATTGAAAGACAAAAGTTGAGAAGGGAGTCGACTTTAAGTGAGCGCAATAGGATAAAATTATTATTGGTATCATCCCGAATTTGGGAGATAAGATAATTTTAAATTTAAAAAAAGTGTAATAAAGCTGGTATTTATATATTGCTATGTTGCAATTGTTTAATTGGATGTAAATGAATGATAGCTGTTATTTTTTTTTGGATTTTCTTAAATGTACTTTCTGTTTTATTTTTATATTGATGCAAATGATTCATTAAATTTACATAAATTGTAATTTCACATTTATCTGTTGTATCTGCGTCGACCAAAACAGTTAAAACTTCAAGTTTACCAGTAGTTTCTATATGCTGTTTACACAATGGGATTACATACCAATTTTGATTATCTGAATTTGCTAATTGCACATAGGACATTTCCAACTCTCTGTTGGTACATCTGCTAGCTGCACAAAATTTGGAGGTATATCCGCTGTAATGTTCCCAGTGATTAAACCAACTTCCACAATTACATCCGTAATCAGGTGTTTTTCTGATATTTTTTATGGTTGTCATGGCTTGAAGTTTATATAGATTAAGTATATTTTTTTAAAAAAAAGTAAGTAATATATAATTAATCAAACAGTTGAATATCTGATTGATCAGTTCCATCCGGTAGATTATAATTTCTTTCCAAATACCAATCCTTCAATAATATCATTTTTTGCAATTTGCAATAGTTTTTCAAAAGCATTTTCCTGATGATAAATTGTATAATCACTACCTATTTTATAATTGAATGGATTGGCTCTTTGTCCATTTTTGTATAAAATTACCTTGTAACCTTCAGCTGCAGTTTGATACTGTTTGATATCGTAAGTTTCATTTTCATAGATAAAATGATCGGTTCCAATTTGTTTCATTGTAATGGTTAAATTTTAAAATGATAAATCTATATATTATTTATTATTGTCCAGGGTTGAGATGGTGATCTTTTTCCAGATTATTGACCCAATTGAGTGGTTGTAAATTCTCTGTATTATCTTTACCTCCTTCAGAAACCGATTGTATATGGTCAATTTCCCAACCATATTGAGAACCGGTATTTCCAAACGCTGTGTATTCCATCATCATTCCATATTTATCATATCTCCAGTTTTTAGCATCATTATCTGGCAATATGATCCCTTTTTCCCAAACCTGATCTTTTTCGTGCTTTGTCCAGGATTCACCCTTTTCATTGGTATTGCGATTTCTCAAGTTGTTAAAATTAAGTGTAAAGTAATTTTTAGTATTAGCAGATTTTTATATAAATTTTACATAAGGTTAAACTCAAGAATAACTTTATGAATTGAACGATTTAAATAATTAACAAAGGTAATTCAGGTTTTTTTATATTGTATCTATTTTAGCAAAAAAGTGACATTTAAATGACATTGCAAATGTCACTTTTGTTAAACATCAGAATATGAAGTAAATAAAGGGTTGTTTTTTGTGACATTTTTGTGACATTTTTATTTTGCAGCTAAAAAAATTGGATTTACAATCTTCTTAAAAATTAGATAAATTATAAATGATACAGAATCAATGATATATAAAAAAGAAAAACAATAATACTGTAAAAAGTTAAAAAGTGATATTTTTTAATTTAATGAAAGAAAATGTTTATTTTTGTAAGTAATAATTAAGTAAGAATTCAAATAAATAAGTAATTAGAAAAATGGGAACGACAAAATATGTAGTTATTGATGATGATATTCAGGCTCATAATGTTATTTCAAAATTAATGGAAGTTCATAGTAATTATGAATGTGAAGGAAAATATTATGATGTTATTTCCGCCATTGAAGGGATAAAAGAAATTAAACCCGATTTTATTTTTCTGGATATTGATATGCCCAATTTAAATGGGTTTGAATTATTAAAATATATTGATAAATCAATTAAAGTAATTGTTACAACTTCGCACCGCAACTATGCTGCAGATGGTTTTGATCGTGGGATTACAGATTTTCTCACAAAACCTATCCGACAAGAACGGTTATTTGAAGCCCTCAATAGGGTTGCCAATGTAATTGAAACTGAAATGAAATTAAAAGGTGGCATGTTTGTTACTCAATTGAAGAAAAACAATGTAAGTTACATCTTTGCATCCAGGTTAAAAGAAAAAAGTACAATTCAAATTGAGAAAAAGGATATTTATTATATTACAAAGACAGGAAATCATATTGAGATTTATACCGAAAACGATGGTCCGTTTTACAAAATAGAATCCCTAAAAGAAATTATGGAGGTTTTACCTGAAAATGAATTTGTATTTGCCAATCAGAGTTATGTTTTTAATCTTAGAAAGATTAAAAATACCGATGGAGAATATATTATACTCGGAGGACAACATAAAAATAAAACAAGTATAAAAATCAGCCCCGGTTATAGAGAAAATTTCAGGAAAAAGATTTTATAGCGATAAGCTAACTTAATTTGTTTTAAGCAATAAATTAACTTTATAAATGCCTTCTACCTCTGAAATATCGAGCTTGTATTTATCTGTATAATGTAGATTTAAACGGTTGTACGTATTGGTCATTCCCTTGCCTGTAGATTTTACAGTACCTTTAGCCATATTATTGATTGAATTTTCACAATAAAAATTAATTTCACCCGGTTTACATCCGATATTGATTTTTATATATCCATTGGTATTGATATCAGTATATTTAAAGGCATTGTTTACAAACGATTCAAAAATCATAGGTGGAACTTTATAAAGTGAAGTCTCTCCTTCTATTTCAATTTTCAAATTCATTTGATGATGACGAACATTTTCAAGCGCAATATAATTATTTATAAACCTGATTTCACTGTCAAGCGAAACCCATTCATTCTCACTGTCAGAAACTACGTATTCCATTAAATCAGAGAGATTCAATACAATATCCGGCGTTTTATCTGATTTGTTTATTGCCAAAGAATAAATACTGTTTAGTGTATTGAAAAAGAAATGCGTATTTACTTTCGATTTCACCATGTTGATCTGCGTAATCAATTGTTGCTTTTCCATAGCTGTATTTTTTTGCAACAACTTATAGGCATTGATGGCATCACGGTATATTCTGAACATCGTAAAAAATCCTACAAACAATGCATCGCGAAATAAAATACCAAAAAAGTTAAAACGCAAAATACCACTTTGTATTTCCTGTGGGAGATTTGAAATTCTATTGTTAATATTATCCAGAAGCATTAAAAATTCCAAAGTAGTTATCAATAAAAGTAAAGTTATTAATGAAGAGAAATATTTCAGGAATTTTTGTAAGGTAAACAATCGGGGAATAAGTAAAAAGTAATTGATGTAAATTATGACAATGATAAGGAAGAAAAAAAAGTATTCTTTATTTTCATCAAAGGAAGGAAAACGTAAAAAAGAATTATTTTTAAAATAATAAAAAGTAATCAACCAAAATCCTATATGCAATAAGATTTCAAAAAGTGTTTTCTTTTTCATGCTTTATTTAGTTTTTACAAAATTAAAAAAAAAAGTAACATATTGACTGTTGAAAGGTCAATATGTTACTTTTTTTAAAGCAATAAATAGAATGAATGTCTTATGTTATAAATTTAAATACAAAGCC
>JBBRCQ010000023.1:0-55926 GCA_038204725.1 Bacteroidales bacterium | reverse complement strand
CCATCGTATTTATTTTTTGAATTATTTTGAGTCTCTCTCTCAGCTACAATATTCGCATATCATAGTTATATTTGCTACTTGGCTTTTTAAACTTCAATTTTTTTATTCAAAGAACTTTTTCCCTCATCTTTTTTCTCTCTTCTCAACTTCGCTTTTCGTTTCAGATTGGGAGTGCAAAAGTACTACTTTTTTTATTACTACCAAATATATTTTCAACTATTTTTTATTATATTTCTCAACACTTTGCTGCTAACTATTTTAACAATTGAAAAAAAATACTTTGACTGTTTCATAAGAAAGACGATATTGTTTAAAATACAAAAAAGACCTAAAAATATATTTTTTATTAAAAATATATTTTTAGCGCTATGTATTTTCAGTTTTTATATCTTTGTGCTATGTTATTCAACCATGTGATTAATTTCTATAAATATTTGAAAAGATGAAACGGATAAGACTTATAATACAGTTGTTCATCCTGATAACAATAATAATGGTAACAACAAACTTGAATGCCCAACGAAGCTTCGGAAGTAGAATATTTACAGGTGGCAACCTTGGTTTACAGTTTGGAACCGTTACGTTGGTAGATATATCCCCAATGATAGGTTACCGTTTAACCGAAGATATAGACGTGGGGATTACTCTTACCTATAAATATTATAGCTTTAAAGATTATTACTACTACCCTACTACCAATCAATTTTATGATCTAAAAACCAATATTTTCGGAGGAGGCATATTTAGCAGATACCATTTTACAGATAATTTATTTGCCCATGTTGAAGTTGAATACCTTGACTTTTCATTAGATACTTATACTATATATAATAATGGATTGGTAAAAGGCAAAGAAAATGTTGGCATAACAAGCATTTTTGTTGGAGGTGGCTATAAACAGGAATTAGGATCCAATTCTTTTTTTACGATCATGATATTGTACAATTTAAATGAAACTACCAATTCACCTTATACAAACCCAATTATCAGAGCAGGTTTTGGAATAGGATTATAAGTAGAACTTAGAGCACAGGGATTACTTAATATATGCAACTTAACAACTTAATCCCGAATAACAATTCCTAACTTCACGAATAACAATTTCTAATTCATACTTCGTAAGAAATTGTAGCTCGGGACTAAGCAAAAAGCTCAATAACCAATAACCAATAACTTAATAACTTAATAACTCAATAACCAATGAACAATCCATTTACAAAACTACAACCTGAAAAAATCTGGTTTTATTTCAATGAAATCCTTCAGATTCCACGTCCCTCAAAAAAAGAAGAAAAAATTGCAGCTTATCTCATGCATTTTGCCAAAGAACATAAACTGGAAGCAAAACAAGATGAAATAGGGAATGTATTAATCTCAAAACCAGCTGTAAAAGGATTTGAAAATCTGCAAACTGTTGTTTTGCAAAGCCATCTGGATATGGTTTGTGAAAAAAATAGTGATAAAAAACACGATTTTGACAATGATCCCATAGAAGCCAGAATTGAAGGCGAATGGGTAAAAGCCAACGGCACTACATTAGGTGGCGATGATGGCATTGGTATTGCGGCATCATTAGCTATACTTGCAGCTGGTGACATTGAACACGGTCCCATTGAATGTTTATTTACTGTTGACGAAGAAACCGGTCTCTCAGGCGCTTTTGCTTTAAGTACAGACTTACTGAAAGGCAAAATTTTATTAAACCTTGACTCGGAAGATGAAGGTGAAATATTTATTGGCTGTGCAGGAGGAAAAGACAGCGTTGTAGAACTACCTTACACCACAATTCCAACACCAGTTGACAATATTGCTTTTATTGTAAAAATCTCAGGATTAACAGGCGGACATTCAGGCGATGATATCAACAAAGGTTTAGGCAATGCCAATAAGTTGCTCAACCGATTTTTGTGGGAAGCCACAAATAATTATGATATCCATCTTGCAGAAATAAACGGAGGAAACCTCCGGAATGCCATCCCGAGAGAAGCTTTTGCTGTTTTTACGGTAGCTAAAGATAAATCAAAAGCAATTTTAGCAGATGCAAAAAAACACAATGAAACGATACGTTTTGAATACCGTTCTACCGAAACTGAGCTTCAGTTCAGCATTGAAGAGACTGAAATGCCAAAAACCGTTTTAAATAGTGATGTTCAGTCAAAACTGCTGAATGCATTGTACGCTTGCCCACATGGTGTGATCAGCATGTCGAGAGAAATCCCAAATTTTGTAGAAACCTCTACCAACCTGGCTTCTGTAAAAATGAAAGATCAAAAAATTATCATAACAACCAGCCAACGTAGCTCTGTTGAATCATCCAAAGACGACATTTGCAACATGGTTTCCAGTGTATTCCAACTCATAGGAGCTAAAGTTACACAAGGTGACGGTTATCCCGGCTGGACACCGAATCCAAATTCAGTAATACTTGAAATTGCTAAAAAATCATACATCAGTTTATTCAAAAAAGAGCCCAAGGTATTGGCTATCCACGCTGGCCTGGAATGTGGATTAATTGGAGAGAAATACCCTGAAATGGATATGATTTCCTACGGTCCTACTATCAAAGGCGCTCATTCGCCCGACGAAAGAATGAAAATTGATACGGTTCAGATGTTTTGGGATTTGACTTTGGATATTTTGAAGAATATACCTAAAAAATAAAAAAAACAAAAGTTCAGTTAATGATCTAACAATAAAAACTTTTTAAACAAAAAGGGGAACTCAACATTCCCCTTTTTCTTTTTATCGCAACAACGACACCCTCCCCCTAGCTATCTGGCTCAGACCATTCATATCTTTATAGGAAACTACCCAAATATAAATACCTTCCAGACAAATTTCTTTTGTACCTCTAACAAATCCTTGCCACGGATCATAAGTTGTTGTTTTATAAACAAGCTCTCCCCAACGGTTGAATATCAGCATTTCGAAATTGGCGTCTTTATTGAAATTGCCAACAGGCAGAAATTGATCATTAACACCATCTCCATTGGGCGTGAAAGCATTGGGTGCATAAATTAATTCTTCACCTTTAATCCGGATACTTCTTCCTGTACTGTCGGGGCAACCGTAGATGTTGGATACTGTTAAAGTAACCCAATAGAATCCAGGGTTATCATATTCATGAACAGGATGCTGTATTCCTGAATTTGTCTGAGAATCCCCGAAATCCCAATTCCAGGTACTTGCATTTAAAGACTGGTCTAGGAATATAACCCTCCAGAAATCAGGATATGGAGCAGGATCATAGTTTGTTTCAAACATAGCTATTGCCCTGGGATGAACCTGAACAATTGTGTTTAGCTGGGCAGAGTCAACGCAACCACCAATACCTCTAATATTTACATTAACCGTATAACTACCTGCCAAATTGTAAACATGACTTACATGCTGCCCTGTTGCACTTGTTCCATCTCCAAAATTCCATTGGTAATTCAAACTGTCTACCAATGCACTGAAGTTGATAGGTGTTGCCGGATAGGGTTCACATATATTATTGGTATCCATTGTTATTGAATTGAACGGACTTTGGTATAAGTGATAAACAATCTCAGAGGTATCTTTACAGTTAAATATGTTACTGGCTATATTTTGCAGTGTATAATATCCCGGAGCTGGAATTGTAAACATAGGATTACTTTGAACAGAAACAGGATTTCCATTGATATTCCAGTTATAGGCTGTAGCACATATCGACTGGTTGTTTACCTGCACAAAACTATTTAAACCAAAACCACAGCTGTCCTGAATCGAAAAGCTGCTCAATGGAAGCGGAAGCACCCTTACTGAATCTGAAATGCTATCATAACAACCAAAATTTTCAGCAACTAACTTAATCTGCATAAATGTATCATTGCAATTACTTGTATTTGAAAATGTTTGTGGAGGTGGTTGTATTAAAACATAGGCATTCCCATTCGCCATTGTCCATGAATAATTGTTCAGATTCAAATTATTGGTTTGATTGATAATACCGGTTGTATGAGGAGAACAACCACTATTATCGGTTATACTGAATTTTGCGTTAGGTGTAAACTGAATAATAATATTTTGTGTAACAGTATCACTACATCCGAATTCGTTGTATCCAATCAATTGAACAGGATATGTTCCTGAATTACTGTATAAATGTTTCGGATGAATAACTGATGTTTGAATTCCGTCACCAAAATCCCATGAATATTGCGACAATCCGGATGTAAGTGCCGTAAAACTTACTGAATCATAAGTACAATGATTTCCATTAAATGAAAAAGCAACAACAGGTGATGGAAATACCTTGATCGTATCGCTCCAAATGGTATCATTGCTGCAATTATTTGATATTGCCAGATAAGCAATATAATTTCCGGCAGTAGTGTAAGTATGAATTGGAGAAACCTGTTGAGATGTGTTACCATCACCAAAATGCCATGTATAATTGGTGGCTCCCTGCGAAAAATCAGTAAAATGTACTGTTAGCGGATTACAGCCAAATAGTGTATCTGTATTAAAAAAAGCATTGGTTGTATTGGGATAAACCAGCAGTGCTTTTACAGTTGTATCGCTTCCACAAATATTATTTGCAATCAAAGTAATATAATAAGTGGTATCATCACTTCCTGTATAATAAAAAGTATGGTTAACTACTTGTGAAAAAGAAGTTGAATAAATAACAGGACTACCGTCCCCAAAATCCCAGCTTAAATTATCTGGATGTCCGATAATTGTATCAAGAAATATTAATGGTAAAGGAGAACATCCCCAGTTTTGGTTCATTCCAAAATTAGTGATGGGAACAGGCAAAACAGTGATGGAATCATTATGAATATCAGTACCACATATATTTGTAGCGGTTAACGAGACAAAATAAATCGTATCATTGATGCCGGGAGGATACATCCTTGTAAAAGGACCCGATAATGTTGACACCGGAGGAATCCCAAAATCCCACAGATAGTTCAGATATAAACCCGTAGATTGATTGGTAAAATTTACAAGCAAAGGCCCACAACTGTCAGGAACAGAAAGTGCAAAATCTGAAGTGGGTGGAGTTATTATACGTATGCTGTGTTCTATTGAATCAACACATTTGAATTGAGTTGTATCAATAAGCTTTACAAAATAATATCCGGTAGTTGTATAGCTATGTAAAGCATTAAAGGTAGTTGCAGAAAAACCATCCCCAAAATGCCATAGATACAAGTGTGCTCCGGTGGATGTATTTGTAAAACCAACACTTGCAGGTGATACGCAGCCTAAGGTATCAAATGTAGTTGTAAAATCAGGAATTGGCAATGGATGTACAATTACATTTCTTGAAATTGAATTACTGATATTCAAATCGTTGGTTACTGTTAGGGTTACAATATAACTTCCCGCATTTGCATAAGTATGCGTAAATGGCGGTTGAGAAGTATTTGAAATTAAAGAATCGCCATCTCCAAAATACCATTTCCATCTATTAATAATACCTGTTGTATTTTGAGATGAATCAGTAAATTGTGTAGAAAGGCCAAAACACACATTAGTGGCTCCAAATTTTACAATGGGCAAAGGATATACTGTAACAGCATGACTGACCGTATCTTTACATCCCGAAACTGTGGTAACAATAAGTATTACATTGTAAATACTATCTATAATGCCTGTGTTCGTTAAAGAAACAATCGAATTTTGTGAAATAAGATCAGGAAAATTATTTCCAAAAATCCAATGACTACTCAAAAGCAATGGAGTGGATTGATTCGTAAAAGAAACATTTAGAGGATGACCACCAATAGCAGGAGTATAAATATAATTGGCAACTGGCTTGAGATGGATTGTCTTTGCAGCAATATCTGATGTAATACTAGCACAACCACCGGAATTAAAGGATATTATGCAATAATAATACATCGTACCTGTTAAAGTGTAAGGTGGTGTAAATGTGTTTGTATTTGCACCTGATATTGGAATTCCAGTAAGCGTATTATTCACTGTATTAGAATACCATTGATATATTGCGGTACCTGTTCCATTGATATAATTTACACTTATAGGAGCAAATAAAAACCCTTCACAGGTATCGCTGCTAAATGGCTGCAAAGAGAATACCGAGGCAGGATTTACAATAACAGTACTGGTTGCACTGGTTACAGAACAACCGGCTCCGGTTTGTGTAACAATACAATAATAATAGGTTGTCCCTACGATTGTTGTCAAAGGAATATAAGTTGCCCCAATTGCTCCTGAGATCATACTTCCTCCGGTAGTAGTATTCATTGTATTTGCATACCATTGAAAGGAATAAGTGCCTATTCCTCCGCTTACATAAATTATTAAATTAGCTGGCACAGCATTCTGACACAACGATTGTGTTGCAATTGCCTGTGTATCAATTACAGGATCGACAACAACTGTAATAAGACCAGTATTGGTTGAAGTAGCATCACATCCATTTCCGGTTAAATTTACTGTTGCATAAAAATAATAAAATCCGGCAACATTGAATGTTGGTGGTGTATAATTCTGAGAATTCGTTCCACTTATTGCTGTTCCTCCGACAGAACTATTTATAGTATTGGAATACCATTGATAAGTTGGGATTCCGGTTCCGCCTGTATAACTGAGGGTAAGTTGCGTTGCATTTCCACCTTCACAAATATCCTGACTTATCAAAGGCTGACTGCTTATGGTAGGATCAACTTTTATATCAATCATTGCAACATTGGAAGTGATACTGGCACAACCTCCTGAAGAAAAAGTAATGATACAATAATAATATACGATACCTGCAATTGAGGATGGCGGATTATAAACAGATGTAATAGCTCCTGATATGGCAGTTCCTCCGGTATTACTATTGATTGTATTGGCATACCATTGATAGGAAGCCGCACCTGTCCCATTCACATAACTTACAGACAGTTGTGTTGGAACACCTCCCACGCAAATTGTACTGGAAAATGGTTGAAGTGTAAAAACCGGAGCAGCATTTACAATTACTTCAGCTATTGCACTGGTTACAGAACAACCGGCTCCGGTTTGCGTGACAATACAATAATAATAGGTTGTCCCGACGATTGTTGTCAAAGGAATATAAGTGGATCCCGTTGTTCCTGAGATCATAATTCCTCCGGTAGTAGTATTCATTGTATTTGCATACCACTGATAGGAATAAGTACCAATTCCTCCGCTTACATAAATTATTAAATTAGTTGGCACAGCATTCTGACACAATGATTGCGTAGCAATTGCCTGTGTATCAATTACAGGATCGACAACAACTGTAACACGACCAGTATTGCTTGTAGTAGCATCACAACCATTTCCGGTTAAAGTTACTGTTGCATAAAAATAATAAAATCCGGCTACATTGAATGTTGGCGGTGTATAACTCTGAGAATTCGTTCCACTTATTGCTGTTCCTCCGACAGAACTGTTTATAGTATTGGAATACCATTGATAAGTTGGGATTCCGTTTCCGCCAGTATAACTGAGGATAAGTTGCGTTGCATTTCCACCTTCACAAATATCCTGACTTATCACAGGCTGACTATTTATGCTAGGATCATCTTTTATATCAATCATTGCAACAATAGAAGTGATACTGGCACAACCTCCTGAAGAAAAAGTAATGATACAATAATAATATACGATACCTGCAATTGAGGATGGTGGATTATAAACAGATGTAATAGCTCCTGATATGGCAGTTCCTCCGGTATTACTATTGATTGTATTGGCATACCATTGATAGGAAGCCGCACCTGTTCCATTCACATAACTTACAGACAGTTGTGTTGGTATACCTCCCAAGCAAATTGTACTGGAAAATGGTTGAAGTGTAAAAACCGGAGCAGCATTTACAACTACTTCAGCGGTTGCACTGGTTACAGAACAACCGGCTACGGTTTGCGTGACAATACAATAATAATAGGTTGTCCCGACGATTGTTGTCAAAGGAATATAAGTGGATCCCGTTGCTCCTGAGATCATACTTCCTCCGGTAGTAGTATTTATTGTATTTGCATACCATTGATAGGAATAAGTGCCTATTCCTCCGCTTACATAAATTATTAAATTGGTTGGTAAAGCATTCTGACACAATGATTGCGTAGAAATTGCCTGTGTATCAATTACAGGATCGACAATAACTGTAACGAGACCAGTATTGGTTGTAGTAGCATCACAACCATTTCCGGTTAAAGTTACTGTTGCATAAAAATAATAAAATCCGGCAACATTGAATGTTGGGGGTGTATAACTCTGAGAATTTGTTCCGCCTATTGCTGTTCCTCCAACAGAACTGTTTATCGTATTGGAAAACCATTGATAAGTTGGGATTCCGGTTCCACCTGTATAACTGAGGGTAAGTTGCGTTGCATTTCCACCTTCACAAATATCCTGACTTATCACTGGCTGACTACTTATGGTAGGATCAACTTTTAAATAAATCATTGCAACATTGGAAGTGATGGCTGGGCAACCTCCAGAAGAAAAAATTATGATACAATAATAGTAAACAATACCCGGAGTTGTTGCAGGTGGGTCATAGCTTGCATTTGTAGCACCGAGAATTGGTATTCCTCCCGTATTGCTGTTGATTGCATTAGTATACCACTGATAAGAAGCTATTCCAGTACCATTCATGGTATTCACAATCAATGTTGACGGAATTCCTCCTACACAAAGGGTGCTCGATAAAGGTTGAAGTGTAAAAACAGGGGCAGCATTTACAATTACAGAACTTGTTGCACTTACAGCATAACAACCTGATCCCGTTTGCAATACATCACAATAATAATAGAACGTTCCGGTAGTTGTTGTAATAGGCGTATAAGAAGGTCCTATTGCTCCGAGTATAATGGCTCCACCTGAATTACTATTAACTGTATTGGAAAACCATTGATAAAATATTGTTCCAATGCCACCACTAACAGTTATGACTAAATTTACAGGTGAAGTATTCTGACACACTGTTTGTGATGCAATTGCCTGGTTATCAATTTCAGGATCTGCAACCACAATGATATTCGCAGCATTGGTAGTGGTAGCATCACATCCGTTTCCACTCAAAATTACGGTTGCATAAAAGTAATAAGTTCCAGTTGTATTGAATGTCGGAGGTGTATAAGTTGGTAAATTTGCACCACTTATTAGAGTACCTCCGGTTGTGCTGTTGTTGGTATTGGAATACCATTGATAAGTTGGAAAACCAATTCCGCCTATATAATTGAGCGTCAATGGAGTTGCAATACCTCCTTCACACATGCTTTGACTTGTGATGGGTTGGCTGCTTATGGAAGGATCTGGAAATACCTCAACCATGGCAACATTGGAAGTAATAATGGAACAACCACCGGTTGAAAAAGTAATGATACAATAATAATATACAATACCAGGAGAAGTTGCAGGAGGATCATAGCTTGCAATAGTAGCACCTGGTATTGGAATTCCTCCTATATTGCTGTTGATTGTATTGGAATACCATTGATAGGAAACAGCACCGGTTCCATTCATATAAGCAACTGTCAGTTGTGTTGGAATACCTCCTGTACAGACACTGCTTGGTAAAGGCTGTAATGAGAAAACCGGCGACAAATAAACAATAACAGTAGCAGTAGTACTGGTTACCGAACACCCTGATCCTGTCTGCGATACAACACAGTAATAATATGTTACCCCTGCTATTGCTGTTAATGGTAAATAAGATGCTCCCGTTGCACCTGGAATTATCGTACCACCTGTATTATTATTGTTTACATTGGAATACCATTGATAGGTAATCGTTCCAGTACCTCCACTTACATTTATTATTAATGTGCTGGCAGTGGCATTTTGACACAACGACTGTGATACCATCGGCTGTAATGTTATTATTGGATCAGGAATTACAGATACAATTACAGATGATGATACCTGAAAACAGGGAGCCATTCCCGTAGTGGTTAAAGTTAAAACTGCATTGCCGGTATAATTAAACGGGGGTGTCCAGCTTGCATTCAAAGTAGTTGAATTGGGCGAAAATGTACCGCCTGTATTACTTGTCCATACTCCTCCAGTAGCAGCCCCTCCTATTGAACCATTCAAAAAAGCAGTTCCATTGCTGCAAATGGTTTGGGATGTATCTGCATCAGCTGTTGGTGTAGGTTTTACCACAATATTTACTATTGAAACAACCGATGGACAAGGATTCATTCCGGTTGTTGTCAGTGTTAGTAAAGCAGTACCGGAATACCCAGCCGGTGGTGTCCATGTGGCATTTAAATTAAAGACATCTGGCATAAAAGTACCTCCGGCAGGTGTTGACCATATCCCTCCTGAAGCAGAACCTCCCACACTCCCAGAAAGTCCTGATGTAGTTCCTCCCTGGCAAATCGTTTGTGGAAGCCCTGCATTTACTGTAGCCAAAGGCCTGACTGTAATAATTATTGTTGAAGTATCAGCTACACATGGGCTCATACCAATAGTTGTTAATGTTAATATAGCGTTGCCAATGAAATTGACAGGTGGCACCCAGGTTGCATTCAAAGTATTAGAATCCGGCAAAAACACACCTCCTGCATTGCTGACCCAAACACCACCTGTGGCAGACCCTCCGACAGTACCATTTAATAATACATTTGCACCATTACAGATTGTTTGTGGAAAACCTGCATTTACCATGGGTAATGAAATTACAATAAGATTATTAATTACAGTAAAAATCCCACATTCATTGGTTACTGATAATTCAACTGAATGAATTCCAGGAGAGGAAGCATTTGCACAACCCGGTAATTGTGATGTTGGATTTATAAATGCACCCAATGATGAAATCCATAAATAAGATTGAGATAATCCATAACAATTGGTTATATTTACATTTCCACTCTGGTTTATACATAAATTTTCACCTATACATACAGAAGTAGGAATAATAAATGTAGCGGTAGGTTTATCTTTAACTGTAATAGTCTGAATAATAGAGGTTGTATTCCCACAGGCATTATCAATAGTTAAAGATATCAAATAAATACCTGGTTGTGTAAACAGAATATCAGGATTTCTTGAAAACTGAGAACTTCCGTTTACATAAGAAATTCCGCTACATCCCGGAGAATTGCATGAATTGTTTGTACAGCTTATATTCCAGATGTAATCGAGATTTTCACAAAAACTCAAAGTATCTGTAAGATTCAATATTTTTACAGTATCTGGCAGACAAAATGTATTTTTATTCAACAAAAACAAGGGTAAAGTTGAATCAGGTTGTGGGCTGATACATACCTGATGTTGAAAAACACTGTCATCCCTACAAATATTAATATTAGCATTTGCTGTTTTTAATTGAACGGAATAAGTTCCGGCAGAATCAAAAATTACATTTATTTGTTGAGTCCCATTATAATTTAAAATTGTCCCCAATGCCCCCGATTGTAATGTCCATCCGGTATCAGGTAATATTTCCCAGAAATATTTAATGGTACTCTCATCACAATACAATGTATTGGGATTAATATAACTTCCGTGCAATGAATTCGAATTAAAATTCATAGGCATTCCGGCACAACCATTTAAAGGACCGGTTAATGATGAGTGAGGTCTGGAATTTAAAGTGATGGGTTCTATCGTACTGATTTTCCCGATCAAACTACAGAAATTCTTAGCATTAATTCTTACAAAAAAGGAATTAATATTATTAGGTGAATTAAAGCCACAGGATGTTGTGTTAAAAGTACGATATATCGTATCGGGATTTGATGATAAAGGATTTATTAAGGTATCATCAGGCGAACCATCATTGGTTGATATAATATACAATGTTCCGGGTGTATCGTTGATTCCATAAGTAATTTGAAATGGATAAGTCTGTGGAGCACATTCATCTGTAACATTTTCAATATTGGTAATTGTAATGTTATTGGGAGTAGTTCCAATAAACACATTGTAGTTTTTTACCGCTGAACATCCATTTTCTCCACTCACAGAATCAGTCAGAACATAAGATCCCATATTGGCGTATGTATTAAACGGGCTTCCAAATACATTTCCTAAACTATTATTAAATGCACCATCGCCCCATTTTATAAAATAATTAGTATTCGTAGCTGCAGTCTGACTTAAATTTGCTAATTGCAATTCGTGTGGAGGTGTAATATTACACTTTTTAAATAAAAATGGGTGAAGATCATCGGGATAATTTTCAAAATCGCTGAAAGCAGGATAATCTGATTTTAACCTGACATCGGGTTTTTGTTTGATGGTAACCAAATGTGATACAGAATCCTTGCAACCGTATTGCGAAATTGCAATTAGCCAGGTTGTATAAATAGTGGAAAAATTTCCTATTGTATCAAAGATATGACTTGAAGAGGAGGATATTTTACCATCGCCATATTTCCATATAAATTGTGACGCATTTATACTTGTATTAATATATGAAACAGTTGAACCAGAACAAATACTGTCTATAGGAACCGTAAAAGAAGCTACAGGAACCGGATCAATAATTACTTCTATTTGTTTGCGTTCACTTTCACATCCGGAACTGTCAGTCTGAGTAACAAAATAAATTAAAGTTGTATCTATTGCTGTTGATGGCGTCGGAGAATTAGTATCACCAATTCCTCCTGTTGCCGAAGTATACCAGAGAAGGGACGTCCCTGTTGCTGAGATTGGCATAGGAATATCATTGATACAGTATCCTATTGGCGAGGGAGTAATTGGGCGTAATGGCAAAGGTTTTACAGTGACATAATTAAGCACAGTATCTTTACATCCATCATTTGTAGTAACAATAAGTGTTACAGGATATTGAGCACTAATCAAACCTGCATTCTGATAAGTCCTTGAACCGGTAATATTATATGTGTTTGCTACAGTATCATTTGCTCCGGGAAACAGCCATATTGTGGAATCTGCAGGATAACCGACTCCAAAAAGATTGGATATATTCGTAAATAGTACTGGTGATCCTGAACAGGAATTATTTCCGGTTATTACAAATCCTGCAACAGGTTTAGGTCTCACTACCATTATAACTGTATCGTATGATGTATCGATAATTGTTGATGCAATTACCACACAGGTATCGTTTCCAACATTGATGGCAGTATATGTAAAACTTGAATTGAATGAAGATTGAAGTTGATTATTAATCTTCCAGACATAACTAACAGTCAACGAGTTAGCACCAGACACACTGGTAGTAATTTGGAACGAATTCCCCTGACACAAAGATTCAACAGGAGAATTAGGGTTTGTTATTACAACCTCATGTGCACCAAAACATACATTAGTTAATAATATTAAGAAAGGAAGGATTATTATTTTCCTCATGATTTGACATTTTTACAATATTTAATTCATTTGATTCTTTAAACAATCAAATAAGCCTACGAATTTTTTTATTGAATAACGTAAAGGATAAATAGTTTTTCCAATTCCATCCATTATTTATCTAAAAATTTTTATTAAATAAAAATATTGATGAGTAGTAATGTTTCATCCGGAATTGTTGGGGTAGTTAATTTTTGGAGTTCTCGAATATATTCTGCAATAATAATTTTATAATAGATATCTTTTATCAGGATTTAATCTTTCTAACTCAATTAAATAATATGTATCTGCAAATATAATATGTATGTATACATATTGTATTACAAAATTCTAAATTTAATTTACATCATTCACACTTTTCAATCGATTTTGCCTTTTACACTCTTTTTAATTTTCAGAAAACTTTATAATGTATTGATTTTCATTTTAATGAATATTTTCATACTTATTCAATATAAATTGTATTTATATTCTCGATACGAAATTACAAAAATTCCAAATGGGTTATACCTTTTTTTTTGTTTCTTTTGTTAAAGATTTGACAAACTCAGTAAAATCAACTTATTGATAAAGGATTAAAAAATCAATTTTTGAAATTACAAGGAATTAATTGGATTTTAATCTAAATACAGATACATAAAATGAAAAATAAAAAAAATTTGATAATCTTGAAAAACAAGCATCCAATCATTACTGACAATAAAAAATACTATTGAAAAAATTCGTTTTGGAATGCATCGGATAAAGTTATTAAAAAATCAAAATCAGATATGAAAGGATATACTTAATAGCATACAAATCAAATTTAAGAGTTTAATTCTTAAATTTAAGCGAAATATTTTAATACAAACAAGGATATAACGGAAATAAACATTAGAAATTTACATTAAACTATATCTCTTTGGTTTAAAAAATCTTCATATTCTTTCACCAATTTTTGCATTTCACCTTTTTGCTTTTTTACTTTTTGCACTAATTTATAAAGCTTGAAAGCTCCATAAACCATTAATAATCCGATAATAATAGCAACATACGTAAGTATTTGCTCATTATGAACCATTTCATTAAAATTCATTTCTTCAATCATAATTTCATTAATTAATACTTTGCTAAAATACATAATAAAAGTTAATTAAAAAATAATTTCACTTTATTATAAAAAAAATAACAATATATGAAAAATAATATTATCTTTGTCGCATATTAATTACTAATTTTTTATATTATGTCAACCGGCACAGTTAAATTTTTCAACGAAAAAAAAGGTTTTGGATTTATTCTTGATGACGAATCTAAACAGGAAATCTTTGTTCATGTATCTGGAATTCTAGATAAAATCAGAGATAATGATCAAGTTTCTTATGATATTGCTGAAGATAACAGAGGCAAAAAAGCTATCAATGTAAAAAAATAATTTCCATTTTTTTACTTTATCCAAAAAAGGTTAATACTTAAAGTATTAACCTTTTTTTATTTTTAACCTGAAATTTGTAAATAATCCAACTTTCATTAAATTTAAAAGGATATAACTTAATGCACTAAAAATTGTTAATTGAAAATAATTGTTAGCGTCGAATCAGCTTATAACAAATATTCAATTATTTATGTATTAAATGTATCCCGATGGAAATTACAAGAATATTTGACATTCTCCAAAATTACAAAGAAAACTATAATTGGAATAAGAAAGTAGTTGGCAATAAGATAAATGGTGAATGGATACATTATACTATACAGGAATACATTGAATTTGCCAACAATATCAGTTACGGATTGCTTGCATTGGGTATTAAAAAAGGAGATAAAGTAGCCATTATCAGCAACAACCGGCCTGAATGGAATTTTATTGACATGGCATTGATGCAAATAGCCGCTATTCCGGTTCCAATCTACCCTAGTATCAGCCAAACAGACTACATCCATATCTTCAATCATTCAGAAGTATTCATTGTATTTATTGAAGGAGAAGAATTACTTCAAAAAATTGAACAAATCCTCCCTAAAACCCCTTCAGTAAAATACATTTATACTTTTATCAACCGCCAACGATATCCTTATTTAGATCAATTGATTGAACTTGGAAAACAAAACCAACATCCTGAAAGATTGGCAACCATAAAAGCAAATATTCAAACTGAAGATTTAGCTACGATTGTTTACACTTCGGGAACAACTGGAAATCAAAAAGGTGTGATGCTTTCACATGCCAATATCATCAGTAATCTAATTGCAGTATCATATATATCACCTGTAAAATCAGGTGAAAAGGCTTTAAGTTTTCTCCCGTTATGCCACTCTTACGAACGAATTCTCAATTACATGTACCAATACCTTGGTATATCAATATATTATGCTGAAAGTTTAGCAACAATCGCAGATAATATTAAAGAAATTAAACCGGCTATTTTTTCGACAGTTCCCCGATTAATGGAAAAAATTTATGACAAAATTATCACAAAGGGTAGAAAACTAAAATGGTTGCAACGCCAGATTTTCTTTTGGGCTGTTTATTTGGGTCATAAATATGAATTAAACGATAAAAACGGGTGGCTTTACAACATCCAGCTTACAATTGCCAACAAACTGGTTTTTGTAAAATGGCGTGAAGCTTTAGGTGGAAATGTAAAAGTAATGGTTTCGGGTGGTGCCCTGCTACAGCCTCGTTTGGTACGAATCTACACAGCTGCTGGCATTCCAATCCTCGAAGGATATGGATTAACTGAAACCTCGCCTGTGATATCTGTGAATACTTTTTTTGAGAATGGCAGAAAATTCGGGACCGTTGGTCCTCCCCTGCCCGGCATTTCCGTTAAAATCGCCAATGATGGTGAAATACTTTGCAATGGCCCCAATGTAATGATGGGTTATTACAAAGAACCGGTAATAACCAGTGAAGTCATTGACAATGAAGGATGGCTTCATACCGGTGATACAGGTACTATTGAGCCGGAAGGTCAAATACGATTGATTGGACGCAAGAAAACCATGTTTAAAACATCCAATGGAAAGTATGTGAATCCTGAGCAAATTGAAGAGAAATTCAAGGAATCTCCATTTATTGACAATATCATGGTAATGGGCGAAAGCCAAAAGTATCCTGCTGCATTGATCGTTCCCGAATTTAACCATCTTAAATGCTGGTGCATCCTAAAAGGTCATACCTATACTTCTAATGAGGAAATGGTTAAAAATCCAATCATCCGAAAAAGATTTCAAAAAGAAATTGACAAATACAATAAATATTTTGGTGAAACTGAACAACTAAAAAAATTTGGGCTCATCGATTTTGAATGGACTGTTCAAACAGGAGAACTTACACCCACATTGAAACTGAAACGAAATTTTATTTTTGAAAAGAACAATGAAAGTATCCTGAAAATTTTTAATCAATAATTGTAGTATTATTTCATTGCATTTCATTTATAACTATCATCATTTTTCTTAATCAAGCAATATCTATTCTTTAAACTATATTTCTAGTCAGATCAATATTTTTCACAGAAATCCAAACCTGTCCTACAATTCAATGCTTGTTTTATCTAATATGAAACTTCAAATAATTAATTATTAATTATTTAACATTATTTTTTACTTTTTTCATTTATTTTTTTTTATTTTTACAAAAAACTTAAAACAAAAAATTATGAGAAAATTTACTTTATTGATTTTAGCACTTGGATTAATCGCAACAAGTGCATGTAAAAAAGATTCAACGGATTTAGTAGATCCTATTATAACTCCTACAGAATCATTTTTGGCACCTACCACTCAGATGAAAAAAAATGCTGTTTTAGAAGATTTCACAGGTGTCAGATGCCAGTATTGCCCGAATGGCCATACAGTTGCAAAAGCTTTGGAAACCGCTAATCCTGGCAAAGTTGTTGTAATTTGTGTTCATACAGGTACTTATGCCACACCACAAACCGGATGGGCAGATTTTACTACTCCATTTGGATCTGCTATTGCTGGTCAAACAGCTTTAACAGGCTATCCAGCAGGTACTGTCAATCGTCATGTTTTTGCAGGACTTAGTATGACAGCTGGTGGAACGGCAATGGGCAGAGGGAATTGGACCAATGCTGCTAATCAGATATTGGCAATTGATGCCCCTGTTAATATTGGAGCAAAAGCTACTTATAATGCTACGACTAAAGTTCTTACAGTGAAAGTGGATTTATATTATACTTCCAGTGAAACAGTTGCTAATAATATAAATGTTGCTTTCTTACAAAATAAGTTAATTTGCAAACAATCGGGTGGCACACCAGATCCAAATAATTACGAACAAAATAATGTACTCAGACATTTATTAACCGGACAATGGGGTGAGGCTGTACCTACTGCTTCTACAACAACTGGTACAAAATACACAAAAACATATACCTATACCGTTCCTGCTGATTATAACGGTGCTACTATTCCTTCAGGTGGCGGTGCAGTAAATATTGCAAATTGCGATATAGCTGTTTTTGTTACAAGGGGACAGAGTGAAATTTTAAATGGGATAAAAGTAAAAGTGCAATAATATTTGTGAAATTTAAAAAAAGAGGCTGTCTCAAAAAGACAGCCTCTTTTTTTATTATCAAAATATTATTCTAGATTAAAACGATTCAGAAGTGAAAATTTTTCATTTAACTTCAACCAAAATATCAATATAACTGCAAATTATATTTTAAGAAAGAGAATCAAACCCTGCAATTAATTTTTAATAGGCTCGCATTTAAATCATCCCTCTTGATTTTAATTCAAGGTATTTGTTAATGGTGTTGATAGATAATTCTTCAGGTTTTGACACAATAGCTTGAATACCATGTTTGAGTAACTCCTGTTGAATCAAATTTCTTTCAGCAATTTGTTTTCTTGCAGTAGTTTGCAAATAAATATCCATTACATTTTCACATTCTTTTTCAGCCTGTTCTTTAATTTCGGTATTTTCAAAAAACATCACAACCAATAAATGAAAACGGCTCATCTTTCGTAATATTGGCAACACTCTTTCCAATGCATAAATACTTTCGAAATTGGTGTATAAAAACAACAAGCTTCGCCCTTTCACCAGATTACGCACAGATGAATACAAAAGCTCATAATTGGCTTCTAACGCATGTTCCTTTTCATTGTACAATGCATTTAGAATGGCTGTAAGTTGATTTCGTTTGTTATCGGCTTTGATCACACTCCCGATTTTGTCAGAAAAACTTAACAACCCAACTTTATCATGTTTTTGCAATGAAACATTCGAAATTACAAGACTTGTATTGATGGCATAATCTAACAAACTCAATCCGTTAAAAGGCATTTTCATCGAACGGCTTTTGTCGATAATAGAATATATTTGTTGCAAGCGTTCCTGTTCATATTGATTGACCATCAATTCACCTCGTCTTCCGCTAGCCCTCCAGTTTACACTCCGGTTATCGTCACCTGGTACATAATTTTTAATTTGTTCAAATTCATAACTATGCCCTATTTGACGTATCTTTTTAAATCCATTTACATGCGACAGCGATTTTAATGCTTTCAATTCATACTTTTTCATTTGAATAATAGAAGGAAAAACAGAGACTTGCTGTTCATGCAGCATCTGATCGGTTCTTGACAATAAGTTCAGAAATGTTGTGCTGCTTAAATTAATATTCCCAAAAAAATACTTTCCCCGCTTATTTGGAATTATTTCATATTCAAGCATTTTAATTCCCCCTTTTTCAATTGGAAACAACATTTTAAAATCTCTGATTTGAAGTTGTGTTGGCAGTTCATCGATAATTTTCAATGAAAGGGCTATTCCTGTTTCATTCCTGATTTCGATCTGAACTTTGTTCTTATCACCTAACGAAAGCATATTGGAAAGCGAACGTTTTGCCTGTAATTTAAATGATTTGCGGAACAACAGCACTCCATCCAGCCATGCTATTACAATTGCTATAATCAAAAGCGTTTGTGCAACAGGAAATAGCCATTTAAGCATAAACGAAAGTGCAAAAATGAACAGTATCCCGCTGAAAAGCAGAAAAAACCGATTGGTGAAATTTAATTTCCTAAGTATCCGGATCATCTCGGGACTTCTATTTTATGAATAATGCTGTTGATGATATCTGCCGGCTCTATCCCTTCTATTTCCCGTTCAGGATTTAAAATAATCCGATGATTCAAAACAGAAAAAGTAATAGATTTGATATCGTCAGGTGTAACAAAATCACGCCCATTGATGGCTGCAATTGATTTGGAAGTTTTCATGATCGCCAGCGAAGCTCTGGGTGATGCACCTAAAAATAAATCGCTTGAATTACGGGTTTCATGCACTATTTTGGCAATATATTCAATCAATTCATCTTTAATGTGAACCTTTTCGATGATTTCCATACATTTCTGTAAGTCAGATGCATTAAATACTGCTTTCACATCATTGGCAACCTTGCTGTCGAAATCTTCTTTAAAACGATGAAGAATGCTGATTTCCTGTTCTAAATCAGGATATTTTACAATCAGTTTTAAAAGAAAACGATCCAGTTGAGCTTCGGGAAGTTTATAGGTACCTTCCTGTTCAATCGGATTTTGGGTAGCAACAATAAACAAAGGAAAATTCATTTTCCGGGTTTCGCCATCAACCGTAATCTGATGCTCTTCCATGACCTCAAAAAGAGCAGCCTGAGTTTTTGCAGGTGAACGATTGATTTCGTCAACCAATATAAAATTTGAAAAAATGGGTCCCTGTCTGAAATAAAAATCAGAAGTTTTCATATTGAAAACCGTTGTACCAATTACATCCGAAGGCATCAAATCAGGTGTAAACTGTATTCTTTTGAAATCAACTGCTAAGGTTTTGGCCATTAATTTTACCAATAATGTTTTGGCAACTCCGGGAACGCCTTCCAACAAAATATGACCTCCCGAAAACAAGCCTACCATCATATGTTCAATCAATGCATCCTGCCCTATGATTACTTTTTGCATTTCATTTCTAACGCTATCTGCAATATTTTTTACAAAAACAGATGCAGCATCTGCAGGTTGCAATTCAAAAGAAAGTTCATTATTTGCTTCATTCAATGCATGCTCTGATGCATCGGTTTCTTGATTATTATCTGTTGTCATTATTTGCAATTTTTATAAAAATACTCTATGGATTGGTGAAAATTTATCAAATTATTTTTGTCAGTTTTGTCGCCATAATTGGCAATGATGCTTTTTTGAAAGACATCACTGATTTTATTTTCGCTTATACCCGATTTAACTGATAATTGTGGCACATCTATATCATATTGATTCAGTCTAATACTGATTCCATATTTGTTTTTGATAAACAATAAAAACATTTTCATGATTTCATCGGCAATGATGCTGTTATCTTTACTTTGGAAATAGAGTAAACTGATTGCTTTGTTGTATTCAAGCGATGTATTTTTTACAGGATTGATAATGGGGATCATCCTTTGTTCGCGTTTAGAGCGAAAAAAAACATACAACAAAACCAAAACTAAACCCAGATACCATGCCCAGCTGAAGTTTTTCTGTGAAATAATATAACGTAACGGACCCGAATCTGGCATGTTCATTTTGTCAGGATTGGTTGTTAT
This sequence comes from Bacteroidales bacterium, assembly GCA_038204725.1. Lineage (GTDB taxonomy): Bacteria > Bacteroidota > Bacteroidia > Bacteroidales > JACABE01 > JACABE01. The sequence goes on along the minus strand of JBBRCQ010000023.1, from coordinate 35,065 downwards.
TTTATTTCGCTCGTCCCAGTAAATGGTTCCGTTATGGAAATTTGCGAAACATTTTTTGGCATATTTGTAACCATCCTCAGTAATTAAATGATAATTACTGAACAAAATGGGAGTAGCATTGAAATAAAAAGTTCCTTTACCATATTTTACCGAAAAATAATTCACATGATTGCTACCTATATATGAAAGCGGAATAAAATGATACATTGCATCCAAAGTATCAGCAAAAAAATCACTTTCAACTACATGCCAGTTATAATAAACATTTCGCTTCAATTCTCTGTGTTTAAAAATAATACTATCTGCATTTCCGGGATAATGTAGATTGATGGCTGAGTCTTCGATATAATCGTATGGTTTAAAAAAGCCAGCAATCTGCTGCATGAGATATCTAGGCATTGAATTCGTAAATACAAATGCCTTATTCCCATTTTCAACATAATGGAGTAGATGTTCCATTTCTGCAGTGTCTTCCATAATATAATTTCCTATGAAAAAATAATTGGTAACAGTAGCATCTAAAGGAAGTTGTTTTTCAATGGATTTATTTATTGATTCAAATTTACCTGAGGGAGCATTCTTTTTCAATAAATCATAAAGCAATTTACTTCCATAAGGTTCTTTGCTTTTATAGCTGTAATTTTCGAACCAGTCGTATTTTGGAGTATTTTGTTTGATATAAATGTATATAAATATACAGAACACAACCATTATGGCACAAACGATGAGTATGATTATTTTTCCACGTTTCATTGTACATTTATTTTTTGCTGAAAATTATCGAAATAATCACTCAGAATTGTATAATCGCCGATATTTAAAACAACGTCTCCATACCAAATTCTTTCAAATATCATTACCAGAAACATAAAATCGGATAATTCAGACCGCTGTTTCATTGCGCTGATATATTCTCCATTTGTTTTATCCTTTTCCCAACTGATGAATTCTTTTTGATGCAGATGTTTGATAATCATCAAAAACCGTATACGAATGGCCATTCTATAATCTTGATTTTTCATAACCGTTTCAAGCATTGTATCCAGATCCATTTCATGTATATCCTTACAATCATCTATTAATTGATAATCAATAACATTTACGATTTTTTTATTGAAATGGAAAAGATTACTTCCTGCCAGTTTATAAATCAAAAAACCCAGTAATCCTATGATGAAAAATGCTGTAATGATCTGAACCCATGAATTATGAATTAAATAATCCGAAATGTCAAAATCATACGGTTCATATGGTTTCGGATCCTTATAGGTTTCGGTATAATCAATGTCATCTTTTATTTCATTCCAGTTTTTATTTTTTAATTCCAACGAATCATTCCCATGTAATTGAGCAATTACATTCATTTGAAAGCACAAATAAAACAGCAATAAAAACCGAACTAATCTAACAGCAAAGGTATTCACTTTAGAACAAAATTTTATTGGATTGTAATGTATGCACATAAGTTTTCTTATCATAATACTATTTTATGAATTGCTTTCAATTTCGTAACCGAATATTCTTTTCTTTGTCCCAATATTCCGGATTCTTTCTTTTAAAAAATGCGCGGTTTCCATTTCTTTTGCATCAAAATAAAAAAGACTGATTCCTGTATAAACGATTCCAACAATAAGCATCATAATAAAGGTAAGCAGGAATATTCTGACATAAAAATAAAATAATAAATAGATATTTTCCTGCAAATTAACATTCCAGAGGATCACATTTAAAAAGCTCCAGAATTGAGGTAATGATATCAACAACATAACAACAAATCCAAATACGATCAATTTAAGGTACAATCCGATAAGTTTCAACCATGAATTTTTCAACAATACAAAAGAAAAATACATTCCATTCAATATATTCCTATTTTCGTATGAAGCAGTGAATGCGAAAAAAATCAAAAAAGGCAAAACCAACAAAACTATAGCCAACCCCCAATACAATCCAATGAAAAAGGAAATGTTGAGCAATACAATTGAAAAGAGATGATTGTAAAATTCTTTTTTAAAGAGAAATTTAAATGTAGGTGCTGATTTTACAAGATTAACATCCATTATTTTTCTTACAGTGTAAAAATTAAACAATAAAAAAGTTGAAAATAAAACGATATTTAAAACCAAAAAAAACAGATAGTTTTGATAATTAAATAGTGCAAGAGGACTATTGAAAGAAGCCGAATACACCGAAATTTCATCTGAAGAGGTATAATAGAAATACATGCAAATCACAAAACTATTGATCAGACTTGCAATCAAAATAAATTTTGAATATTTTGGGAAAAACCGGCTGAAGAAATTAAACGTGTTACTCACCAGCTCTTGTGGTGTATACACTGCATCTTTTTTAAGAAGTGTGATTTCGGAAGATGATAATGTTTCATGATCCGATTGGCTGATTTCAGAATTTGAAGCTAGTTTGCGTGGATACCATAAGAAATAACCCAGCACAAACAACAATGAACAAACAATTACCAAAATACGCAGCCATACCGGAGCATCTGTAAATCTTGTAAAAAAACTTTCGATAAAAGCAGCAAAAATAATAATGGGTGTAATGCCGGCCATAATTTTAAGTCCACGTTTTGCTGATAATTTGAATGATTCGTAACGCGATAACGTTTCGGGAAACACGATACCCTTACCCATTGTTAACCCGGCTGCTCCGGCAATAATAATGGCTGATATTTCGAGTGTTCCATGTTGCCATATCGTTAGAAAAGATTCCCAAAACAAACCTCTTTCTATAAAAAAATACTGGAAAACGCCTACCATTACTCCATTTTTGATCATCATAAAAATACTTCCCAACGCAAAAAAAATACCCGAAACAAACGTATAAAAAGAAACAATCAGATTATTATAGGTAATCTGTAAATACATCGAAAATGCAGCCTCTTGCTTATAAATCGCCATTGGATCCCCTTTTTTAATGTTTTCAAGGGTTTTCTGGATGTAATTTTCACCCAGTATTAAATTGCTGAAATCAGGATCTTTGGCAGCCGAAAGCATACCTATTAAAAAAGAAAGAGCAAATACAAGAAATGAAATCAAAAAAGCCCTTCTTGCTCTGTATACACTCAATGGCAAGTCTACTTTCCAAAAATGGATAAAGTTTTTAAAAGTACTTTTCTCATTTTTATAGATTCCGTAAAAAATATACTGTGCAGCTCCATTCAGATAAACTCTTATTAATCTATTTCTGTAGAAGGTACGTGCATACGATAAATCATCTGTAATTTGAATAAAAAACTTACTGAGTAATTTAGGATTTTTTTGTTTTTTACTGTTTTCTTGCTCAAAATCAATCCACTTTTGCTTGTTTTGTTCAATAAATTTCGATTCCTTCATCCTATAATTTGTTACAGAGCAATATTACAAAATATTTGAATATACTATTGAAGAAGATAGAAATTTTATACAGTTTTAGTTAACAATTTTATTTTTTCAGAATTACCCGGTTAATAAAATCAATGATCTAATGCTTATTTCGCTATAACTTGTATTGCGCAGGGAGTTTATCCCGAAACTTCGGGATTGTTACTTTTTAATCAAGAAAAAAGTAAAAAATAAATAAAAAACTATGAATAAAAATACGACATTACAGACTTTACCTAGTGTCGTATTTTTAGTTAGAAATAAATAAAATCGAACAATAATGTTTTTTTTATACATTCGCATAAAATTTGACAGAACAAATGCTCATTGATTACAAATGAAAAAAATTGAAATTCACACCACACAAAATGTTACTATTGAATATGCTTTAGCCTCTTTACCCGAAAGAATGGGAGCATTTTTTATTGACACCTGTATTATCTGGGCAGCTATTGGATTATTGAATTTAATTGCTCTGATTTTTGGAATTAGCTCAATGGTTTTTTTCTTCATTACGGCAGTTCCTATTTTCTTTTTATATACCTTAGCATTTGAGAGCCTTAACAACGGCCAATCATTAGGAAAATATTTTTTAAAAATCAAAGTAGTAAAACTTTCCAACGAAAAAGCTGAAATTTTTGATTACATCATGCGTTGGGCATTCAGGATGATTGACATTTACCTGTCGTTGGGTTCACTGGCTGTATTGCTTATTTATTCTTCATCGCGCAGTCAGCGATTGGGCGATCTTTTGGCCGACACATCTGTGATAAAACTGTTGGATAAAAATCGTTATCATTTAAAGAGCATTATGAAAATCAACGATACAAACGATTACATTCCAAAATACCCTGAAGTAATTGTTTTTACTGAAAAGGAAATGCTTTTAATTAAAGAAACACTTGAAAGATATACTAAATATCCAAGTGATGGACATAAAGAAGCGATGGATGTATTGTTGCAAAAAATTGAAGATCAATTAAAAATTAAGCATCCGCGAAATATAACTGATTTCCTGAAAACGTTGATAAAAGATTATGTTTTTCTTACAAGATAATGCTAATGATAAAATGATTGAGTTTATATTGTTTTGCCTTTACAAAAAATATATGCTTTTATCCTTCCCGGATTCATCATTCTGAAACATCTTCATTTTGAAGATCGCTGATTAATCTGGGATCATCCATCTTGAGAATTGTATTTTTCAACAAGCCAATATTTTGTAATTTCTGAACATTAAAAACCTCATTAAGAATATTGTAACTGATATTGATCGAAGTTTTCCTGATTACGATGGCTGCTTTTTCCAGTTTGTTGATGGCTTCGTAGAGGGAATTGGTATTTCCTGCCAATGAAGCCAAAGCAGCCAATACAACTGAAGTTTCTTTCAACTTACCAAAGAAACGGGTCCAGTTGGTACGTTCGCTGCTTAAATCGCGGATGGCTTTATCAAGGTGATTGGTCAGCGCTTTTTTACTGGATTCGGTAATGGATGCATCTTCTGAAATTAATTCAATAGCATCTTTGATAAGTTCCGTTATTTCAGTTTTGTTTGATTTTGAAGGATCATAAAAATCGCCCAATTCAAGTTTATCGTAGATGTATTCCTTTTGTATCGCATCGTTAATCAACGACATGGTTGCAGTGTATACTTCGTGAAAGGCATCTTGTACACGATACATTTGTTTTTTCCTGCTTTTAATAAATGGTAACAATTTCAACAAAAACGATTTGCGTTCTGTATTTTTCAATTCCTGAAGTTCTTTTTCAAACTCAATCATCAATTCCTCATACTCTTCACGTTTGTAAGTTTCGAAATATGTAAACCGTTCAATCGAATTCAGGAATTTATCACAGCTGCCTTTGAGTTGAAGCTGCTTATCTGTAGAAAAATCAGCAGCAGATAACTCCCCGAGATACCCTAAATAGTAATTAAAAATCACTTCAATATCCTGCGCATCCGTATATAAATAGTCATTAAATGTCATCATCCGTTCATTTTTAAATTTAAAGCAAATATATTCATTTTATCTTCAACATTCATAAAAATATTTATTTGGTGTATTTACGAATTGGTTGTATGTTTGTAGTGGATTTATTTCAGATACAGATTGGCATTTGAATAAAGGGAATAGCCGGATTACATAAAGTTCAGCAATTTAAAAAAAATATTTTAAAATAAATACTAATAGACAAAACATGAAATTTATATCTATTACTATTTCAGTAATTTAATTTAAATATAAAGATGAAAAAATACTGGATTTTACTTCTATTGTTTTTTATTGGGTTACTCCTTTCAGGAATAAAACCACATGATTATTTTACGTGGTTTTTAGAAGTGTTGCCTGCACTTATAGGTGCTTTACTGCTCGTATTCACATTTAAAAAGTTTACATTTACATATTTAACCTATTTGTTCATATTACTACATTGCTATATTTTATTTGCAGGAGGACATTATACTTATGCAGAAGTTCCACTCTTTGATTGGTTCAAAGAGGTATTTAATCAAAGTCGGAATAATTATGACAAGTTAGGACATTTTGCTCAAGGCTTTGTTCCTGCTTTGATCATCAGAGAGTTGTTGATCCGTAAAGAAATTATAAAACAAAAAACCTGGTTATCAGCACTAACTGTATGTGTATGCGTTAGCTTAAGTGCTTTCTATGAATTTTTTGAGTGGTTTGTTGCAGTTTTTTCCGGAGAATCAGCTGAATCATTTTTAGGTACACAGGGATATGTCTGGGATACACAGTCGGATATGTTATTTGCAATGATGGGTGCGCTGTGTATGGTATTTTTTGTATCCGGATTTCAGGACAAGCAGATTAATCTTTTAAAATCTTATCCTATAGATCAATTAGACTGAAATTCGTTTTTTAAAAATATTACATACTAATTGGGGATACAATCCAATTTTGAATATAATAAAAAAACATTTAAAAATGACAACAGTATTAATTTCAGGAGGAAGCGGGCTCATCGGCAGACATCTTAGCCTAAAGCTAATAGAAAAAGGATACCATGTAGCCATCTTGAGCAGAACCGGCAAACAGCATTCAAAAAACCCGACTTATGCGTGGGATCCAACAAAAGGAGAAATTGACAAAGCAGCTTTATCAAATGCAGCCTACATTATTCACCTTGCAGGAGTGAACATCGGCGAAAAAAGATGGACACCTGCAAGAAAAAAGTTGATCATTGACAGTCGCGTTCAATCAGCTCAATTAATTTTTAAGAACTTACCTGAAAACAATCCTCAATTGAAGGCATTTATCACTGCATCTGCCATTGGATATTACGGAAGTATTACCACGGATAAAATTTTTGATGAAAGTGAAAACGCAGCTGATGACTTTTTAGGAGAAACTTGCCGGAAATGGGAAAATGCAGCAGATCAGTTTGAAAAATCCGGAATAAGAACTGTGAAGATACGCACCGGACTTGTACTCACCGACAAAGGAGGTGCTTTAGAAAAAATGGCTTTACCTGTAAAGTTGGGAATTGGATCAGCATTGGGCAATGGGAAGCAATACATGCCATGGATACATATAAATGATTTATGCAATATCTACATCAAAGCTATTGAAGACGACAAAATGAAAGGGGCTTACAATGCTGTAGCCCCCGATTATAAAACAAATAGTGAATTTACAGCCATTCTAGCCAAAGTACTCAATAAACCGATGTGGTTTCCAAATGTACCTTCCTTTTTGCTGAAAATAATCTTCGGCAAAATGTCTGAAATATTTTTAAAAGGTAGCCGGGTATCCTCAGAAAAAATAATCAATTCAGGCTTTCACTTCCGTTTTCCGGAATTGGAAAAAGCATTAAAATATTTAACCGGAAAAGATTAATCTCTGTTTATTCAACTAAAAAGCAACCCTTTTATTGAATTATTATTTCGTTGTTTTTATCCAGCTGATGATTCTTTCGCTCATAGGACTTTCCTTGGATGGAACCATATCCACCAGGTTTCCATTTTCGTCAATCAAAAACTTCTGAAAATTCCAAAGTACTTCAGCATCCATCACACCATTTTCTTTCTTGGTTGTCAACCATTTATACAATGGATGCATATCATCACCTTTTACTGATATTTTTTCCATCATCTGGAATGTTACACCGTAATTTTTTTCACAAAAGTCTTTGATCTCTTCGTTGGTTCCCGGTTCCTGATTTTTAAAATTGTTGGCTGGAAATGCAATAATAACAAATCTGGGGCTATTACCATACATTTTATTCAATTCCTCCAGCTCTTTGTATTGTGGAGTATAACCACATTTTGAAGCGGTATTTACAACCAATACTTTTTTCCCCTTTAAGGAAGACAGATCGAATTTTTGACCATCAATGGTTTTGACATCAAAACTGTAAAAATTTTTCTTCTTACCCTGGGCAAATACGCCTAAAGAAGCTATTAATAAAGCAATTAACATGATTTTTATTTTCATTTTTTATATTTTTAAATTTAGGAATAATAAATGAGTAAAAGTTGCAAATAGAGTATATTTCAATTCCGTAGGGAAAATATAAACAAACTTTTTATTATAAAGTTTAAAATAGTAACATTAAACGCAAAATAACATCTTATATTACTCTTTTCCTTATTTTTATGAAGCAAAAAATCAAATGCATGATTGTCCTAAACAATTCAAAATCAAAAATTATTTAAAGCTTTTTTATATGCTTCAATCGTTTTTTTGGCATTTAATTTTGCATCTACAATCGGTAATACATAATCCGGAGTTCCCATTTCGGGTATCCATTTGCGGATGTATTCCTGATTTTTATCAAATTTCGCAGCTTGTACCAACGGATTGAATATCCTGAAATAAGGTGAGGCATCGCAACCCGAACCGGCAGCCCATTGCCAGTTTCCAACATTGGATGACAAATCGTAATCCAATAATTTCTCAGAAAAATATGCTTCTCCCCATCGCCAATCGATCAATAAATTTTTACACAAAAAACTTGCTGCTACCATTCTTACTCTGTTGTGCATAAACCCAGTCAGATTTAATTCGCGCATTCCTGCATCCACCATTGGATAACCGGTTTCACCCCTGCACCAACTTTCAAAATCATGTTCATCATTGCGCCATTCTATTCTATCATAAGCTGGTTTAAATGATTGATTTGCACTATACGGGAAATGAAATACAATCATCTTAAAAAATTCCCTCCATATCAATTCATTGAGCCATGTATCACTTAATTCCAATGCTTTTGCAATTAAACTTCTGATACTTACAGTTCCATACCTTAGATGAATCCCAACTTGACTAGTTGGATATATAGGGAAATTACGTTGTGCTGCATAGTTTTTAATGATACCTTCTTCTAAATGAAAAGAAGGAACTTTAATACATGAAGGTTGGAAACCCAGTTCTTTTAAACTGATTGGATTTTCAAAATCTTTCCGATAAAAATTATCAACATATTTTTCAGTAGGAAAAGGCTGATAAGATGAAGCATTCAGATTCAGTTTCCATTTTTTCATATAAGGTGTAAACACGGTGTAAGGCTTTCCATCAGGTTTAAGTATTTCCCTTTTTTCAAATATAACTTGATCTTTGTATGTATTAAATGCAATCCCCTTTTTACCGAGGAAATCCCGGATTATCTGATCTCTTTTTATGGCATAAGGTTCGTAGTCGTTGTTGGTATATACTGCATTTACATCAAAAGTTTGTACAATTTCTCCGAATGCATCCAATGGAGATTGATAATAACTCACAATTCCCGAATTGTATTTACTTAATGCCTGGTTGAGCAAAATGATCTGCTGATGAATAAAACCAACTCTTGCGTCAGACTTATCAGATAACTTATCCAGTATATTTTTATCAAAAATAAAAACCGGCAATACTTTCAACCCACTTTTCAATGCATGAAACAAAGCTGCATTATCGTCCAGCCGCAAATCTCTTCTGAACCAAAATACTGCAACCGTTTCTTTTTTAATTTCCATATATTTTTTTGATGGAATCCCATTTATTATTGAATGATTCAAAATTACATACTTCCTAAATATTAAACACATAGTATTTAAGACGATGCTCACAAAATTAAACTTTTTTATTTATTTTATTCGTGTAATTCGTGGATAAATCTTTTCTTTTTTGACCACTTATTTACACAAAAATATAATTCTATTATTTCATAATTTAGTTGATCAACATTTAATTAGTTAGACTTTCGAAAAGTTGCGTATTGTTTTTTTTAATTTTGTTAAAATATTTAAAAAATAACGTTAATCTTCAACAATAAATCATTTGACTAAACCGTTAACTTATTTTAATTAAATTAACACTTCCAAAATTTTAATTTTTAAGAGATCACTGTGTAATTAAACTGAAGTTCGATTTTTAAGAAATATTTGTAATAATACCAATTGTTTAATAATTTATTTACAAAGTTAGAATTATCATTATTATCAATTCAAATATACAGATCTAATAACTATTCTTTATTCACTAAAACAAATAACAAATGAAAAAAACAATTAAATTATTAATGATTGGATTATTCCTTTCATTGCCGGCAATATCTCAGGATAAGTTGCCCGATATTCTGAAAGAAGAGTTGAGCAGAAATATGGAAGCCTTAAAAAAGGAAAAGGCTGCACCTTATTATCTATCGTATCGTGTAAATGATATAAAAACGTATAGAATCGAAACGTCATTTGGACAAATTATTAATTCAGGATGGGTGCATAATCGCCAGTTGTGTGTACAGGTAAGGGTTGGAAATGATAAAATCGATAACAATCATCCCATTAAAGGAGAAGATTATGGATGGTTTGAAAGAAATGACGGCATCAAACTTCCGATTGAAAATGTTGCGGAAGGAATTAAACAGATATTGTGGAAAGAAACTGATCAACAATACCGTAAATCTGCCGATTTATATGCAAAAGTTATTGCAAATATTGCTGTAAAAGTAGAAGATGAAGATAAATCAGATGATTACAGCAAGGAAAACCCTGTTATCTATAACGAAATCCCGCTTAATGAAGCTGATCTTGCATTTGATATTAAATTATGGGAAGAGAAACTAAAAAAATATTCAGCCATATTTTTACAAAATAAAGATGTAAAAGAAGGTACTGCTAATTTTTCTTTTTCTATTGAAAGAAAATATTTTGTATCGAATGATGGAAGCAATATTACAGAAAACAGATTGAGTTGCAGATTGATGATCAATGGTGAAACTCAGGCAGAAGACGGAATGGATTTACCGCTTTACAATAGTTATTTTGGTTTTCAAGCCGGTGATTTACCGTCAGATGAGGTTGTTATAAATGAAACCAGAAGATTAAGTGAAACCTTAACTAAATTAAGATCAGCACCCGTGGTGGATTCCTATACTGGACCCGCATTATTATCGGCAGCATCTGCAGGTGTATTTTTTCATGAAATATTCGGACATCGAATCGAAGGTCAACGCATGAAAGATGAGAGTGATGCACAAACCTTTAAGAAAAAAGTAGGGGCTAAAGTATTGAACGAAAATCTGTCAATTGTATTTGATCCGGGTATATCTAAATTTAAAAATTTCTTTTTAAACGGTGCTTATAAATATGACGATCAAGGACAAATGGGTAAAAAAATAGTCATCATTGAAAATGGAATTTTAAAAAACTTTTTGATGTCGAGGACTCCTATCGAAGGATTTGCAAATTCAAATGGGCATGGAAGAGCTCAAGCAGGAATGCAGGCTGTAACCCGCCAATCGAATATGTTTGTGGAATCAGTCAAACCATTAACATCCGCACAATTAAAACAAGCACTGATTGCAGAAGCAAAAAAACAGGGGAAAGATTACGGATACTTATTTGTAAGTACGTTGGGTGGTTTTACAACAACAGGCAGATACATGCCCAACGCTTTTAACGTAACACCTGTTGAAGTTTACCGTATTTATACCGATGGCAGAGCAGACGAATTGGTGCGGGGAGTGAATCTGGTAGGTACTCCATTGTCTATTTTTCCAAATATTGAAGCAGCAGGTGATGACTATGGAATTTTCACAGGTTATTGCGGAGCAGAATCAGGTTCAGTTCCGGTATCAACCGTTTGTCCTAGCCTATTTGTAAAACAAATAGAAACACAACGCAAAACTAAAAATCAAACCAAATTGCCAATTTTGCCAAGACCATAAAAAGAGTACTTAATGTTAGTTAAGGAAAATTCTAATGCATGAAGAATTTTTTTAATTTCAAAAATAAAAAAGCAAAAATAAGGGGCATAAAACGAAAGATACATAGTTAATATATATTTTTGCCTGTTTTTAAAGGAGTTACATTAACCTAGAATAAAACAAGAAATACATTATGACTGAATATGACTTTATTTTTGCCTGCTTTTTAATGTGATTTAAATGATTATGATTTAACTATTATATAGTATGACATATAATGGCACAAAGATAGCCTAAAATCCTTTTAAATAACGATTTTAGGCTATTTAATTTATATTTAAACATACAACCGGTTGTATCTTTTCGACAGATATTGAACCGGTTTTTTTATGTGCAAAAATACGGAAAATACCAGTAGGAGCACCAGTAGGAGCACCAGTAGGAGCACCAAAAAAGACAAATTAAAAGATAGATAATTACTTAAAACAGAGTAAAAACATATATAAATTTATTATTGAAGTGGGTATAATCCACATAAAAACAGTATTGAAAACACAATAAAAAAGCGCAAACAATTGATAATTAACTGTTTGCGCTTTAAATTAATGAAAAAATAAATTATTCCAGCCTGATCACACCAATCACGATCGCAATTCCACGAATTTGAGATTTATTTAATTCAAAAGGTTTATAGTCCGGATTGTCTGATATTATTAATAATGAATCAGCATCTGTACCCTCTTGTATTCTTTTTATTAAAGGTCCTTGTACTGTATCCAGAACATATACTTTGTTCCATTGAAAAAATGTATCTCTGGGAAGTTTTTTGCAGGCAACAATATCTCCAGATGAATATTTAGGATACATGCTCCCACCTTTTATATTAATTAAGAATTCAGCATCTTTAAAAGTAGGTATTATAAATCTTTCGCAATCATATTCCAGTACCTGGTTATCTCCTTTGAAATATCCTGCCATTGCGGATACTGATAGTAGAGGAATTCCTTCTTTTAAGTTTTTTGTAGCTTTTGCAATCGGGATATAAGATTCATTATTATTTTTTAATTCAAAATGATTATGATTCAATTTTTCATCATTAAAAAAATCATTTGGAGTATAATCTTCGAAGATATTACAGAATTTCTGAATAAATTCTATAGTAACACCCTGCCTTTTTGACAAAATTTCTGAAATACTAGATTGATTTATATCCATTTTAGTGGCTAAATCAAGTTTGTTTCTCACTTTTTCTTCAGAAATCAACCTATTGTATATCTCTGAAAACCTAACATTTAAAAAGTATTTGTCAATTTTCATAAAAAAAATTCATATTTTCTGTTGTAATTCAGAAATTCTGTATTATATTTGCAAAACAATTTCAGCAAAGATATATCAAAAAATATGAAAAAGGGAAAAAAGTTTGAAAATAAAAATAATTCTGATACAGAAGGAAAGAGAAAATTGGTTGAAGCTAACAAAGGACTTATAAATAAGAGTTTGGTTGCTTTAAAATTTAAATGCTCTTGTACACATATATGTCAGGTGATAGCCGGTGACAGAACTGACAATGATAACATAATAGATTATTGCTACAATTTAATTGGAGCTATGGAATCAGTAAATATTGACAATTAAAAAACAAAAATATGGAAGCAATGAGCACAACAGCATTTGTAGTTATGACAATCCTCACTATAATACTATTTATAATAGTAGTTATGCAAGGAGCATCTATATATAAAGATAATAATAGTAGCAACCAATAAATAATAAGCCATTGTATACCAACTATAATAATAAAAGCTGTATTACTTCAACTCAATTTATTGAGTTGTTTGGACATGTAGCATATAGTCATGGTAGGGATAGAAATCATTTTGTAAAGCATGGTTATGGGGGTAATGGCAGAGTAGTATACATTGAAGTGAATAATGCTATGAGAAAAGATTATAGAGATGCTGTAGAAAAGGCTTTTGGACAGACAGAAGAAAGTGTTCCGGCAGATTGGTATAATTTGATAGTTGTAGATGAAAAAGCCAGGGAATTCTTTAAAACTTTTGAGTTAGATTCTGAAGCTTCAAATAAAAATCATTTACATGATGAAAAAATAACACTTTATACTAACGAAGCTACAATTTTAAATACCATTCAAATGGTGTTTGAAGCCCAAGTTACAAGAAGGACTTCTGTTGGAAAGAAAAAAAATAAAACGGAATTCTGGAAGGAAGCTGTACAGTTTGTAACAGACATTGAAAAAAGATTTCCTAACAAATTACCCAATAACTTTAGATCACTTGAACGTAAACTTGAAAAATACTTGAGTACCGGTTATATTTCCCTGATTGGAAATTACGGAAATGATAATAGCTTAAAAATTTCAGGTGAAGCAGGTGAATGGATGGTTGCAAGGATGGGTTCAATGATTAATCGTGTAACTTTATCGCAATTATGGATGGAGTATAATGTAAAAGCCCTGGAATGCGGATGGAAAGAAATAAAGAGCTTGCAGGCTATTGAATTATATCTTAATAAGTCTGAAATTAAAGAAAAATGGTATGCAGCCCGTCATGGTGAATTGAAATATAAGGAAAATTACAGTCGTCAGCATCGTACTTTATTGCCTCAACGCCGTGACTCGCTGTGGTATTCTGACGGTACAAAATTAAATTATTATTATTTGAATGAAGCCGGAAAAATGGAAACATGCGTAGTATATGAAGTAATTGATGTATACAGTGAATGTTTGCTAGGATATCACATCAGTAAATCGGAAGATTTTGAAGCGCAATATCACTCATTTAAAGAATCATTGAAGTTTTCGGGACATAAACCATTTGAACTTAAATATGACAATCAGGGTGGTACAAAGAAACTACAAAGTAGCGGATTTATGCAACAAATTGCACACCTTTCTTTAAATACTGCACCTTACAATGGCAAAAGTAAAACAATTGAAAATTTATTTTATAGATTCCAGGCTCAGTTCTTGCATAAAGATTGGTTTTTTACAGGACAAAATATTACAGCTACAAAACTAGAGAGTAAGGCTAATATGGAGTTTATGTTGGCTAATAAAATAAACCTCCCTACCCTCCCTGAAGTAAAAGAAATTTACAAACAACGTAGAGCAGAATGGAACAATGCTAAACATCCAAAAACAAAACTTACCCGCATTGAAATGTATAATACTTCAGTAAATGAAAATACTGTTAAGTTAGAAATGTGGGATATGATTGATATCTTCTGGTTGATGACTAAAGATGGATCTACCTATAGAAGTTCAGGTATCGAAATTCAGGTTAAAACAGAAAAGTATGCTTATGAAGTTCTAACAGCAGACGGTAAACCTGATCTGGAATTCTTAAGAGCAAATACAGGAAGAAAATTCTTTATAAAATATGACCCTGCAGATATGACCCTGGCAGCGATATACTCAAAGGATGCTACCGGATTAAGATTTGTAAGTTATGTACAACCTTATTTAAATATTCACAGAGCTATACAAGATCAGGAAAAAGGTGAAGCCGGATTTATAAAAGCGATGGAATTAGCCAACAAAGCAATGCGATTGAAATCAATGGAGGAAGTTGAAACAAATCTTGAGAAACATGGTCAGCATCCTAGTCAGCACGGTTTAGTAATGCCGAATCTTAAAGGTGTGAATAGTTCAATTGCTAAAAGAAAGGCCGGTGAAATTGGAAAGTATATGAAAGAGGTGAGTATGGCAGTGGCCGGATTAGACGAACCGGATGATGACGAACTTACATTGCGTGATATGTATTAATTAAAAACAAAAAATTAAATAAATGAAAAAATTATTAGAAAAAATGGAATCTCTTACAGTTGATATGGAAATAAAAATATCTGCACGTGAGGAAAAATTCGCTAATAGATCAGATAATTGGCAGGAGTCTGAAAAAGGAGAAAGTTTTCAGGAACTAACAGAAAGACTTCAGGAAATGATGGATGAACTTATAGATTGGCAATCAGAATTAGGAGAATAAAAATTAACAAAAACTAAATACTTGAGAAAATGACAATTACAGAAAAAACAAAGATTAAAGAATTACTGCAGTCGTATTGCGAAAGATACGGAAGCCAAAACAAAGCATCCGGAAGTATGAATGGTGTATCATCGGCCACAATTAGCCAGATACTAAATGATAATACTGAATTGGTAAACGATAAGATGTGGATGAACATTGCTTCGCAAATTGGTTACAAAGCTGATCAATGGGTAGTGGTTGAAACCCGTGACTTTAAAATGATGAGTGATTTGCTGAATGACTCTAAAAACTTCAGTGTAGTTTCTGCAATTACAGGTGAAGCTGGCATCGGTAAAACCGAAGCTATTAAAAACTTTATGGTATCCAATAAAAACACATTCGTATTGAACTGTAATGAATACTGGAACCGAAAATTATTCTTATGTGAATTACTTCAACAAATGGGACGTGACGCTTCAGGATTTACAGTAGGTGAGTTGATGAACGAAATTGTAAGAGGTTTAAAAACTTCACAAAATCCTATCATTATAATGGATGAAGCTGACAAGCTGACTGATCAGGTGCTTTACTTCTTTATTACCCTGTACAATCAATTAGAAGATCACTGCGGCATCATCTTATGCGCTACGGACAACCTTGAAAAAAGGATTAAAAAGGGCTTAAGACTTAATAAAAAAGGATATAAGGAAATTTACTCACGTATCGGTAAGAAATTCATAAGCCTGAGAGGTGTAAACACAGTGGATATACAAGCCATCTGCATAGCCAATGGTGTAACTGAAAAAAGAGAAATTAGCAGGATAGCAATGGAAAGTGATGCTGATTTGCGTAGAGTTAAGAAAATGATACACGCCTACAAAAGAAGTATTTAAACACTATTTAAACGGTTGAAATGATAATTAAAAGAGCTGTATCGGTTACCGAAATGATAAACAAAAAAAGGAAATTACTTCCTTTTACCGGAGAAATGCTGAATTCCTTCGGAAGTCCTGAACTTGGAACTCAATTTTTGATATGGGGTGATTCAGGTTCAGGTAAAACTTCATTGGCTTTACAAATATCAAAATACATGTGTGAAATAGGGTTTAGGGTAGCTTACAATTCATTGGAGCAAGGGGACAGTAAAAGTTTTAAAGATGCCATCGTTGAGAATAACATGTATGAAGTAAGCCGAAAATTTATTGTCCTGGATAGAGAGCCTATTTCTGAAACCATAGTAAGGTTTAAAAAACACAAATCTCCTGATGTATTGGTAATAGATACTATTCAGTATTCCAGATTAAAATACAATGAGTATATAGCCATGAAAAGTGCATTAAAAGGTAAAATGCTGATTATACTTTCACAGGAAAAAAACAAAATGCCCAAAGGTTCTATAGCGGATGATATCAGATTTGATGTCGATATTAAAGTGCATGTAGAAGGATTTAAAGCTTTTCCGATGAGTAGATTTGGAGGAGGAAAGGAATATGTAATATATCCTCAGGGTGCTCTTGAATATTGGGGGTTTAACAAAGTAAAAAATAAAGTTAGTAGTAAACAGTAAACAAAAAACAATTATGAAAGCAAGTGAAATTAAACAAAAAGTGATGGACCAGATAGGAATATCTGAGTTTGATTACGACCACGAAATTTTTGAATCAGGTGTTGCATTTATACATATGATTTGCGGTGAGATGAAATACATTGTCCGCATTATATCATACAATGCAAAGTACTGGGCATGGTGGAACAATCAGTTCCAAATTACTGACCTCAGATTGCTTGAAAAAAATATTTCAAAAACAGAATGGTTCAATGCACATTCACCGGATTCTTGCATAGCATATCCTCCGGACGCCATGTTTGAAGAAACTTATGCACAACTTATTACTGAAATAAAGAAAGAAGCTGAGTTATGTTAATTGCTCCACACCAAAATAAAAAGCTGCACGCCTTATTAAATAAGTTGCGCATTGCAGATATGAAGGAAGAGCTTATATATAGCTTTACGGAAATGAGAACATCTCACAGCAGCCAGATGACTTTTGGCGAAGCACTACAACTTATAAAGTCACTTGAACAAAACACCGAAGGTTACGACGAACTGGATACGCTCCGCAAAAAGGTGATCAGTATGATGATTGAAATGTGGGCAGTGGATGATTCAGGCAAAGCGGATATGCATTTCATCTACTGGTTTTCATTAAATAGAATTTACAAAACAAAATTTAATGCACTTAAAAGAGACCAGCTCGGAAAGATGATATCTATACTCCAAAATAAATGGCTTCCCTGGTATTATAACAACAAAGCAAAACGACCTGATTTTACTATTAAAATGATACGAAATGACCAAAGCGAAACTACAACAACATAACAGTAAACTTGACCAGCAAATTGAGGATTGCCATGAAGAAATTAATTGTTTGACGGATGGTTTTATAAGTTGCAAAATCCCATTGTTTGAAAGTGAATTTGATACCTATAAATTACTTACCGTTAAACTTTACAGGCTGGAACTAAAAAAAGAACTTGAAAACAGCAGCGCATACATAGCTGATTATTGCGACAATTATACAGTAGTAACAGGATATAAAATATAAAAAATGGCAAAGTATTCAAAAACCTATCTATTGCGTGTAATAAAAGTGCAAGAGCTATATCAGTTGCACAAACAAGATGATTTACCGGATACTAAGATATTCAGGAGATATATTTACCCAGTATATCCAATGACCATACGGACGTTTCAGAATTATATGGAATTGCCGGCTAAAAGAGAATTAAAGGAGCTGGAGCTTCGACAGACTCAGGCAATTGGAATGTAAGTAATAAAAAACCAATAAACAACCCAATTATTAATTAATTATATAAAAACCATGGAACAAAAATCAGAATTAAAAGTAATGAAAGCCGGATTTACAATAATACGTAAAGATGATCAACCATCTATACGTATTAAGTTTAAAGACAATGGGTCTCAGAACTGGACTGCTTTAGAAAAATTTGAAACTAAGGCAGCAAGAGACAGGCGGTTTAATCAATTAATGGAAAGTGCATTTATCATCGAAAATTAAATTAATAAAAATAAATAACAATCAATAAAATGGTACAAAAAGTGAAAGACGAAAACTGGATGGACGAGAGCGGTCGCTCCGTGCCAGTGCGATACATTACAGCTGGAAGTAAGCTTAAGGAAAAGAATGCAGCTATGCTGTTGAAAAAGGCTAAAGACGTAAGCAAAAGGCTTATTTCTTTAAAAAAAACAATTGAAAAGCTGAGCGATGAAGTATTAGTGAAAATGGCTGAAGAGAACGGAATTAAAAATCTTACGAAAGGTAATTATACCTGGTTTAATTTCGATCGTTCTATCAAAATTGAAGTTTCGATATCAGACCGGATTGATTTTGATGATATCTGCATAGCAGGTGCTAAAGCTAAGTTAGATGAGTTTCTGAATGCAAATTTAGATAGCAAACAGGCTTTCATAAAAGAATTGGTTCAGGATGCATTTTCTACGGCAAAAGGTAGAATGGATGTTAAAAAGATAATGAGTTTGATGAAATACGGCAGCCGTATAACTGATCCTCTGTTTCAGGAAGCTATAAACCTTATAAAAGAATCTATCCGCAATCCTGATAGTAAGACTTATTTCCGTATTTGGGAACTTGATAAATCAGGCGAATATAAATTGGTGGATTTGAATTTTTCATCTATTTGAAAACTTATGATAGGATGACTCAATGTCATCCTGTCATTTTAAAAATCCGAGTTATGAAAAAAAGATTGCTACTATATGAAACAGCGCAAAATAGTCGCTTTAAAATTGAAATCAAAAGAGGGGATGACTGGTGGAGGGATTCGATATGGATTACATTTAAATGGTTTGGGAAAACCTACTGGCTGTTAATATTTATTGATGTTTAATTTTTTAAAAAATGAGTTATGAAAAGACAACTTACAAAAAAGCAAATAAATAGAAGGTATTACCTTCACAGGAAATCCAAAGAGCTTGGTTTGAAAATAAAAAATAAGCTGAGAGAAATTACTTCAGATGATGAAGATCTTCTGCAGCATAAATATGCTCTTTCTTTGAGTAGTGAATATGGTTATATGCGTCAATTGAGTATTAAATAAGAAAAGCTATGTCAACAATTCAAATGATAATTTACATCGCAGCGATAATCGTTTTTTTTAGTATTATAATTTATCCGGCAAAAGCGATTTATAAAAAAGAAACTGAGAGTCCGGATTTACCTGATTGCCTTCACGACAGATATTGTAACATGCAAACGAAATACCAAAAGTGTACGCAAAAACAAGGTTGTAATTTTAAAGATAAATAAAAACTATATATGAAACACTTTCAATTAACATCAGGCGCATTTACAGGGGCTGTTGACATCTATTTCAACGATCTTGGACTGTTGCACGAATTTAGCTTAAAAGGGGCTGAGTTGAGCGAAAAGCAACAGATTTGGATGCTTAAAACAATGCCCAGGGAAATAGCAGAGCTGCAGCGTGTTTTAGGTGACAGCAAAACTGCCCAACTAACAGAAATCAAATTTGAAGTTACTTTTGATGCGTTTTGGAATAAATATGATGATAAGCTTTGTAGCTCACGCAAGAAAACATTGCTACGCTGGAATAAGATGAATGAAACCGATCGCCTGAAGGCTTACAATTTTATAAGTATGTATTTTGCCGGCATCGCCCAGGGAACTCGTAAGAAGTACGCAGAAACCTTCTTGAATGCAGAATTGTGGAACAACTAACAAATAGGATTAAAATGACAAAACTAGAGCAAGAATTAGAAAGAGTGAGCATTCAGAATCTTAAATTAAGAAATGAACTGAATGCGTATATTGAGCATAAAAATGAATTGATTCATATTACTTTATCACCCGATCGATGGAAGGAGTTTATTGAGTTTTTAGAAACTAAAAGAAGGAAAAAATGAAGAAAATTAAACTGAAGTTAAGTGACAGCCAGATGAAGGCATTATTGCTTATTATCAATCATGGAGGAATTAGTATTTCTTGTAATGAAATTTCGGATATGGCATTAAAAGAGCAATACACAAAGTTATTTATTAAGTTACAAACCCGCATACTTACAATTAAGGAAAAGAATAACAGCCTTAAATTGACTGTGACAGAGTGCTGGGCATTAGAAAACCTATTCGGAATTATTTCTATTTCCGGATTTGAATTAAATACCATTAAATATATTTTAAGAGAGATTGACCAACAAATAATTAGCATGTAAAATTAATTGATTTAATATGAAACCACTCAAAGGAAACAGTTACGAAAAGCGATTAAAAGATATAATAGATATATACGACATGTATGCACCCAATGGGGTTACAAATACGTATATATGGAGAATATATATTTATCCCAAATACGGTGTGTGTGAACGCACATTTTATAACTACCTGGCTAATTCCGGACGCCTGATTACCGAAGATATATTTAATAAAAGTGCACCAAAAGTGTAATACTTACCCCACTCTTTAAGTATAATTTTAAAGTTATTAACAATGATTGTTAATAACTTTAAAATATACTACCCCTATCCCAAATTTTATATTTCTATTTTTGCTCCGACACTAAAATTACGGAGTAATCCTAAAAAAGCTTTAAAAACTACATGGCAGGCAAAGGGATGCAAGTTCCCAGCTTTTCGTTACTCCGTAACGAGTTAGTGTCAGTGACCTGCCTTTTTATAAAATTATTAAATTATTAATGTTATGACACTAACAAAAAAAAGCGAAAGTCAAGTCACAGGCTTGCAATTAAAAAAAGACTCCGAACCGGAGCAAGTTAAATTTTATTTTTCTAAAGTTTTCGAGTTAAAGCAATCGGGTAAAGAATTTCCAATTAATTTGGATGACATTTATCCTTTAGTTTATATAGAAAAGAGTAAAGCCGTTAGAGCATTAAAATCTGATTTCATTGAAAATGAAGATTATGTTTTGCTTCGGCAAAATTCCGAGCAAAAAAACAAACCGCTTGCCCAAAATGGCAAGCGGTCATTTGCATCAACAAAAGGAGGTGGACACAATCGTATAAATTATATGTTATCCATTTCCTGTATGGAGTATTTTATTGCCAAAAAGGTAAAACCTGTATTTGAAGTTTACCGTCAGGTTTTTCATAAGACAGCAGAAGCAAAAGCAGAGCCTAAAAAACTTAGTGAAAATGGAACTTATATTGAAAGAGATATTTTCTTTTCAAAATTAAGCAGATTATCAATTAAAGGGACATATAGGAATGGCGAATTGTGGTTTGTTTTAAATACATCAATGAAGTTTTTAGGATATGAACAAAGTGGCGGTGGTCTTTATGCTAAAAAGTATGGAGAAAATAACTGTATATTAATTGAAGGTGGTAAAATTTCAGCCTGGTTTATTAATATGCGTTGGTTTGACGAGTTTTTTAAATCAACATCACGTGATATCCCTTATGAAAGAATAACTACGCTTTATCGTGATCTGTTTAAAATTGAGAAATCACCTTCTGTTGATACACCATATACTTATCATTATACTGATAAGGAAATACTATTAATTATTGCCGAAATAAATAAATTAAAACAAAAACCAGCAATTACTCAGGAAATAATTGATAAATTAATGCAAGGGGGAGGACGATAATCATGGAAAAATGTTTTGATACCCGAAAGCAAATGACCGATATGGCTACTTTTCTTTGTACCGAATTAGATTTTGAGATGATACGTTGCAGAATTTTTTGCAGAAAACATAATGAAAGGCGTGATGCAATATTGATATTAAAATGTGATGTTATTGAATACCGTTTTATCCGTTGCAAAACTTGTAATATTAAGAAAGGAGGTAATAATGGTAGTAATTAATAACAATAACAGTTTTACCATTACATTTAAAGGTGATACTGAAGACTACCTTAATCAAGTGAATGCACTTGCCCGGTTAATAGCCATACAAAATAAGGATTTAACGAATGAAGATACTAATTATTATGCGTGTGATCTGTTACAAGGAATGCTACCGGAACCGGGGCAGAAAATAAAAATAGGGTAATTAATAAAAAAGGGGCGTTAAGCTCCTTTTTTTGTTTATATTTGTGGTCTAATTAAAAATCATTTAAATGGAAAAAACTATATTAGCAAAGCAAATAAAGGATTATTGTAATGGAGGAATAACAGATAAAGAAAGAAAAGATTTTGATTTAATTATAGATGATTTTATTAATAAAAATCCTAATCTTATTGATTCGGCGTTTTTAAATAAATTTGTTAAAGAAAAATCAGAATTTATTAATCATATTAAAGAACAAGATAGATTGCATTATTTGCGTCAAATTTCTTTGAATACAACAAAATATTCACGTGAAAATTATATATCTCTTATGTGGATAAGAGTTACTATGATTATATCTTTAATATCTATTTTAATTTCTATAATAATAATTTCACAAAAATAAATAAAAAAGGTGAGCATAATTGCTCACCTTTTTTATTTTAAACTATCAAAAAATTTATCCATTTCACGTTTAACCATATCGTCAAGTTCCCGGCTTTCGTCAATAAATTTACGTTGTGGGATGGTGGTAGAGTTTCCACGTCCTGCAGTGGTGGTTCCTTCGTTGTGTGCAGCTGCATATTTGAGGTCGGAATAAATAAGTACCTGGGCATCTTGCGGAGTGTAACGAATGCTCCTTCCTAAATCGCCGGTATTGCCGGTTAATATTTTGCGAGTAGAACGAGCTCCTTTAATTCGTGGGTCGCTTCTTCGTTTAACCTCTTTCCATTTATCACCAAAGAAGCCTTCTTTCTGGAAGTTCTCTTTAAAGAGATCAACGGCTTGTTTGCCTATTTTTATAGGTAAATCATGGTGTATGAATTTTCTTAGTTTTTCGGTGTCCTGGTTGAGTTGTATGATTAATTTATCCACTTTAATAAAAATAAATTTAATTATTGTTTAAATTGCATTTAAAAGTATTACTTTTGTGGTGTCGGGGATGCGTCCCGGATCGCCCGGAAGCGAATTAGCATTAGTGTTAATTCGCTTTCGTTATTTTATTCAATATCAATTCGTTTTTATTATTGAATACTACAATACGTTTTAAATTTTCAAAATTATTAAAAGCCCCATTTATAATATTTTCAAAAACTTGCTTTTCTGGCATATTTTCAATTTTAATTATTATAATGTCAGATTTTTCAGCTGCTTCCTTTAATCGTGATTTCAAAGATCTTTTGCCTCCAGTGTGTTGTTTAATTTCAACAATTGTATTATCTGCTAAAATATCAGGACATTTACTATAATGATTATTACAATAATCAATACCATAATATTTCTTTCTCAATAATTGTTCAGTTTCACTTATTTCCGGAAGTAATTTTATTTCATTAAATATTTTGTTCTCAAGTAAAATTTTTGAAATTGAAACATTTGATTTATAACCACTTTCATTTTCAGATAAAATATGAACCATTAATTTACCTTCTTTTGTTTTAATTTCAGAATAAACAAGTTCGTAAGGAGCTAATAGTTTTGAGTTTTTTTCAACCCAAGCCGGTGCATCTTGAAAGTAAGGATGTTTCTTAGTAATTAGTTCACCTGTATCATAGGGATTGCCTTCTAGTCCTTTTGCAGCTGGAGTTATTTTGGTGGGTTCTGCCGTTGGTTCGGTATCGGTGGTTTTCCAGTCGCATTTGCAGTTCCAAAGGTTGCCCGGTTGGTTGGCTGACCAGAACGGGTGATTTATAGGCAATACTATTCCTACATAGCTTAAATGAAGTTCGCGTGGATTGGCTGATCGTGTGCGTATCCATTCGAGGTTTGGATACAAGTGTTTTTCCTGCTGAAAGGTTTCAAATTGCTTGGCTGTCCTGGAGCGTGAAACTACGGTATTGTATTCTGCAGCCTGGAAGCGGTTGTATTTAGAAATAACAGCTTTTGCATTTTCAGCAGTTTTAATTTCATCGGTTACCTTATAGGCTTTATGTGCTGCAAAATTGGCAGTATTAAGCCTGTATTGCTGTACTTTTTCCCACATTGGATGCGTAGGGCTTATATCATTAAAAACGCTGTCGAGAGCCTTTGTATAGTTTTGGCTATACAGCTGAAACAAATCGCTGTTGATAGCCGGTGAATCTGCTTTATTTATATTTTCAATTGCCCTGTTTGCAACCGTGGTTCTGTTTTCGGCAGCCAGGGTAAAAACAGGAAGTTGGTGCAACTGACAATTGCAATCATCAGGATGATTGCCAAAATACAATGCAAAAAGTTCGTCCTCAAGATCGTGCTTATCAAATGAAAGCTGTCTTATTTTTTCTTCCTGAGGACTTACACGAAAAAACCAAGTGAGGATTGATTTTGACCTGGCAACACAAAAGGTGTATCCTTATCAAGTTTTACGTTGTAGGTTTCTTCCACATACTCTGTATCCAGCCGATAACCATTTTTTAATAAAATATCGTCTATTTTAGATTTTTCGCCAATAGGAATATTGGTTCGCTGCATTAGATCAAAATAATATGCTTCCGGAATATCGTATCCTAGATTCCGAAGTATCGGAATAAGCTCATCATTCAAATAATCGTGTGTGTCCTGCAGATCGTCTGCAGTAATTTCGTCCTGTGTCTTCATGTGGGTTTCGGACTGAGAACGTGAAGAGCCATCCATAGTTGTCATGGTTTGTCCGTTGATACCGATAGCTAGTTCTTCATTGACTGCTTTGCGTTTTTCGTTAAAAACATTGAAACTGTCCGGTTGTTTTGATTCGATTACTTCTAGGTCAACTGTTTTTGGTAAAATGGCATAAGCAGCACTACCCATTGTTTGCATCCAGTATTCGAGGTCGTCCCGATGTTTTTCAGTATCGACCATCGTTTTGGCAATACGCAAAGGAATCCCGAATATTTGTTCAAACTCATCCCAGGAAGCCCAGGAATGACGTTTTAAAATGGTGAGCGGTGCAACATTCTCCAACAAACCAATAGGTTCATCCAGGCATGAATAAATTAGAAAATCGGGGTAATCTCTGAATCTGATACCGGTGTTAACATTGTAAGCATCTTTGAGCAATAAACCCATTTCAGGAATAATATTCCCTCGAGGGATTTCGGTTAATTTAATAATCTTACCGGGTACCCATTCCGATACAAACATCATGGAGTATCCAAAGAATTTACTTTCCATTGCTTTTTTAATCAATGTTCGAATGGCTTTGGTTTGCAAAGCTGCACTTCTTTCAACATCAATTTTGCCATCTTTATCCTTTATCACAACACTTCTATTTGATATCCTCAACACTCGGTTTTGCATTTGTCGTCTCAGGAAGATATCAATTAGACTGTCCTGGTATAATTGCTGAAGTTGCAAGGTGGTTGGATTGGCCAGCGCATGACGAGCCATGCGTGCGTTTTGCCAGTCTTCAATTTCTTTGCGGTATAAAGATTGGTATGTTTTAAAATAATCAACCATTACTTTGTTAACCTGACTGTCTTCAGAAGTATCTTTGAGAGGTGGCTGTTTGAGTGTCAGGTCTTTTTTCTTACCGAACGAAAAATTTAAATTAAAATCCATGTTTTAAAAATTAGGAATTAAAAATTTGAAGTATATTTGCTATTACTCCCTGAACGTATTGCCATTTCGGCAGGCTCAATGTCCTTTGACGGGACTGGGAGTGATTTATCGGAAAACTCACCGGTGTTTAGTTTTTCGAGCCAGTTAATGGCTTCGTTATATTTCTTTTCTGTAACTTCATTCATAGACCTGGGATTGCGTGTGTAAATCTCATATACTACGATGTCCTTTAACTTCTTTAAAACGCTTAGGCTTCTTTCAGTTCCTTCTTTGCTGAATATAGCTGCAGTGTCATAATATTTTGACAAATAGCTTTTCATCATATCAATGGATTCAGATATTATAGTCTCTACTATGGATGAATCGTCAACTGTAATTTTATTGACCAAGTTGGGGTCAACAATTGATTTAAGTTCGGCTTCTATTAAAAAAGGCATATTATTTGGTTTTAAAAATGCATAATTCCTGTAATTTGTAAAAATCTAAAGATTTTGAAAGTGTGCGTTTACGCCTGTTGTAATTGATATTACGTGTTGACATTACCCTAACCTTGCCAAAAACTTTTAATACATAATACTGCTGATTGGTAAGTTTGTGCAGGCTTTTAGCTTCCCATATACAGCATTGAATGGCTATGATATTATAGATTCGAACTGAGAATCTGCCAGGCATTGTTTTGTTTGCTAAATAAAAATGCATTTTGAATGCATAAAAGTAAATACTGGCTAATAGTCTAAACCAAACGGGTATTTTTTTTGTGTCAATTTTTTGGGTTTTTTTCATTAGAATCCTTTTCTTTTGTTTTTATGGATAATTGGTTTGAAATAATCTTCTTCAGGTGTAATGTAATTTTGAATTAAACGGCAACCGGCTTCGAGTGTATCCGGGAAATCGTCATGTGCTTTTGAACCACGTTCGAAAACAAGCAATTGTTCCAGTCCTGATTTTAAATCAGGTGTATCCCTTAACTTTTCGGAGAATACCAGCCTTTTGTTGAATAACAGATTAATCAGTGTAGCTTCAATACGTAAGTATTTGTCTACATTGGCATGCATAGGAAGCGGAATGGTGTAAGTTTTGTGCTTAGCAGCCTCTTGTATAAAGATTTCGCTATAAACTGCCTGCTGGGCTGCAGTGGCATCATAAAAGAAAATAGCAGCTGCACCTTTGTTTAATAACTTTTTGGTAAAGTTAAAATGATAATCGGTTGCTTCAGTAATATCACATTTACGGCAAAACACATCCAGTACGTGAATTTCTTTGTCGGTAGCTCCCAGGAATACAAAAGCCTTGTAGTCGCCTTCGGTAGTGTAGGATAAATCCCAATGACCTAGTAACATATTGTATTTGCTGTAATCTAACGGCTCTTTGTATATTATCCATGCCGGTTTGAATAAAGCACCTTCGGTAACCGGTATTTGCATATACTCACGTTTGTAAGTAATAGGGTCGGTATCCTTTAACACTATATCAATATCTTTTAAGTTGTATCTTTCTGGCCAGGGAGTTTTCCCATTTTTATCGAGAAAATCTACACGGCTTATCTTGGTATAAGGAGAATCTTTCTTCTTATTCAAAATATAGGATATCACTCCTTTGTTTTCAATAAGATTATTGGCAATGATCATTCGTTTGCTGTCTTTGCCAAAAGCCGGTGCAAGGTCGGAAAGGATTTTTTCTCCACGTTCGCGAACCAGCTTTTCATTTTTGGCAAGTTTACGGTCTTCTATATCGTCAATAATGGCTAAGTCCACACGATTGGCAAAACGTCTCAATCCACGAAAAGGCTGATCAATACCTAGGGCAAGAAAATAACCACCGTCCAAGGTTTCAAATTCACCATCCAGCCAGGAACCATATACTTTTTGTTCGCCAAAATCTTTGATGATGCGCTGATTTGATTCCAGGTGTATTTGCAAATCGGATAGCAAAAGCTTTGCACGGTCTTCATTAATACCGACAATGGTGATGAACTTTACCAGTCCGGCTTGTTTTAAGGCAAATGGATTCCCTACATCGGAATGCACTGACTTGGCAAATCCACGGCTCCACAGCCTGAACTGTGTAATAACATCGTTTTTGTAAATTTCTTTATAAGAATCAATTTGAAACTTGGCACAATCACTATCAGCCATCGGGATGGAACAATCTTTGCCGAAATAGTAATTAAAGAACAATCCGTAATTTTCAGGCTTTAATAGCATCTTTACACGGGATTCACGTTGTTCCTGTGTCTCAATATAAATAGTTTCGAGCGTAGCCTTTTTTATAAAATCAGACCTGCGACGGTAGTCGTCTATTGCTTCCTTTAATTGTGATCTATTCATCTGAAGCCTCATTTGCTAGTTTGGTAATTACTATATCTGTTTTGGCACGAACGGCCTGCAGTACTTTAAGCGCATACTCCTTTTCATCTTTTTTAATTGCTTTTTGAACATCATTTAAAAACTCTTCAGTAAGTAATTCAAAAGCTTCGAATATATAAGTAAGCGTTTTCTTTTTGCTACTAAGTTTTTCAAACGCAGATGCATATTTGGCAGCAACATCTGCAGTAATAACAGGTGTACGACCTTCTTTAAGGTCTGCCCAACTTTGTAGGACGGTATTACGCATTTCTGAGAGTGCAATAAAACTGGCCTTACGGGCATTCTCAAAATCATCTTCACGACCCCAGTTTTTTACAGTTGAAACAGCAACGCCCAACATTTCTGCTATGGTTTCGTAGTCGAAGCCTTTAATAAATAAGCTTTTTGCATACGCTCTTTTTTGTTTTTGCTCGTTTTTTGTAAATCGTGCCATGTTTTTTCTTACAAAAGTGAATTATTTATAGTGTAACTCAAAAATATAATGCAATAAGTGCTTCATATACAGTAACGATTGAATGATAATTTGCATTCAGTTTATTTCTGTTGCATATTTGCAGCCTGTATAAATTTTCATAATTAATTGGGTTTTCAGCCCCCTATTCCACAGATGTGGGGGCTGTTTTTTAAAAAAAGCAAATGGCATTAGAACTTACCTTTATTATAAATGATGAATCTGTAAACCGTTATGGTTATAGGATTTTGTCGGCAGGTATACAAACCGAAAACTTTTTAAAGAATCCGGTTTGCCTGGTGCAACATAAGAATGAATACCTATCGGTAGGGAAATGGAAAGGCTTTAAACAGGAAAGTGTTAAATTATCTGCAGTTCTGGAATTTGATGAAGGTGATGAAGATGCAGTAAAGATATATAATAAATATAAAAACGGTTATATGTCGGCAGTATCATTATCAATGCTTGAAATTACCGAAAGCGAAGACCCTAAGTATCTTTTGGCAGGACAAAAATATGCTACTATACTTGAATGCGAATTGCTTGAAATATCACTGGTAACAGTTCCAGGTAATGCCAATTCATTAAAACTGCTTGCTCCTGATGGAAAAGAAAAGAAATTGAGTTTACTTACAATTAATAATAATGATCACAAAAACCAAATAAAAATGGTAACAAAAACACCTGAAGAATTGCAGACGGAAAATGATGGCTTAAAAAAGACATTGGCTGTAAATTTAGTAAAACAACATCTCGACAGAGGTGCTATTACTGTAGATAACAAAGATTTCTTTGAAAAAAATGCAGTATTGGATTATGAAGGCACTGAAAAAGCCTTGACGAAACTTCCTTCTAAAAATGAAGAAAATGGCGGTGCTAAGCAATTAGCTGCACAGTTGGTAGAGATGCATCAAAAAAGAGGAGCTATCACAGCCCAGGAACTTGACTTCTACAAAAAAGCTGCAGAAGCTGATTATGATGGTACTAAAAAAGTACTTGAATTAAAGAAGGGGAATGAAGGTTTAGACGGTTTTGTAAAAGATTTGTCCGGAGCAAGTAGATCACAATCTGACCCTGACGACAGAAGCAAATGGAATTTTCTGGATTGGTACAAAAAAGACATTGATGGTTTGCAAAAACTTGAAATTGAAAAACCGGAAGATCATAGAAAGCTGTTAGCAGCTTATCAGTTAGAAATGAGAAAATCGGGTACTTATATTCCAAGCGAAGGTTAATCTGGAACCTTGGGGTACCTTGAGTACTTAAAGTTAAAAGTTAAAAGTAATAATTAAAAATTAATTCAAAATGAAACAAAGTTTTTTTAAATCGTTAATCGGAGCAACATTTATCGCATTGATAATGGGTTGTTTGTTTGGCCCTGTGATGGGGGCTATGTCGTTTGCATCAGGATTTGTGAAAGCAAAACCGGGAAGCCTTAAAATGGGATTAAACAGAGAAATTTGGGTAGGTAGTTTGAAAGATGCATATCTTGAAAAAAACACCTGGCTGGATGAAGCTGAAGACTTATCGCAATTTATTAATGAGGCACAAATCTTAAATTTTGCTGAAGCCGGAGACTATCCCGAGGTGTATGTGAATAAATTAGATGATGTTGATGCTGTAGAACCTAGTGAAACTCCACATGCCGTTGAATTGGATACCTACGATTCTCAGAATTATAAAATCAGGAATATTAATCTGAGCACATTACCTTACGACAAAATTGGGTTTTATACTAAAAAATCAGCTGAAGCCATTCGTCAGAAAGAAGCTCTTGCAGCTGCCCACGCATTTGCACCTACTACAGCCGGTAATAAAAGAATTGTTTTACCTACAAGCGGAGCTGTTTTGTCAGGGTATAAAACGTGTACCATTGACGATATCCAGGCACTGGCTGAACAATTAGATATAGCAAAATATCCAAAAGAAGGAAGAAACCTGGTATTAGAACCCACTATGTGGTGGCAGTTGATTAAGAATAACGATATTTTGAAAGCACAAATGCAGTTTCAGCAAAAAATAGGTGTTATTGACCCAACTATTGTAGCATGGTACGGAATTACTATTCATAAGTATTCACATAGTGTTGGATATAATGTAGCAACCAGCCAAAAGGCTGCATTAGGAACCGCCAAAGGAGCCGACGTGGTTGATACAGGATTCTTGTTTGTAAAGAATGAAGTATTTAAAGCCTCCGGAAGTTTTGATATGTCTTATAATCCTTTTTCAACTAACACAAAAGGACGTGCACATGAATTTGGATTCCAACACCGATTTAAAGCAGGATTCCAAAGAACCGCTGAAAAATATTCAGCCTTAATTTACAGAGCACCTTCCGGAATATAGATGAGTAAAAAGAGCACATACCTGGCTATAAAGGAAGCTCTCAAGGTAAAACTACCCCTTTTGTTTATTGATCTACAAAAGGGGCAGTTTTTAAAACCTTCGGAAAGCTTACCTATACCGCTACCGGCTGCACTGGTTGAATTTCAAAACATACCCTGGAAAGAACACAGTAAAACAGCTCAAAAAGGGGATGCAAGCTTTTCTATTGATTTATACATTGCCAGTGAGCAAAATACATTTGATGAATCAGAAGCTGAAGAGGAAAGCCTGGAAATGCTGAATGCCAACGAAGGTATTTATAAAGCTTTAAATGGACTAACCGGTGAAGGTTTTGACTATGTAGAACGTAAGCAGGAGGCAAAGCCAAAATATGGTGACGGATATGTGCAATTTACGACAGAGTTCATGATTAATATTATTGAAAAATACTAATAAAGCTAATAATTGAGATGAATATGGCCTCAGAAATCTTAATACCTATATTACTTGCAATTATTGCCTATTGGGTGAAAAGGTATATTGACAGGTCGGACAAGAGACAAGATTATTTTACCGAAAAAGCTGATGAACTGAGTGACGATTTAAAAGTAGTTATAACCAACTTTTCAAACAATATTAAAACCTGCGAAAAAACTCATATTGACCTTAACAGTCATATTAAATCACACGATAAAATATTACAGGATCACGAAAAAAGGATTTTAAAACTAGAGAAATAATGATAGATTTTATCAAAGGCATATTTTCTGCAGGTACTCCTGAAAGTTCTAAAAGGGTTTTTGGGGCGATCGGTTTTATCTGTTCTATTGTGTTCATTGCTATTTGGAAACATGAATTATTGGAAACCTTACTTATTGTTTCGGCTTCATTGTTAGGATTGGAATCACTTACATCAATTTTTAAAAATAAGAGCAATGCGTAACATAAAATTTATAGCAATTCATTGTACAGCAACCAGTCAGCGTACTACGGTTGAATCTATACTAAGGTATTGGAAACAGAATCTTGGTTGGAAAAGTCCTGGCTATCATTATTTAATTATGCCTGATGGAGAAGTAAAGCAATTGCTTAATGAAAATAATGTAAGCAATGGAGTTGCCGGTTATAATTCAGAAACTGTTAATGTATGCTATATGGGTGGTATTGATAATACCGGAAAGCCAACCGATAACAGAACTGCTTTACAAAAAAACAGTATGCTTGAATTGCTTAAAAAACTAAGAGTTAAATATCCATTGGCAATCATACAGGGTCATTATCAATTTCCTGACGTCAGGAAAGCCTGTCCATGTTTTGATGCAAAAAAAGAATTCGAAAAATTATGAAAAAACTTATTTACATATTATTAATAGCTGCTTTATTTTCCAGCTGCAACCGCAAGGTTATAGAAAGTATTCAGACTTCTAACAAGACAAGTGAACAAAAAGATAGTAGCAGCTATGTAGAAACCATTGTTCCGATATCGGTAGAAATACCGGCAGACTCTGTGGCATTTCAAATACCAATTACATTAGACAGCCTGATGCGTATAGAACCTTTTGAAATAGTTTCGGAAGGGAAAAGCTTTAAAGTAACTGCCGAAATACGTGATAATAAATTACAAATAAAGGCAGTAAGCAAACCACAAACGATTACTGTTCCCGTAGTACAAAAGCAAACATTCAAAAGTAGGGATAATATCATCACAGCATCAAATGTGAGCTCTTATACAAAAAAGGTAACACCATGGTGGATTAATATTGTAGTGGGGCTGTGTTCCACTTTAATTTTAATTGTAGCCGGTTATTTTATATACAAGAAATATTTTAAATAGCAATTAATCAAATTTTAAAGATATGAATAAAAATAAAAAGGATGCTTCGACAAAATCAGCAACCGTTCAGGAAGAAACCAAAGAGCATGTAACTGAAGAAACTCAGGAACAGGTTCAGGAAGAAACCAAAGAACAAGTAACTGAAGAAACTCAGGAACAGGTTCAGGAAGAAACCAAAGAGCAAACCAAACTGCAGGAAAAAACCACTAAACAGGTGAGAGAAACCATGCAGCCTTATTTCGACAGCAATCCACATATCAATGTGTTTCATGTTGCCAGTGACAATATGCCATTCTATTCAAAAGAAGATGCAAAAATGCATCAGAAGGCTTTGGATAAAGAAAAAGAAGTTTTAACCATTAATCGTTAAACAATGAGCGGATTACCAAAAGTATTAATTGCTATAGGAAATGGCGGATTAGGTCGTGTGAACGCGACCCAAGATGCCGTGGCCGGGATGATTGTAAGTGGTGTTGCCACTACACCCGGTTATTTAACACTGGGAGTACCAGTGCAGTTGTTTTCATTACAATCGTTTTTAGATTTAGGATTTACCGAGTTAAACAATCCTCTTGCCTACAATGATGTAAAGGATTTTTATAATCAAGCCGGCACAGGTGCTGAATTGTGGCTGATGGTAGTGAGCGATGCTACATTGCTTGCAGCCTTATGTGACAATGCTACCGTCGGAATATCGGTAAAAACCATATTGGATGCTGCCAATGGACGCATTCGTATTTTAAGTATCAACAGAAAATCACCGGTAGGTTATGTTTCAGTGTATGCCGTTGGAATGGGTGGTGTAGATGATGATGCTTTTGCAGCTATCACTAAATTGCAAGTAATTGCAACAAATTATGCAGCTGCTTACAAACCCTTCAGGGCGATCATGTGTGGCCAGGGATTCAAAACTACCACACTTGGTACGTTGGATTTAAAAACACTGGCTGCAAATCGTGTAGCTGTGATTTTAGGTTCTGTTGCTGCCGGTGTTGTCGCTTGTGGATTGGTGTTAGGCCGTTTGGCTAAGATACCGGTTCAGCGTTCAATTGCCAGGGTAAAAGATGGTGCTACGGGTTTATTGGTAGCAAAGTTCCCTGATGGAGTTAACGCAAATACTATTGAAGCTTCATGGGATGCCATACACGACAAAGGATATATTTTCTTGCGTAATTATTATGGAAAATCAGGTTTTTTCCTGACAGACGACCCTACTTGTTCAGCTAATAGTGATGATTATAGTTCATTTGCACGTGGTCGTGTAATTGACAAAGCTTTAAGCATTAGTTATACCACTATGGTTGAAGAGTTGAATGACGACATTGAGGTTGATCAGGCAAGTGGTTCTATTTCTGCCGGTATTATTGCAAGCTGGAAAGCAAATGTAGAAAATGCCATCATGCAAAACATGATAGGCGAAATATCGGGGAAACCTGAATGCTACATCGACCCTAAACAAAACTTTTTGGCAACTGATTCGGTTGCTGTAAGCATTAGCATTATTCCTAAAGGATATGCCAAGAAAATAAATATAACCTTAGGGTTAGTAAATCCATTTAAAACAGCATAATTATGAATTGGGATTTTAATAGTTCGGAATATTCGTGGAAAGACTTAGAAGTTGTATTGTTAGGTCGTCCATTGCTTCGTATTTTAGAAGTAAAATACAAAGGAAGCCAGGAAACAAAAGCCATTTACGGACGGGGCTCAAACCCTGTAGGCATTCAAAAAGGCAATAAGAAGTATGAAGGTGAAATAAAAATAGGACAAAGCGAACTGGAAGCTTTATGTGATAAAGCTAAACAAGTAACCGGTTCTGGTGATCCGTTAGATTTACCACCTTTTGATATTACAATACTCCGTTAAATAATTAAATAAATTTCTGATATTCAGTAAAATAAGTTAAAATAAATTTGGTCATGTCGTTGATAATCACTACCTTAGTAGATTATTCAACAATTTTCTAAGAATGACTATCACGACAGACCAA
>JBBRCQ010000022.1:0-56488 GCA_038204725.1 Bacteroidales bacterium | reverse complement strand
ATAATTGTACGGTAAATGATTTAAAAAAATGGAAAAAAGAGAACTTGTGTAATTCTCTTTTAGCAAAAAGAAAAACAACATTTAAAAATAAAGAGGGGGAATTTTTAAAAAAAAGATCGGTTATTTAATTCACCCCACCCTTCGGGCTTTAGTTGGTTTATACCGGTGCTTAGCCCGGGATTTCAGCCTGGGTTATTCACATTGAAGCCCTTCGGTCTTTTCTGTGTATCTTTTTTTGTAACTTAGTTTGTAGTTGTGGTTATTCACATTTAAGCCTTTCAGGCTTGATTACTATGTTAAAAATCCCCTCAACTATTGTTTATCCAACGTTAATTAATTTAACCTGATACAATCATTCAAAATTATATTGGCTTCTGCATTGAAATCATTTCCGAATTGATGATTGCCGGTTATTCAACGATACTAAATTCTATGGTTTGTTTGTTTAATTTCTGAATAGCGTCAAAAATTTCTTTTACATCCATAATTTTATCAGCAATAACTTTTTCAGGGATTACACTTAGATAAGATGTGATTTTAATTGTATTAGGTTGAGGTTGCTCTATTGAAATCACAAGATTCCCTAAGCTATTATTCATTTCAATTTTCTGATATTGTTGTTTTAATTGAACAGGTTTTGTAAATTGAATTATGTAAGAATAAGTGTCGGTTCCTTTAAAATCAGGATAGAAATCCAGGTTTCTTTTTTCAGCAATATCAGTACATATAATATGATTGAACCAATTTTCAAGTGAAATGGTATAAACAGCACCTTCTTTTTTTAGTAGGTCAATGCATGCATATTGAGCTTTTATGTTTGTTTTGAAGGGAAATAATTTTTCTTCGCTAACAATTTCCTGCTTAATTAATTGTGATTGTTTATTAATTTCCCAGATCTTTTGGCCGTACTTTTTATTGATGGACGGTTCTGTGAAATTATTTTTATAAAGTCCTCTGGTCATTGTTGAGTATTGACCCAATAACAATATTCTTGCATCAAATTTTACGCTTAAGTTTTCTAAATCTGCATCCACCAATACATTGCTTTTCCTTACGTTGTATGTTATGCCACTCGAGTATGTCGTTATATTTCGGAATTGCTCGGCCAAAGGAGTTTTGTAATCTAAATAATCATTTACGTTTATCAGACGGGTTTTTGTATTTTCAAAATAAAAAGGAAGCTCGTCTAAATAATATCCGAATTTCGCCTTCTTTGGATAAATAAAATGAAGTTTGTCATTTTTTAAGATGGGTGCAATTAAATAATCTCCATCAAACATAGGACTTATAAATGCATCACTCAATTCACCTATCCTTTTATCCATCAGGTAAGCAGTGAAATAACCCAATCCTATTTTAGAAACCAATGCAACATAAGTTGAATACCGGCTGATATCTCTTAATGTTTGGGATGACAAATAATCGCCAATTCTTTCATCGCGGGTATCAATTTTTTTGAAAACATCAATGTCATTTGCAAATACAAATTCGTTGGTAATTGCATTGTGGATATTTTCAAGTTGTTGTATTTGAAGCGTATCATCTGTGATTCCTTCCGATTTTGAGGCAATGAATTTATCCATTTGTAAATATTGCGAAGATTTAACCCCCTGATCGACGGATCTTAAAATGCCTAAATGAGAAGCTTCTCTTCCATAAACTGCCAGAACATATGATGGAACAAATTTTTCCTCAAAGGAATAAGGCAAGGTGCACATGAATTCTTTGGGTTTAATGGATAAAACAAAATAGGGGAGGGATAAATAGGGTCTCGAATTTGGTTCATCCATACAGCCAGCTAATTGATCCCTTTTCCAGAAATATTCTTTTCTTTGTTTTTCTTCCGAAATGCTATCAGGTTTTGCATTGTTAAAATATTGGATCGTTGTAATCAATTCTATATGCGTTATTGGAATTAATTTTTACATTGAAAAAATCTATGGTGTAATTAGAATAGTAATTCCCAAGATTTCTTGCTTCAGTAGAATGATCAAAATAACCAACGTCAAATAATTCAGGAAGCTGAATGGTGGAAAATTGTTTAACCCCATTCTCATTTAATATCTTAATTTTAAGATTTTTAGTAATGGAAAAACTGATAAATCCTTCCTTTTTACCGTTAATCGTTATCTTCGAATGCTATGATAATATGATTGCACCTTTGGTTTCGATTGGTAATTGCAACGGCTGTGCCTCAATATTTATAACATATAACAAGAGGAATGATAAACAAAAATGAGATAGTAAATTCTTCATAATGTAGTTTTTAGATTCTTAGAGATATATTGTAATCAATGTTAAATGCTAACAGGCAAAGCTAATTATTTTTATTAATATTCAGGATAAAAATGTTAATAAAAACAAAAAACCGATAGTAAAAAAATACTATCGGTTGCTCTGTGTCAATTATTATAAAAGAGGACTATTGTTTTGCTTTATTGAAGTTTATTTCTAAAATGACTTTACACTGCAAAATAGCTTTCCAGTTGTTTCAATGTATTTTCGTTGGTAATTAAATCCTGAACGATGAGGCCTTTTTCGAGCACATTGATGCGTTCGCACACTTCGGTAACGTGCATCAGGTCGTGGCTGGAGATCAGCATGGTGACGTCGTAATTGTTTTTTAGTGCATGAAGCATTTTCTTCAGTCTGATCTGGCTGCTTGGATCAAGATTGGTAAATGGTTCGTCGAGTATCAGTATCTCAGGATGGCCCATCATGGCAGCAACTATGCCTATTTTCTTTTGGTTACCCTTGGAAAAATCGCGGATGTATTTTTTTTGTCCCATAATTTCTTCATTGAAAAAATCGGCATATTGAATCAAAAATTCTGCAATATCGCCTTTGGTCATGTTGTGTAGTTTGCCAATAAAATTAAAATATTCTTCAGCTGTAAGGAATTCAATTAAAAAAGCTTCGTCGAGGTAAGAGCCGGTATAGTTTTTCCAGATTTCATTTCCGGCTACATTCATTTCTTTGGATATAACTTCGCCGCTATTGGATCTGATTAAATCGAGTATCAGGCGGAAAAAAGTGGTTTTTCCGGCGCCATTGTTACCCACTAAACCATAGCTTTCGCCTTTGGCGATGTGCAGATTGGGGATGTTTAATACGGTAGTTCCGTTGTATATTTTGGTAAGATTGTTTACTTTTATCATGTTATATATTTTTTTCAATTAATAATTAACGTTGTCTGAATCCTTCAGCCATTGCATATTTTTTTATATAGAAACGGCGGATGATTATTGCATGTAATGGTTTGTACAATGCAATTCCCAGCAATCCAATGCCACCGATGACCATCCAACCTATCTCAGGCATCCCCATAAAATTAAAAGGCAGGTAAATTAATATGGGCAATAGCATCATGGGAAGCACTACTATAAAGTTGCTGGCTCCCACACCCTGATAATTAAAGGTGGCACTTTTGCTCAGATCGAGATATTTTTTGTTGTTCATGGCAAAAAACAACACGATGTAAATATTAAATCCCAGGTTAAACAGAAAACAGGCTGTATTGATATACAACAATCGGATATCGAAGAATACATAAGGGAGTGTAATCAGATAGGATAAAATCGTAGTAGTTAACAACAACGAATATTTAGCCTGAAAATATTTCTTAAAATCGAAACTCTTGGTCAGCAAGGCATCAAAATAGCTGCTTTCCCAACTGATGAGGTAATTGCCGTAAGTCATCATAAAACCACCAGTAATAAAAATGCCGACAAAGATGAGCATTGCTCCCATATTGATATAAATTTCCTGTGGATAAAAGATAAAACCATACAATAAGAACAATGGCGTCATAAAAATAATAGATTTAGGCCGTTTGTTGCGAAGCATTAATTTGATTTCAAGATTCATCAATTCGCCAATAACGCCAAAACGGTCGAAAAAGCTGATTCCAGTTGTACTGACTGATTGCTTAGATAAGTTTTTGGTGAAATCTTCCAGGTAAGCATTCTTTTTCAGAAAGTAAAAGTTGAGGAAATAAATACATGTCAGTGCCAATATAGGAATTATTATTAATATGGGGTGCAGCAAAACAGCCGTAAAAATTTGCTCCGAAATGGACTGCAAAGAGAAGATGTTGTATCGGTCGAGAACTATAAACAAAGCCATCAATAAAGCCAAACCCAAAGCAATGAATGGTTTGCTTCCCAACTGACGTTTTACATAAGTAATCAGATAATTGTCGAAAAACACAATCAGCAACATCATCAACAGCCAAAGCAAAGCAGTTGCCGGGCTGTAAATGCTTCCAACTGCTTTGATGGCAAAGGGAATAAAAATAACAAAGTAAAAGTAATTGGCCGGATTTACTATTGAACGTCCTAACAGATAATGCATGAGCGAAGATCGTTTAACCGGAAGGTGCAGATAGGGCTGAATGCTCAGGGTAGGTAGGGTTTGCATTAAGAATCTTACCAAGAGATCGATGCCCATAAAATACAACAGAAAACTGTTGAACTTATTTACAGGATTTTCATCCGGGTAAAATTCCAGTAATATTTTATCGGAAACTAAACCCAGTATCAGGAAATTAATAAGAAAATAGAGCATTGCAATTCCTAAGATAATGTTCAATGCCAGATTTTTCTGCCAGATAGACGAGCGCAGAGATTCTTTCCATTTGTTTTGGTAGAGCCATTTGTAGATCATGGGGTTGTTGTTGGTTAATGGTTAATGGTTAATGGTTACTATGCTTTAGCTTTGTCCCGAGCTGCAATTTCTTAAGAAGTTGTTGCTGAGCGGAGTCGAAGCATGAATTAGAAATTGTTAATCGGGAATGGTTAATGCAGTGCACATGAT
Source organism: Bacteroidales bacterium (assembly GCA_038204725.1). Classification (GTDB taxonomy): domain Bacteria; phylum Bacteroidota; class Bacteroidia; order Bacteroidales; family JACABE01; genus JACABE01. Next base: position 51,673 of record JBBRCQ010000022.1, on the reverse strand, counting down.
TGTTTTTTTACTTCTAACTCCGCAAATCGTTCATCGCTAATATTTTTTGAATATAGAAGTACAGCCAGATTGTGCTTTTTTATTTTTTACTTTTTGCATTTCAAATATTTTTTGATTTTAGAACAACGATTAACGATTTTTGGTTTTAGAAGATCAGCCACTACCTTACTTCGGTCTTCCGACTTCCGATCCCGAATCGCTTCGCTTTCGGAATTTCGCTTCGCTCAACTTCCGACTTTTTTTACTTTCTTTCAATTTATTATTCTCTAGGTGCCGTGTGGCATCTCTTGTGCTTTTCTTTTCCAGATTTTTCTGCAGGGCGTCGGTTAAATTCACACCGGTTTGATTGGCAATGCAAATCAATACAAACAATACATCTGCCAATTCATCTGCCAGTTGTTTTCCTTCGTCAGATTTTTTAAAGGATTGTTCTCCATATTTACGGGCAATAATACGGGCAACTTCTCCTACTTCTTCTGTAAGCAATGCCATGTTGGTCAATTCGTTGAAATAACGGACGCCGGTAGTTCCAATCCATTGGTCGATGGTTTCCTGTGCTTGCTGAATGGTCATGTTAACTGATTTTTATGTAAGTATGAAAACCTGTTGGATCTTAATTTATTCATTATTTCTTTTTCTTTTTCCTTTTCTCTTTTATATATTTCATTGAGATGCAATTCAAGATCGGTCATTAAATTTTCAATGTCAGGCTTGTTTATAATCATCATTTTTGATGCGGCCAACACATTAGGGATTTTTTTTATTTGTTTGATGATTGATTTCAGGTTAATGTTTTTATCGGAACCTAATGTAATCAATAAATAATCAATCTGTTTCCAATCATTGATCAGAATGCCATCTATACTTCGGTTTGCTATAAAATGGAAAGAAGTTAAATTTTCGATATCATAAAAATAATAAAAAGGGAAACCCAAAGGATTTTCATTATTTTTTTGATAAATCATAATGTCGTCGAAACGGGAAAAATTAAAGTTGGGGATTTTATTCAGGAAATGTGCAATCCTGTAATAGTTCAAATGGCATGCAACCCCGATGATTGAAAACTCATTTTCGTAATTACCTGATAATGTTCCTTTTTTCTTTGCCATTTTACTTTTTTCCGGTAAGCAAATTTATAAAGAAAAACTACAACAAGGTTCAAAAAACATAAAATTAAATTAAAAACAATTTTATGTTTTATTTATAGTATTTTTGATGAAGCTGATAATTGCTTTTATCTTACCAAAGTGATGCTTCCGGTTCTTTCTTTAAACACACCAAATAATTCTTTGTATTTAATATAGTAAACATAAACACCTACTGGCAGAAATTCTCCGAAATTTCGGTATTTACCATTCCAACCATCTTCCCAGTCTGTGGTTGTAAAAATTTCTTTACCCCATCTGTCAAAAATTACAAGCAAATAATTCTCTGGATCGATACCCGCTCCCTTTGGTCTGAATATTTTTACATCAGTACTACTACTCGTTGGAACAAATGCATTGGGGACGTAAAAATAATTGGGAGTAGTTACATACATTTTACCTGAAGCAGAATCTGTACACCCAAAATCAGATATTACACGTAACCAGATTATAAAATTGCCTGCTGAAGAATAAGAATGGGTGGGTGATGGAAGTATTGAAATGTTATCTGTTGAACCGATATCACCAAAGTCCCAGAACCAAGCTATTGCATTTGTTGAAAGATCGGTGAAAACAACTTCAGGTGCATCGGTAGTTGCAGAAGTAGGATTTGCTGAAAAAGCTGCAGATGGTGAAGGATGTACAATTACATTTGTAGTTGTTGTATCTTTACAGCCATTGGGGTCAGTGGCAATCACTGTATAAGTTGTATTTGTAGATGGAAAAGTGTGCAATGGATTAGAAGTTGAATTATCATTCAGCCATAAATATGCAAGGTTAATACCACCGGTTACATTTAATATAGCTACATCCCCTTTGCAAATTTCAGCATTGTTTACTGCAATGACAGGTGGCTGATTTACAATTATCTTTGCTGAATCTGTTCCTGTGCAATTGTTTGTATCGGTTCCTGTAACAAAAAATGTAGAATCAGTTAAAGGACTGATGTTTAGAGGGTTTGTTGATGAAAGGTCATGTTTCCAGAGATAGGTTGCAGCTCCATTAGCAGTTAATGTTGCTGTTTCGTATAAACAGATTGTATCATTGTTAACAGTGATAATAGGGTTTGAATGAACAATAATTTCAGTATTTGTACTATCAGAGCAACCAAATAGATTGGTTCCAATCACTTTATATTGAGTAGTGAAAAGCGGACTTATGTTAAGCGGATTGGCAGTAGAATTGATAGGCATCCAGAGGTAAGTGTCACCTCCTGAAGCTGTTAATACAGCTGATCCTCCAGTACAAATTGTATCTGATGTTGAGGTAATAACCGGATTGGGATTTACAGTTACTAATGCTGTATCTTTGCGTGAACAACCCCATACATTTGATCCTGTGACAATATAGGAAGTCGTTATAGGTGGTGATACCATTTTTATTGCACCAGGTGTTAGCCCATTGTCCCATGTGTAGGATGTTGCTCCGCTTGCCGATAAAACGGCTGTATCTCCAAGGCAAATGGTGTCGTTGTTAACCAATGTTGTGGGTCTGGGACGAACCACAACTGTGTGGGTCATTGTAGAAGAGAACCCTCCGGAGTTTATAATTGAAAGATTCACTTCATAGGTACCCGGATTATTATATGTATATGTTGGATTTGGTAAAAAAGAGAAAGTGGAATTCCCAAAATCCCAGAAATAGGAAGTTATGGGTAATCCACTGATGCTATTGCTTGTAAAAGTGATGGGTGTTCCTGCACAGGTTACAGTATCAGAAGCAAAATTTGCAACGGTTGTCATGCAAACAGTTTGTATATTCCAACATCCTCCTGTTGATCCGCTGACACCCCAATAAACATTCGGGTCACCTGAAAAAATAGTATTGATGATATTTCCTGTATAGGTAATGGTAGGCGTAAGTGGGAGCGTAGTTGCATTCCCGAAATAAGCACTGATAATTCCTGATCCTCCTGAAGTGGGGATCCATGAAAATCGGAATAAATGATCCAACCCATCGGTAATATTAGCTGGGAAACCAATTGCTGTAGTATAAGATTTTAATTCATTGGTGGTACCATGTAATTCATCTCCGTTTTTGTGTATAGATATATGCTGATAACCCGGATCGGTAGGATTATCGGTGTATGAATCCATAACAACTCCCAGTGAAGGGGTAATTCCATTAAAACCTACGCCACCACCCGGTCCGAATACACCTGAATTTAAAGGTTGTAAAATAAAAGACATACCATCTGCTCCACACGTAGCCGCTACATAACCAATGTTTCCGGGTCTGTTTCCAAAATTAAGGGTCAATGTAATGTCAAACGATTGATTTAAATTAATCTTATAAATATTCCAGACAGCACCTGCCTGACTGATTGCATTGGTGAGTCTGTAACAGCCGGGACTTGAAGTTGCAACAGCAGTGCCAGCTGCATTATACTGTTGTGAAATTGCATTCAATGTTAGCAAGAAAAACAAAACTCCCACAGTTATTGTTTTTATTATTATATGAATTGTAGAGAGATTATTATGTTTATTATTCATCTTTTTATATAAACTAAATGATTAGCCGGTTTTATTGATTTTTTATTTCAGCTTACGATTAGAATTAACGGTTTGTTTTTATCTAATTTTGTTAAAATATTGATAGTAATATAAGAAATATTAGTTAACCTAAATCGGTTTAGTAAAAAAGTCAAAAAAATATCAATTTACAGGATTGGTACTTTAAAAAAAATAGACAATTAAAACATTCAAAAGGTTGCCCGGAAATTTAAAATCGTGCTGTAAAGATACAACGTTTTTTAAATTTACAACATAAATTTAAAAAAAATTGCAATTATCATCAAGGGTATTTTTGTAATGTGCACATTTTTGTGAAATTATTATTTAATCTATAATCATTCAATGTTAATTGGGAGCTAGAGATAGTTTGTAATGAGTATCATCTTGTTTTTTTTTATGGTATTTTTTGAAATGGATTATTAATTATAATATTATTTTGAATGAATATTATGCAACATTAAATCCATCTCTTTAAAATATTATAAGCAAAAATATCGTTTGACTAAAATGATAAAAATAAAATTTGAATATAGATTTACTTTGATTTATTTGATTGTAGGAATTTCCTGGATTTTGTTTTCTGATAATTTATTGTATTTTTTTGTTACTGATTCAAACACTTTAACAGAACTTCAAACATACAAAGGCTGGTTTTATGTGATTATCACTTCCATTTTGTTATATGTAATGCTAAAAAAACATTTTATTAAAATTCAAAAAGCAGAACAAAAAGCCAAAGAAAGTGATAACTTAAAGGCTGCTTTTCTTGCCAATATGAGCCATGAGATAAGGACTCCTATGAACGGGATACTTGGGTTTGCGGAACTTCTTAAAACTCCTGGTTTAACAGGAAATCAACAACAGGAATACATTCGGATTATTAAGAAAAGTGGTGAACGAATGCTTACCATTATTGGCAATATTGTTGATATTTCAAAAATTGAATCGGGGCAAATGAAAACCACTTTGGCATTAACGAATATCAATGAGCAGATGGAATCCATGTATTCGATGTATTTGCCTGAGACTAATAAAAAAGGATTACAACTCATTTTAAAAAATAGCCTTTCATCAAAAGATGCTGTCATCCAAACGGATCCTAAGAAAATTTATGCCATACTTACGCATCTGTTAAATAATGCCATCAAATACAGTACTACCGGTAATATTGAATTCGGTTATAACTTAATGCCTTTCGAAACTTTAAAGTCTGGAAATGTGAATTCCGAACTGGTTTTTTATGTTAAAGACTTCGGTATAGGAATTCCAAAAGACAGACAGTTTGCTGTATTCGAACGATTTGTACAGGCAGATATTAACGGTAAACAGGGTTTGCAAGGTGCCGGACTGGGATTATCTATTGCAAAAGCTTATGTAGAAATGCTTGGTGGAAAAATTCATGTAGAAAGTGATTCCGTAACAGGGTCAGTATTTTATTTTACCATTCCCTATATCACCGGTAACAAGTAGAAACAATAAATGTGAACTGATTCTTTCAAATTAAAAATCATTTTTATTGATATTTTAGATACAGATTGCCATTTTTCTACATTACCATTCGATTTTTTAATTTTAGCTTAAAATCCTTCTTAAGTTGATAATGTATTGCATTTTTATTTTATGAGTTTTACAAACTGATAATCAAAAACTTTTTTCAATTGTTTATTTCATTATTAATTTAAACCAATATTAAAATGAAATTAAATACATCAATTATGGTCGTTGTTATGCTTTTTGCATTCAACAGCAGTACATTTAGCCAGGGAAACACCCCTGATTATAATAAAAAACCGGCTGAATTTATTTACAAAGGGGTATCCTTTTATCAGTTACCATATGCCTTTGATGCATTGGAGCCATCTATCGATAAAGAAACTATGCTGTTCCATTATGATAGGCATCATAAAGCTTATTTTATGAAATATGTAGATGCTATGGAAGGTAAACCATCAATAAAAATTGAACAGCTGTTGAAAAATATCAGTAAATATGCTGAGGGAATTAAAAATAATGCAGGTGGATATTACAATCACATGCTGTATTTTCAGATTTTATCACCAGGCGGAAACAACATGCCTCAAGGAAAACTGCTATCGGCCATCGTTAAAAAATTTGGATCTTATGAATTAATGAAAACAAAAATCAGCGATGCTGCTCTCAACCGTTTTGGTAGTGGCTGGGCATGGCTTGCTGTAAATGGAAGTGGCGAATTGTTTGTAAGTTCTACTGCCAATCAGGAAAATCCATTGATGGATGTTGTAAAAGAAAGAGGCATTCCTATTTTAGCATTGGATGTATGGGAACATGCCTATTACCTGAAATACCAGAACAAACGTAAAGATTATGTAGAAAATTTTTGGAAACTCGTTAACTGGGATGAGGTAGAAAAAATGTTTGAAGGAGCTGAGAAAAATTAAAAATATCAGCTCGTTGCATTATAAATAACAAAGCTAAAATTAATGAAGGAAATCGGAATTATGGATTTTAAAATTCATAAAAGAAAGATGTGGAGTCCAGCAACCACATTAAAAAACGGGGCGATTCTGAAAAGCCTTATGAGTAAGAACAAATAATTAATTATAATTAAAATGGTAACGACAATAATTTCTCATGAAGTAAAAAGTTATTCAGACTGGAAAAAGGGATTTGATGCGGATGCAATAAATCGTTCCAGTATGGGAGTCAGTGTCTCTGGTGTTTACCAGTCAGCTGATAATCCTAATAAAATAACTATAATCACTGAAGTGAAAAGCATAGATGCGATTCAAAAATTTCTGGCAAATCCCGAATTGAAAATGACGATGGAAAATGCCGGTGTAATTGGTACACCAGATGTAAAGATATTACATAAGGTGTAATATTTATAGATTCATTAAAAAAAAGTAGTAAAAGAGACGAATCTATATTAGTATAGTTTCGTCTTTTTTTTTGTATAAGAAAGGAATTAGAGGATTACTTTCAATTTTGCAACTTTTTTAAAAAGTAGACTTGATTTTAATTTTAATTTTATTTTACTTTGCATAAAATTATAAGAGATGAATACAGCCATTGTATATGTTTCCAAACATGGAACCACCGAAAAAACAGTCCGTGAAATCCAGCAGGGATTAGGAGAAGCCAATACGCAATTGTTTAACCTGAAAAGCAGCAGTCAGATTGATTTTTCGCAATTCGATCAGGTTATTGTGGGTGGTTCAATTCATGCAGGTATGATACAAAATCGTGTGAAAGATTTTTGCAATAAAAATACCGTAACTTTAATGGAAAAACGGCTGGGTCTTTTTATCAGTTGCTTTTATGAAGGAGAAACCGCACAAATGCAACTTGATAAGGCATATCCTGAAATCCTTAAAAAACATACCATTAGTTGCAAGGTAATGGGCGGTGAAATGTTATTGGAAAAAATGAATTTTTTTGAAAAATTGATCGTGAAAAAAGTGGCCGGTATTACACAAACCGATTCCAAAATAAAACATGAAAACATTGAGGCATTTATTAATGAGATGAAAAGCTGATAGTTATACAACAAAGACACTTATACACAATGTAAGTTTGATTTTATTAAAACTATATGTTTTTATCTTTCATCATTTGTGCTAAATTCCCAGCAATTCCTTCACCGGATCATTTCCATTGAAGAGCATTTTTACTGGATTTTCAATCAATTCTTTTATTTTTACAAGAAAACCAACTGATTCTTTGCCATCAATCACTCTATGGTCGTAAGATAGTGCAACATACATCATCGATTGTATTTTTATTTTTCCATTGACAGCCACCGGTCGGTCAATGATATTGTGCATACCCAATATCGCACTTTGTGGAGGGTTGAGTATGGGTGTAGAAAGCATGGAACCAAAAATGCCACCATTGGTGATTGTAAAAGTTCCACCAGTCATTTCTTCAAGTGTAATCTTATTATCACGGGCTTTGGCTGCCATTTCTTTAATTTTGATTTCAATTTCAGCCAGACTCAGACTTTCGGCGTTGCGGATTACAGGAACAATGAGCCCTTTGGGTCCGCTCACTGCTATGCTTATATCTGCATAATCAGGAGTAATGATTTCATCTCCATCAATCATCGAATTTACATTGGGAAATAAGAATAAAGCTTCAGTTACGGCTTTGGTAAAGAAGGACATCAACCCGATTCCAACCCCATATTTTTCCTTGAATAGATCGCTGTAATGCTTTTTAATATCAAGCCATGCACTCATGTTAATTTCGTTGAAAGTAGTAAGCATAGCCGTTTGGTTTTTTACAGCTACCAGTCTTTCCGAAAGTTTTGTGCGAAGCGGTGTCATTTTTTGATGTTTCAGTTCTCTCGAAAAATTTTTATTTTCGATAGGTGTAACTTTAGGGGAAGTTTTATGTATTTCCTTTGGTTTATCTTTTACTTCCGGAACCGAAGGTTTTTTTTCTGCAACTTCTTCTTTTGCTGGTTTTTCGATAGGTTTTTCAACAGTTTTTTCTGATTTAACATCAGTATCAATGTTGCAAACTACATCCCCGATTTGAAGGGAATCGCCTTCCTTTGCAATGAAATTGATTTTTCCGTCTTCGGTTGCATATATCGTTAATATGGCTTTGTCGGAATCTATTTCAGCAATTTCTTCATCTTTCTCTACAATCTGGCCGTCGGTTACCAGCCAGCTGGATAAAACGACTTGTGTGATGGATTCGCCCTGATCGGGAACTTTAACTTCTAAAAGCATATTTTTAATATTTTGTTTTTTGTAAGAAATTATTCTTTTTCAACACAATGCATATCGCATCCGGTCATTGCCCATTCGCAAATGCATTTTCCCATCGATTTTTCGATGATCTTTAGTTGTCCTGATTTATGTACTTTGCTCGATCCAGTTGCAGGACTGCCACTGGCACTTCTTGCTGCAAATAGTATGAGTGGAATGTAATGGATGTGTTGATGAAGGAATGTCCATGCGCCCATGTTATCAGGCTCTTCCTGAACCCATAGCCAATACATGGCTTTTGAATATTTTTTTTGAATGGATTTCCATTGTGAATGTGGAATAGGATATATTTGTTCTACTCTGACGATGGCAATGTTATGCTTATTATTTTTAAGTTTTTCATCCAACAAATCATAATATATTTTCCCTGAACAAAAAATAACACGGTCGACATCTTTTGGATTTGCATTTTCATCGTCAATAAGTTCTTTAAATCCACCCTTTACAAATTCACTGATAGGTGAAATGCATTCAGGATGACGCAATAAACTTTTGGGTGTGAATATTATCAAAGGTTTTCGGAAATTCCGATGTAGTTGTCGTCTTAAAAGGTGAAAGAAATTAGCAGGAGTTGTGCAATTGGCAATCTGCAGATTATTGTCAGCACAAAGTGACAAAAACCTTTCCAAACGTGCACTGGAATGTTCAGGTCCCTGGCCTTCATAACCGTGTGGCAGATACAATACCATTCCATTCATTACTTTCCATTTGTCTTCGGCACTACTAATAAACTGATCGATAATAATCTGGGCTCCATTAAAGAAATCGCCAAACTGGGCTTCCCAGATAGTAAGCGAATTGGGTGAAGCCAATGCATATCCATATTCAAAGCCCAATACTCCATATTCCGAGAGCAATGAGTCGTAAATTTCGAATTTTGCCTGCTGTTTGCTCAGATGATTCAATGGAATGTATTTTTCATCTGAGTCATCAATAGTGAGTACAGCATGGCGATGCGAAAATGTTCCCCTGCCACTATCTTGCCCGCTGAAACGTACCAAAATGCCATCTTCCAGCAATGTAGCGTAAGCCAACAATTCTCCCATAGCCCAATCGAGTTTACCTTTACCTTCCAACATCAGTTTACGGTCGTTGTACAATTTATGTAATTTGCTGAAAAATGGGATTTCTTCGGGTAGATCGCATATTTTGAAAGCTGTTTTAAGGAATTTATCTTTCTCAACTGCCGTTATTGGTGATGATTCAAAATCTTTATCTTCGGCTTTTACAATTGCAGACCATTCATCTTCCAAGAAAGATGTTATTTTTGCCTTATCAATTGATTTTGATTGGTTTAAATCTTTTTCAAGTACATCATTAAAATCTTTTTCAATGATTTTAGCTTCTGATTCCTGTATAATCCCTTGTTGTTTTAATGTTTCAATATAAATATCCCTCGGGTTGGGATGTTTCTCAATTATTTTATACAAAATAGGTTGAGTAAAGCGGGGTTCATCTCCTTCGTTGTGACCATATTTCCGATAGCACAGCAAATCAATGAAGACGTCTTTGTGAAACTTTTGCCTGTACTCCATGGCAAATTCCATGGCATAAACTACTTCTTCCACATCATCACCATTAACATGAAAAATGGGTGATTGAATGATTTTGGCGATATCAGTACAGTATGTACTTGAACGGGCATCCAGGTAATTGGTCGTAAAACCGATTTGATTGTTTACTACCAGGTGGATGGTTCCTCCTGTTTTAAATCCCTGTAATTCCGACATTTGCAACACTTCATACACAATTCCCTGTGCAGCCACAGAAGCATCTCCGTGTATAAGTATTGGGACAATCAGGTTGTTGTTTCCTTCGTATTTCTGGTCGATACGTGCTCTTACAATGCCTTCCACTACAGGATTCACAGCTTCCAGATGTGATGGGTTGGGGGAGAGGCTGAGCTTGATATTTTTCCCGCTTTTGGTAAGTGTTTGAGAGGTAAAGCCCAGGTGGTATTTTACGTCACCCATAACAGATTCGTCATCGTATGCTTTGCCTTCAAATTCGCTGAAAATTTCTTTGTAGGATTTGTGCAATATATTGGCCAAAACATTGAGCCGCCCACGGTGTGGCATACCAATAACAAATTCTTTGACACCCAGTTGCGAGCCTTTTTCAATAATGGCATCTAAAGCAGGGATAGAAGCTTCTGCACCTTCGAGCGAAAACCGTTTTTGTCCCGGAAATTTTATATGAATAAACTTTTCAAATAATACAGCCTCGCTGAGCTTTTGTAGGATTTGAATTTTTTTATCACTGTTGTAGTCTGGAAGATTTTTGCTGCTTTCCATCCTTTCTCTTAACCATTCATTGATTTCGATGGATTGAATATAGCGGTATTCTATACCTATCGATCGGCAATAGGTAGTTTGCAGATGTTCAATGATTACTTTTAGTTTGGAAGTGCCGATGCCTAGCGTGTTGCCTGCCTTGTATTCTTTTTCAAGGTCTTCGGTTTGTAATCCAAAATTTTCGATATCCAGGGTTGGAGTGTATTTTCTGCGTGTTCTAACCGGATTGGTTTTTGTAAAATAATGCCCTCTTTCGCGATAGGCATTGATGAGATTAATGACTTTAAATTCTGATGGATATTCATCTGATTGTGGAGTTTGAAAATCTGTTTTTGAGAAATCGAAACCTTCAAAAAATTTCTGCCAACCAAAATCAATACTTTCAGGTTTTGTTTTGTAAATGCGGTAAAGGTCTTCTAATTGTTGTAAATCGATATTACTCAAATAAGAATTTGCGTCCATAGATGTGTTTTTTACTTAATCTTTTGTAAAAGAACAAATCTATGTGGTAAAAGTTCGTAAAATCTTAAACATATTAGCACCTAGAAGTTCTGCATAGGATGTGCTTACTATTTATTGGGAAAAATAGATCAACAAATTTGGTATTCTAAGTATGATCTTTTTTGTTTTGAATCCTAAATTGTTTTAAAATATTAATTTGTAAAATTATAACATCCATGTGATCAATCATATAAAAAAATGTTTTTTTTCAAATTTTTAAAGGAACATTCGTTTTTATATTGTAAGTTTGTGAAGTGAAATTTTCAAAATAAGTTTCATATTATTTCCAAATTTAGAAACAATTTAAACTTATGCAATGAAGGAACCGTTAATTAATTCTCTTAAAAAATATATTGATGTTTTTGGTTTTTTATTTTTTTTAAGTATACTATTTATAAGTATCTTAAATTATATTGATTCGAATAAAAATATTTATTTATTAATATCAATAATCGTTTTGACAATATTTGTAATTTTATTTTTTATATCTATAATAAAAAAAAAGTTAATTAAGAAGTTTTAAAATTATTCAAATTATATTTTTCTTTTTACACTTAAATCACAAACTTAATCTAATACCAAAAAGACAGTTAACAATCATTCATTTTGCTTCTTTCCCTGCTGGCAAGATTTCTTTTTAATTATAGTTATCATTGGTTTAATGTAAAATTAAAAAACAATAAGATGACTTGAATGATGGGATTCAGTTGATCCTTTTACCTTCAGTTGTAGAATCTTTTTTACTTTATCATTGTCGTGAAATTTCTAATTATTTTTAAAATCTTACCAAAATTTCAAATTTTTTTTGTAGGTTTGTACCCTTTATTAATAGAAAAAAACATCAATAATATATAGTTATGAATCTTCACGAAATGAAGGCTAACCGTAAGGTTATCGCCTCTTACAAGTATCAGCTGGCACCCATTGACAAAGGGTACAACAACAGAACGTTGTATGTAAATGTTGGCGAAAATATCATAAAGGAAAAACCGGTCAGCCAGGAAATGAAAGATAAATTCATTGGCGGCAAAGGATTCGGTTTAAAATTATTATGGGATGCAACGCGTCCTGATACCAAATGGAACGATCCGGAAAATGAAGTCGTTATTGCCGGCGGACCCATTTGTGGTATCACACAGTATTCAGGTACAGGGAAATCTATTGTAGTGGGTATATCTCCTCAAACCGATTCTATCATGGACAGCAATGTAGGTGGTTTCTTTGGACCTTATTCCAAGTTTTCCGGCTTTGATGCTGTTGAATTACAAGGTATCGCTTCACAAAATGTAATTGTATATATCAATGGCATTGATGGTGAAGTTGAAATTTTTGAAGCACCTGAAGGATTGTCTTACGACAGTCATTTATTGGGTGAAGAATTGCATGAAATGTTCTCGGATACTGAAAAAGGAAAATACAATGTTGCCGTAGTTTCCAGTGGAAAAGCTGCTGAAAATTCTTTAATCGGTATGCTCAACTTTACATTTTATGATATGAAACGTAAAGTAGTCCGTCTGAAACAAGCTGGACGAGGAGGTTTAGGAACAATTTTCCGTCAGAAAAATATATTGGCTTTGGTATGCAAAATATCAGGTGTTAAAGGGAATCTGAACAATGTAGTGGATTTGGAAGCTATTATGGAACGCGGTCGTAAGTTCAACAAGGAAATGCGTGAACTGGACGATTCTCAATGCGAAATGCGCTCAAAAGGCACCGCTCACCTTGTTGAGGTAATGGATGCTTATGATTTACTGCCTACCCATAATTTTAAATTCGGAAAACATCCGGATGCATACAAAATTAATTCAGAAGTCTGGAAAAGCTATTTTACACAGGGTGTTCCTGATGGTTGCTGGATTGGTTGTAATATGGCTTGCGCCAAAGGCGTGGATAATTACGAATTAAGATCAGGTCCTTACAAAGGACAAAAAGTAATTGTGGATGGTCCGGAATATGAAAACGTGGGTGGTTTGGGTTCAAACTGTGGTATCTTTAATCCTGATTATATAATCGAAGCGAATTTCTATTGCGATACCTATGGCATTTGCACCATTACCTGGGGCACATTAACCGCTTTTGTGATGGAATGCTGGGAAAGAGGCATACTGAACGAAGAACGTACAGGTGGTTTGAAATTCAACTGGGGCAATGCCGATGATTCAATGGAAGCATTGCATCAATTGGCACGTGGCGAAGGTTTTGGAAAGATTGCCGGTATGGGTATCCGCAAGATGAAACATTATTTTGCTGATCAAGGCTGGGCCGAATACAGCGTGATGCAGGATTTCGGTATGGAAAACAAAGGACTAGAATATTCTCAGTATGTATCTAAAGAATCATTGGCGCAACAGGGTGGTTATGCCATGACCAACAAAGGTCCTCAACACGACGAAGCCTGGTTGATCTTCATGGATATGGTGAACAACCAGATCCCAACATTTGAGAAAAAAGCTGAAGCTTTGCATTATTTCCCAATGTTTCGTACCTGGTTCGGTTTAATGGGATTGTGCAAACTTCCTTGGAACGATGTGGAACCTGAAGACAATAAATTGCAAGATGAACCTGGCAAAGTTCCCGGACACGTTGATAATTATGTTGCGATATACAATGCAGTTACCGGTAACAATATAACAAAAAGTGATATCATCACTCAATCGGAAAGAGTGTATAACTTCCAGCGTATTTTTAATATACGTAGAGGATATGGCGTACGTAAAGATGATGCACAACCCTACCGTGCTGCAGGTCCTGTAACTATTGAAGAATACAACTCTCGTCAGGAACGTTATGATAAGCAAATGCTGGAGCTTATTGGCATTGATCCTATAGGAAAAACAGATGAAGAAAAAGTGGCAATCACCCGTGCCTATCGAGAAGACCGTTACGAACAATTGTTAGATGCAGTGTATGCTCGTCGTGGTTGGAACAAAAACGGAGTTCCTACCCTCGCTCATCTTAAAAACTTAGGAATGGATTTACCACAATTATTGGAAGTGGTCACTCCTATGCAATAACAGCTGATAAATTTATAAAAAAAGCCTGCTTTTTTAAAGCCGGCTTTTTTTATTGTAATTATCATCATTGTGATAACTCAGTCAATATATTTTAAATTAATATTAAAAAACCTATTTTGAATGAATGTATTAAAATTATCACCTGTTATTTTAAGTGCGTTGCTTCTGGCAGCCCATTTTTTTAGAATTGGGAATGATGCAATTGTAATATTATGCATTTGTTTACCGTTTTTACTAATCGTCAAAAATAAATGGACAGTACGTATTCTTCAGCTATTTTTATTGGGTGGAAGCATAGAATGGTTTCGTACATTGTATATGAGTGTTGAACTCAGAATGCAACTAAACGAAAGTTGGCTTAGACTGGCAATTATATTGGGATTGGTGGCTGTTTTTACAGCTTTATCTGCATTGGTTTTTCGATTTAAAACCATACGTAAAATGTATGGATTGAATACTAATCCGGAAAATACAGAAATTCCTGAAAAATGAAACCCTTTTTCGGATTTATAAATGTTTAAATTCTTGATTAAAAGGTTACTTTCAATAACTCTTTTTGCATCCAGAAATAATGGCCGGTAGTTTTATAATTGCCGGTTTTTTTTATTTTGAATGGTTACTTTCTTCGCAGGAAAACAATGTCAATAGAAGATAATTCGATATCATTAATATTTTCCCATAAGGAGAGAACCTATATTTAAATCCATTATTGTTGATGTCCTATGGACAAAAGAAACATTTTCAGTTTTTTTTTCAATTGACATTTATGCCCTAATGGGCAAAAAAATAAAAGTTTATTCATCTCTTGGTTTGTAAAAATAAATAATATTTGGTTTGTAAATTTATTATCAAGTGATTATTTTATAATAATCATCTTTAAAATCATGTATTATACAGAATATCTGATAGATTTATTGTTTTTTAAATTTTTAAATTTTCCAGAATTTTGGAGTCTGGTTAATATTTAACAAAAAAAAATTATGAATTAAACGTTTGTTCAATCTTTTTGATATAACTTTACGGTATTAAATATTCTATATTTATGGGAAATTTAAAAAAAGTACAAACAGATGTATATGAGCGAATCGTTGAGGTAAGTGCTGAGCTATTTGCCGAAAATACTTTTCAATCAGTAGGTGTTCGTGAAATTGCGAATAAAGCCGGTGTAAATATCTCTATGATATCTTATTATTTTGGAGGTAAAGCCGGCATTTTAATTGAAATTTTGAATCGGTTTTTTGATATGCAGTTGAATGCCATTAAAATATCTATTGTTTCAGGCGATTCGAAAGAAAAGAGCATAAAAAGGTTGTTTAAAAATCTTGTGAAAATGATCAAAAACAATACCCATATCTGTTTAATAGGTTTCAGCGATTTGCCAAACAATGTCCCAGAAGTATATGATCTTAAAGTGAATAAAACCAGTCAGCTGATTGAGATTGGAATTCAGATTTCCGAGAAATTCGGTATTGATGAAAAAGTTAGAAAAAAGCTGACTCCTATTCTTGGATCTGCAATGATGAGCATGCTGATTTCACATTTTGAACATAAAAACTATATTGCACTAACTTACAAAATAAATTTTGATGATCATTATTATGATGCATATAGCGAAATACTGGCTGAACTATTTCTTTATGGTTTAACCGGTTTTTCAAAAGATAAACCAAACTGAAATTTTAATTCAAGTATAAATAAAAAATGAACTCATTCAAATTATAAAATACTATCATGAACTACGCAATCATTGCAGCTGGAGAAGGATCCAGATTGTCGCAGGAAGGAATAATACATCCTAAGCCATTGGTCGAAATAAATGGCATTCCGATGATTAAGCGATTATTGGAATGTTTTAAGGATAATGATGCAAAGGATGTAAGTATTATCATCAACGATACCAGTATGGAATTGAAGGATTTTATTTTATCACAGGATTATCCGTTTCAAATTAAGTTGAAAATAAAATCAACCAAAAGCTCAATGCACAGTTTGTATGAAATGATAGATATGATCGGGAATGATGCCTTTTGTTTAACAACTGTTGACACAATTTTTAAACCTTCGGAATTTAAAACATTTATAAATTTTGCTAAAAACCAGAAAGTTATGGATGCAGTAATGGCAGTTACTCGTTATGTAGAGGATGAAAAACCTTTGTTTATTCAAACTGTAAATGATAAAATTATCGCATTTTTGGATGTAAAAGCTGATTGTCAATATGTATCAGGAGGGATGTATTATTTAAAACCAGCTATTTGGAAAGTATTGGAAAAATCAATTGTCAGTGGTAATCAGCAGATGCGGAATTTTCAGCGGGATTTGTTAATGGCGGGTTTAAATATTGGGTTTTATGAATTTTCGAAAATTATTGATGTAGATCATATCCAGGATATTAAAGCAGCAGAATTCTTTTTACTATAAAACTATCATTATGGAAAATGTAATTAAGATAACCGGTATTTCAAGAGGTGAAATATATTCACCCAATCACACAGACAATGATGGATTGATATTTCAATTAACTGTGAATAAATTGAGAACGCTGGGAGCCATCGTCGAAATAATGGATGAGAAAACTTTTTTAAAGACAAATACAACGGATAGCGTTTTCTTTTCAATGGCCAGAGATCCTCAATCAGTGAAAAAATTAATAAAACTGGAAGAAACCGGTGCATTTATAATTAACTCTGGGCATGCCATCGATAATTGTTATAGAGCCAATTTAACCCGGATTTTATTGGAGAACCATATTGCCTATCCAAAATCAATCATCCTCAAAACCAATGATACCATTTGGGAAGCACTCACTGTTTTTAGTAACTATCCTTTATGGATCAAACGCGGTGATGTCCATGCCATTCATAAAGAAGATGTTGTGTTGGTGTATAACTTTGCAGAAGCTAAAAATGTATTGCACGAATTTCAAAAAAGAGGCATTGAAGAAGCGGTATTAATGGAACATATCGAAGGAGATATTGTAAAATTTTATGCTGTAAGGGAAACTGGATTTTTCCATTGGTTCAATTTGTTGGATACCAGTCATTCGAAATTTAATATCGAAAAAGATGTGAATAGCAATCATCATACATCTTTCGATTTAAACGATTTGAAAACACTTGCAGCTACTTCGGCTTCTTTGCTGGACGTTTATATTTATGGAGGAGATGTTATTGTGAAAAAAGACGGGCGTCTGTGTCTGATTGATCTTAATGACTGGCCTAGTTTTGCACCCATTAGAGAAGTTGCTTCAAAACATATTGCTCAATTGATATTCAATCAAGCTGTTAATTTCGTGAACGAAGGTAAAATGACTTTAGTAAATCAAAAACAATTCGAATAAGCTAAAAAAGCAGGAGTTTTGTGAAAGGAACTGGGAATAGTAAATTAATTCATTTTCAATATCAGGCTCATGCACAGTTTTTTATAAATTTTATGCCTTTATGAACTTTAATAAATTCATTCAATGGAATCTTTAAAAACTGAATACGAATCCACTTTAAAATCGAGAGATACAGAAGAAACGCTCGATATCTGGTTTTATCGCCCGATAGGGTTTCGATGGGCACTGTTGTGTAAAAAGCTTGGAATTAAACCCAACCCTGTAACTATTGTAAGTATCATACTGGGCATGACTTCAGGCTATTTTTTTTATTTTAGTAATTTACAAATGAATGTCATTGGGATGTTGCTGTTGGTGTTGGCAAATTCATTAGATAGTGCTGATGGTCAATTGGCACGAATGACTCATCATCAAACCAGGTTGGGTAGGGTTTTGGATGGTTTGGCCGGTAATCTGTGGTTTGTCAGTATTTATTTCTTTATTTCATTACGTTTGATGAATACAGGTTATCCAGTAACCATTTTTATAATGGCTGCTATAACCGGCTTTTTCCACTCTTTTCAAGCAGCCATGGCCGATTATTACCGGAATGCTCACTTGTTTTTTATCAGAGGTAAAGAAGGAAGCGAATTTGATAATTCGATAAAAGTTAAAAACGATTACAACCGATATACATGGCGGAATGATTTCTGGAATAAGCTATGGTTACGGATCTATTTAAATTATACCACACAACAGGAAATTTTATCAAAAAACCTTCAAAAATTAATGTTATTGATTCATAAAAAATACAATGGTATTGTACCTGATTGGCTTGTAATCGAATTTCGACAATTGAACCGACCATTGATGAAATATACCAATATGCTCACGTTTAATACCAGGGCGATTGTGCTTTTTATAGCTTTGTTTATGGATGATGTTATTTTATACTGGATTTTTGAATTAACCATTCTTAATATCATGTTGATTTATATGGTGGTATCTCAGGAATTCATCAGCAAAAAATTATATAATAAGTTAAAGAATGATTAAATGAAGACTAAAATATTTAATTATCAATCGCTATTTTTTCTGATAGGCGTTGGGATGCTCTACTTTATGGTTTATAAGTTGGGATTTTATACCATTATTGAAAATATTGCAAAAACTGGATGGTGGTTTTTAGGCGTAATTGGAATCTGGCTGATTGTTTATTGCTTAAATGCCCTGGCATGGTATTTTATCATTGGCATTCAAAAATCGACAATAGGTTTCAGGAATGTTTTTAAATTTACTGTTAGTGGATTTGCCATCAATTATATTACTCCCTTTGTGAGTTTGGGTGGAGAACCCTATAAGGTATTGGAAATGAACAAACACTTAAACCCCGGCCATTCTACTTCTACAGTGATTTCATATAATATGATGCATGTTTTTTCTCACTTTATCTTTTGGTTAACTGCTGTTATTGCTTTGTTCTTTGCACTGAAAATGAAAACTCAATACCTGATTTTACTTCTGAGTGCTTTATTTATTTGTATGGTTGTGATCTGGTTTTTCTTTACAGCTTATAAAAAAGGGATTGTTCAAACGGTAGTAAAAGCATTTGCTAAAATTTATATCGCAAGGATTTTTGTTAAAAAGTTTCATGATAAAAAAGCACTTTTACAGGAAGTAGACGGTCATATTACCAATTTATATTTAAACCGGAGGAAGGATTTTTACACTGTCCTTTTTTTGGAATATTTTGCCAGAATAGTCGGATGTCTGGAGTTTTATTTTATTCTGAAAGCAATTGCGATAGATATTAGTTTGTTTAATGCCTTCCTGATAAGTGCCGGTTCTTCGTTGTTTGCAAATTTGTTCTTTTTTATACCTCTGCAGATGGGTATTCGTGAAAGTGGATTTTATCTGGTTTTTGCGAGTTTGAAATTAACGCCTGCAATTGGAGTATATGTGAGTTTGATAACAAGGATTAGAGAATTTTTCTGGGTTTTAATTGGGTTGGTATTGATCAGTGTTAAACCTGTGAATAAGAAAATTTACACTGAACTAAAAACGATCACATTTGTAAATAAATTAGATGAAAGTTCAAAATCTGAGATTTAAAATTATAATAAACCTAACATTTTTACTATTTAGTCAGAATAGCTTTTAAAAAATATAATGATGAAAAAGATGGAAAATATCAAAGGTGTTTTGCTTGATTTTGGCGGAACCATCGATACCAATGGAATTCATTGGAGTGAAATGATATGGATGGCTTATGAGTCTAACAAAATTGAAATTAAAAAAGCCAATTACGAAAGATCGTATATTTACGCTGAAAAATGTCTGAATAATTGGGAAGTATTAGATACTACCACTTTTTATGAAATTCTTTCACAAAAAATCAACTATCAGTTGGAGTATCTGGTGAATGAAAATTATCTAGAAAATCATCTTACAGATGTGATTGCTCAAAAACTTGTAGAAACATGTCATCATCAGGTGCAGATAAATATTGATTTGCAGAAGGATTTACTGATGTATCTAAAAGGAAAATATACACTGGGTTTGGTGTCTAATTTTTATGGAAATCTTAAAACGGTGGTAGCTGAATTTGGGTTACAGGATATTTTTACTGAAATAGTAGATTCTCAAAAAATAGGATTAAGAAAACCTGATCCGTTGCTATGGATGGCCGTTTTAAAACTACTTGATTTGCAGGCCGAAGAAACCGTTGTTGTAGGTGATTCCTATATTAATGATATTGCACCTGCTAAATTTCTTAATTGTAAAGCTATTTGGTTGAAAGGAAAAAGCTGGCATGATCAGATACAATTTGATCATTTTTCAGCAGATCAAATCATCTCTTCTTTAAAAGAATTAGAATTAATCTTATAATACTCACATTTTAAAAAAAAAACTAATGGAAATGAACAAAAAAATGAACGTTGATCTGCCTAAAGGTAAAATGGGCGTTTTAGTAGTAGGTATCAATGGAGCTGTTTCAACAACTTTTATTGCCGGAACTTTAGCAATCCGAAAAGGATTAAATATGCCAGTAGGTTCGCTTACTCAAATGGGAACTATCAGAATAGGTAACCGTAGCGAAAATAATTTCCCTAAAATTAAAGATTTTGTACCTTTAACTCCATTGAATGACATTGTTTTTGGAGGATGGGATATCAGAGATGAAAATTCGTATGAATCCATTTTATATGCGAAAGTATTGGATACCCGTGATCTTGAAGGTGTAGAAGATGAGTTGAAATTGATCAAACCCATGAAGGCTGTATTTGATAGCTATTATGTTAAACGGTTACATAGTGAATGGAAAAAAAACGGGGAAACCAAATTTGATTTGATGATGCAATTGCGTGAAGATATTCGCAACTTTAAATCGGAAAATAAATTGGATAGATTGGTTACAGTATGGTGCGGAAGTACTGAGATTTTTATTCCCGAAGGTGAAGTCCATCAAACATTAAAGGCATTCGAAAAAGGAATGAAAGAAAATCATATAGCTATTTCGCCCAGCATGTTGTATGCATACGCTTCTGTTGCCGAAGGGATACCTTATATCAATGGAGCGCCTAATTTATCGGTCGACATGCCTGCCATTTGGGAATTAGCAGCCATCAACAATGTGCCTTTATGTGGAAAAGATTTTAAAACTGGTCAAACCATGATTAAAACCGTTTTGTCACCCATGATTAAAAGCAGAATGTTAGGACTGGATGGATGGTATTCAACAAATATACTTGGAAATAGAGACGGTGAAGTGTTGGATGATCCCGAATCATTTAAAACCAAAGAAGAAAGCAAACTATCAGTAATCGATTCAATTCTCCAACCAGAATTATATCCGGAGTTATATGGCGATTATGATCATAAAGTGAGAATCAATTATTATAAACCCCGTGGCGATAACAAGGAAGGTTGGGATAATATTGACATTTTTGGTTGGATGGGATATAAAATGCAGTTAAAAGTAAATTTTTTGTGTCGCGATTCTATTCTGGCTGCTCCACTGGTACTGGATTTGGTGTTGTTCATGGATTTGGCTAAACGTGTTGGCTTTAAAGGTATTCAATCCTGGTTATCGTTTTATTTTAAAAGCCCAATGCATGCTAAGGATGTGGTTCCCGAACATGATTTATTCATTCAATCAATTAAGTTGAAAAATACTTTAAGAGAGATTATGAATGAAGAACCTATTACTTTTTTAGACGAAAAAATAGAATTATTCAAATAATTTGTTCATTATTATTCATGCCGGAATGTGATGCATTGCTATGAAAAACTATTTGAATGAAACCCTATCATTTATATTTGTCGTTGTTGCTACTTCTGATTTACGGAAGTCCAGTGAATTATGTGTATAAGGATAGTTCTCAGTGTAGTATCGATATGGTAATTGATATGAACAAGAACAGACAAACTTTGTTTTATATCGAAAGAAGCAAAAATAAGAACCGTGTTTATTATGATGCCAACATTAATTTGGAAGGGACTATCAATAACGAACAACCCATTGATGTATATTGGATCAATCTGGAAGAGGAATATGGCAAAAGAAAAGAATTAACCTATATTCAGGAGAAATTTGCGTATGGCTATAGATTCACTAAGATCAATGACAGATTGTTTGAAATAAAACTCAAGGCATTTCAAAATCGACCGATGTTGCTTTTGTTTGACAGTAAAGGTATGGCTAAAATTCAGATGAGAATTCAGAAAAAGCAGGCTCATCTCCATCGTGTCTATATAAAAGCAATCGATAGAGGGATTGCTACCAAAGTAGAATATGTAGAATTGTATGGAATAGATATTGTTACCCGGGCTGAAATTTATGAAAAGTTGTATCCTTAACTTTTTTAATTAAAAAGTTCAATACTTAATTTTTATGCGAATATTAAAATTTTTACTAATATTTGTCATTTTACTATTGATTTATCCTGCAGAAAAAGTAAAATCGCAACAGTTAACCACTGTAAGAGGTATTGTAACAGATTCTATCACCAATGAACCTTTACCTTTTGTAAATATTATTTTTCAAGGAAAAAATATTGGAACCACCACAGATTTTGACGGTAAATTTTCTATCAGTTCTCAATGGGCTTCATCAATTATTAAAGCTTCATTTGTAGGTTACCATCCATTTGTTAAGAAAATTATTTTAGGAAAATCTCAATATATTGAAATTAAACTTAGACCTCAGAATATTGATCTCAAAGAAGTTGTCATTAAAACAGAAGTAAAAAAATATAAAAACAAAGACAATCCTGCAGTTGAATTAATTAGGAAAGTGATTGATAAAAAAAAATTTAATAAGGGTGAATCAGCAAGCTACTATGAATACAGCAAGTATGAAAAGCTGGAAATGTCGCTTAATAACTTTACCTCTAAGTTTATGGAGAAACGTATACTGAGAAAACTTAAATTTATTTTCGATTATGTGGATACTTCAAAGGTGAATGGAAAACCTTATTTGCCATTTTATCTGAAAGAATCTTTATCGAGAGTGTATTATAAACAAGAAAATGATACCAAGCGTGAATTCTTTGATGCCAAAAGAGTTGTAGGATTGGAAGAATATGTAGATCAGGAAGGCATTTCATCCATCAATAAAAGTATGTATACTGATATTGATATTTACGATAATGATATTTTTTTCATGACCAATCAATTCGTGAGTCCAACCAGTATAATCGCAACAGCTTTTTATAAATTTTTTATCATTGATACAGTTATTATAGATAACCGAAGATGCATCAATCTGGGATTTATTCCCCGTAATCAGATAAGTATGGGGTTTACCGGAAATTTATACATTACTGATGATACCCTTTATGCAATAAAAAAAGTAGATATGGGTGTGGGTAAAGATATCAGCCTGAATTTTGTGAGCGATGTTAAAATTGAACAGGATTTTGCACCCACGGTTGAAGGATATTGGGCATTAACCAAAGATGAAATGACAGTGGATTTTAATCTTAGTAAAAAAGGGTTGGGAATGTTTGGTCATAAAACAATACATTACAGCAACAGACTTTACAATATAAAACGATCCGACTCCACTTACAGAGGTGTGCAAAAAGAGATAGTTTTTGAAAATACCAACAACATGCCAATTAGTTATTGGAATCTAAACAGACCTTATCCATTATCAAAATCTGAAATGGGTGTGGAGGAAATGATGAAAAGGGTTCAGAATGTAGCTGCATTTAGAAGATTTATGGATGTGTTAATGCTGTTTATTGCAGGCTATAAGGATGTTGGTCCTATTGATATCGGGCCAATAAACACTTTCTATAGTTTTAATGATGTGGAAGGTCTGCGATTAAGGGTAGGTGGGAAATCCAATTTGAAAATGAGCAATAGAATTTTGTTTGAAGGGTTTTATGCTTATGGAACCAAGGATAAAAAAAGTAAATACCTGGGAGGAATAACTTATTCATTCCGAAAAATCAAGAATATTTTCAATGAATTTCCAACGAATAACATAAAATTTACTTATCAGCACGATACCAAAATTCCGGGACAGGAACTTAAATTTTTCGCAGAAGATAACTTCTTGCTTTCATTTAAACGGGGTGTGTCTGACAAAATGACATTTAATGATATGTATAAGTTGGAATATAGTATGGAATTAACCAAAGGATTTTCTTATGGGCTTTCATTTAAATTCCTTAAGCAATCACCAGTTGGTAACTGGAGGTGGAATTATATCAATAATGAAGGCAATCCTGCATTTATAAACAGTATTTCCACCAATGAACTAGGAATAACTTTACGCTTTGCACCCAATGAACAGTTTTATCAGGGTAAAACATATAGAATTCCCATTTATAATCAATATCCTGTTATTCAATTGAGAGGTAACTTCGGTATGAAAGATGTAATTAACGGAACTTACAGTTATCAATGTTTTTCCATCAATATTTTTAAACGGTTTTTTATATCTTTAATAGGATATTCTGATGTGGAAATAGATGCAGGACGCATACTGGGTAATGTGCCTTATCCTTTGTTATTTATTCATAATGCCAACCAAACCTATGCTTATCAGTTGCAGGCTTTCAACATGATGAATTTTCTGGAATTTGTGAGCGATAGATATGCAAGTGTAAATTATACCCATTATTTTAATGGATTTTTTTTAAATAGAATTCCATTGTTCAAACGATTAAAATTCAGAGAGTTATTTTCTGTAAAAGCATTGATTGGAGATGTCGGTGCAAACAATGATCCAAATAAAAATAAACAGCTGTTGGCTTATCCTACAGATGCTTATGGAAATCCGCTTACCTTTTCTTTGGAAAGTGCGCCCTATGTGGAGGCAAGTGTAGGAGTCAGCAATATTTTAAAATTCGTAAGAGTTGACCTTGTAAAACGCTTGTCCCATTTAAATCATCCCAATGCTCCAACGCTGGGGATAAGGGCAAGATTTAAGTTTGATTTCTAACCATTACTATCTGATTTATAGTTGTTAAATGAATTATGATGAACAATTTTAATCCCAAAAGATTTATAGGATACTGCGATTTTTTTAAAATTAACTATTTTAATTCCCGGGAAATTCTAACAGTTTCATTCCGAAAAAGATAAACCGTATAAGATTTGTAAATTTATAATAACACTCTTTTTTTTTATAACTCCATGAGTTGAAACTGATGAAACAAAACTATCTTTGCATCCTAAAAATATTTAAAATACATTTTGCTTATGGAACAGCCACAAATGAATAATCCTTTACATGGTAAGACATTGGAAGATGTTTTGAATGATCTTGTTTATTACTTTGATTGGGATACACTGGGAGAATTGATTCATATCCGTTGTTTTTACGAAAATCCCAGTGTAAAATCAAGTCTGGCTTTTCTTCGTAAAACACCCTGGGCTCGCGAAAAAGTTGAACGACTTTATCTGAGATATCTTAAACGCATCAATGCAAAGAAAAACGGGTCAAATTGAAAAAAGTATATGTTGAATCAGCTATCATCTAAAATTATTCTGTTTTTTGAATTTATATACCCCGGTTATTCCTGTCTTTCATCCGGATATTCAATCAAATCATTTAAGGCAAAAAACTTCTTATTTACGTTTATATTTTTTTATGCAACTTTCAAATAAACTCTGGACACGCGGTTTTTATCTAATGTGTGGTTCAAACCTTTTATTATCAGTTTCTTTTTACTTTTTATTGCCGACTTTGCCTGTGTTTATAATGGATGTACTTCAGGTTTCTAAAGTGCATGTTGGTTTTATTTTTGCTTCCTATACACTATCGGCATTGTTGATCAGACCATTTACAGGATTTTTTCTGGATAGTTATGGTAGAAAATTCATTTTTTTAATTTCATTTTTTGTTTTTGCCGTTTTATTTGGAGCTTATGCTTTGGTTTTTACAGTTTTTCAATTGTTGATTTTAAGGTTTATGCATGGTTTAAGTTGGGGTGTGACCACAACAAGTTTTTCAACAGCCATTGTGGATATTATTCCTGCTAATAGAAGAGGTGAGGGTTTGGGCTTGTTTGGTTTGTTTATGACTGTTGGAATGGCTATAGGACCATTGCTTGGAATTGCTATTGTTGGCGACAACCATTACGATAGAATGTTCATCGTATCTGCCATTCTTGCAGTTGGT
This sequence comes from Bacteroidales bacterium, assembly GCA_038204725.1. Lineage (GTDB taxonomy): Bacteria > Bacteroidota > Bacteroidia > Bacteroidales > JACABE01 > JACABE01. The sequence continues at coordinate 25,495 of JBBRCQ010000022.1, read as the reverse complement.
GGATTTGTAATGGCTTCAATAGTTAAATATCCCGAATTTAAAGCAGATTCATTGTCCAGACAATTTGCCTGGCACAAATTATTAGCTCCTTCTGCTATCCCTGTTTCTTTAATTGTATTATTGGTTTGTTTTACCTATGGCGGGGTTATTGTTTTTATATCGCTGTATGCCAGAGAAACGGGTATTGAAAATTCAGGAATTTTCTTTATTATTTATGCAATAGGACTCGGTATTTCTCGGTTATTTTCAGGTAAAATTTTTGATAAGCATGGACCTGAAAAAATATCTTTTGTAGGACTTACTGCTATGATTATAGGATTGTTAACGCTTGCATTGTTAAAAAACTATATTGGATTTATTACATCTGCCTTTTTGTTAGGTGTTGGCTTTGGAATTGTATTCCCTACATTTCAAGCCATGGTGAATCATACGGTTTCTATGCAGCAGAGAGGTGCAGCAAATTCTACTTTTTTTACGGCAGTTGATCTAGGAATTGGTTTGGGGGCAGTAGTTACAGGTTTGTTATCAGGATACATTTCGCTGACAACTACATTTATATTATGTGCTTTAATTACTTTTATTGCTACAATATTATTTTACGCTTATGCCTTAAAACAATTTAAATTGCAAATTTTAAAAATAGAAAATATTGAATTCAGTAAACAAATTGAAGATAATTTATAAAAAAAAAGGCTATTTCTTTTTTGAAACAGCCTTTCCTATAATATAATGATGAGATTAAGGAAGATCAAGGAACAGTGTTCCCGAATAATTTCCTTTGATCCAGTCAATTTTTAGGCGATCAGGACAAGCGGTAGTAGGTTGATTAGAACTGTCGAATCCGAAAGTAATGGTTGCTGATTTATTATTAGCAGGTATTTGATGGATTTTACTACCTGAAACAGGATCCCATCCACAACTTTGTTTGTGAACTACTGCTTGAGTTATTTGAGTATAGAAATTTTCGTTGTGACGATTTAAGCCCCAAACTACTAAATTTGAATAGCCATTTGCATTTCCAAAACCATTAACAGTTAATATTATTTCATGTGTTGCAAAATTGCCACTGTATGTTAACTCTCGGGCAATGTTCCAGATTCTAGTGGAATAATCGCTGAACGTAGCTTGAACTGAACCACTGACTTTATGAATAACTGGTGAACCCGAAGCTGTTAGATTTTTAACCAATCCTCCGCTGACATTTTGCCAAATTTTGTTACCAATAAGCATCACCCAATTTCCGTTGGCAACTTTTGTAACTTTTAAACTGTCGAATGTAACAGTTATAGTTGTTAAAGCCTGCGACCAGGGTGTAGTGATGTTCTTTTTTAAATGAATTTTTCCTGTTTTGAATTTTGTATTGGAAGCATTGAGTCCATTGAAAGTAAGTGTGTAAATAATAGTATCACCTGATATAACAGAGTCTACTGTTGTATTTGGTGGTGTTTGAATGTCTTTTGAATTTCCTTTAGAGAGGACGTCGTTGGCGTCATTTAATGCATCTTCAAAACTTGATTCAATAACAGCCTCGTCTTTTACAAGTTGCTGAATGGAAGTGGAATCTGTATCTTTTTCATCTTTGGTGTCTTTTTTACAACTTGTTGCAAATACACTAAACATTGCAGTTGCGATAAGCAAACCGCAAATTTTTCTTAATTTCATTTTTTATAGTATTAGTGAATAATGAAAATTAGATGATTAAAATACGAAATGGTTTAATCAACTCAATAATTATTCTTCAATTTCTAATTTGAAACCGGCTCCATGAATATTAGTGATGGATATATTGGGATCTTCTTTTAAGTATTTTCTTAATTTAGTGATAAATACATCCATACTTCGTCCGATAAAATAATTATCGTCACCCCAAATTGTTTTTAAAGCTGTTTCACGTTTGAGCAAAAGGTTTTTGTTATCGCACAGCATTTTTAACAAATCAACTTCTTTACGGGTTAAGTTGTATTTAGTGGTGGGCGAAATGAGCGTCATATTTGTATAATCAAAAGTAAAAATTCCTAAGGTGAAAACAATTTGTTTTTCAATGGTAGAAAGATTGCTTTTGATCATGCATCTTTTAAGGATTGCATCAATCCGAAGGCTTAATTCTTCAGTACTGAATGGTTTGGTGATGTAATCATCACAACCTATTTTAAACCCACGAATACGGTCTTCTTTCAGCGATTTGGCGGTCAGGAAAATAATTGGAATTTCCTGATTTAATTTCCTGATATCTTCTGCTAAAGAAAAACCATCTTTTTTAGGCATCATAATATCTAAAAGGCACAGGTCGAAATGTGCTGATTTAAATGTATTCAAACCATGAACGCCGTCTTTACATAAAACAGTTTCGTAGGTAAGTAATTCGAGGTAATCAACTAAAATTAAACTTAAATTTGGGTCGTCCTCAACTAGCAATATTTTGGCTTTATACTTTTTCATCTTTTTTATATTTAATTAATTTATTGATATACTATTTATTAGTTGCTGAATTTTTAAAGTAGATTTTATGATTACACTTGATTTTGCATTTTTCTTCATATAAAATCTCTGAATGACAGTATCTTTTCATTGCATCCGATATGTTGAAATATTGCATTCACCTTTTTAATGTATGTTTAAATTGTAATTAAACGGGAAAAACAGTTCAAATGTACTCCCTTTTTTTAATTCACTTTTAAGTTTTATAGTGCCTCCATGTGCTTCAATCATTGTTTTTACATAATAAAGGCCTAATCCAAATCCTTTTACATTGTGTATGTTTCCAGTAGGAACACGGTATAGTTTTTTGTAAATATGTTTAAAGTGTTCAGCATTAATTCCTATTCCATGGTCTTCAATCGTGATATTTATTCCGGTGCTGGTGCTTTTAGTAGTAATAGTTATAACTGGTGATTCTAGTGAATATTTGTTAGCATTATCAATTAAATTTGAAATGATGTGATAAAAATGAATTGGATCAGCAAAAATATGAGAAGGCTCTGCTTGTAAATCTAAATGAATTACACCATCTCTTTGTTGTACAACCAATTGAAAATTTTCAACTACAGTTTCAATGATTTCATGAATATCAATATCTTTTTTAACTAAATTAAATCTCTTTTTATCTAAAACAGATATTTGAAGAACTTGTTCAACTTGAGCTTTTAAACGTGCATTTTCGTCAAATATTATATTTGCATATTGTAATATTTTTTCTTTTGATTCTAACACTGTCGATTTAGTTAACATCTCGCTGGCAAGTGATATGGTAGATATCGGAGTTTTAAGTTCATGTGTCATGTTATTTACAAAGTCTGATTTCATTTCTGAAAGTTTTTTTTGCCTTAACAAAATCAATACCGTTAGTATAAAACTTACAATAACTACTAATAAAAACAAAGTGGAGATAATTAAAAGAAATATCATCCTGTTTAAGATGTAAATATTTTGATTGGGAAAATAAATGCCAAGAAATTTATTTTCACTATTGTTAACGCAAGGAAAAGGATAAGTGTGGTAAGTATTTAATAATTCGTTGTAATATTTTTTGTTTGAGCAATATATTAATTGTTTGCTTTCATAATCAATAATTCCATAAACATAATCTTTGTTTACTTTCATTCTTTCGCAAAACTCTGTATTCATAATCGAATCCAGCTTTTTTATATTAATATTATGTACTCTTATAAAGTTGTTGGCACAGGTATTTTGTTTATCAGCTTTATTTACATTGCACATTAATGGTGCTCCGATATAATTATTATTATTCGATATTTCAGAAACTACATTTTCTAAAAAAACCTGCACTCTGTTGTTAAAGATTTCTCTTCTTAATTCTAAGGCATAATTTGCCCACAGCAATTGAATTACAACAACTCCAATCAATGATAAACTAGAGATAATCGTTATGATAGATATAATCTTTTTATTCATTCACAATATTTAAATAAGACATACAATATTTATAAAACAAACCCGTATTTAAAGAGTAAAAAATAGTATAAAAGTGCAATGCATTGAAATTTCAATCAAAAGTAGTGATTATTTTTGGTATAGGATTCATGCCTTAACCACACTTTAACATAATTTAATTATAAATAACAGTTTATGTGTTCCAAAAAAGACTATTTTTGTTTAATAATTTAAAAATAATAAAGATGAAAAAACTAATCGTAGGAATTTCAATGATAACTTTCGTTTTATTTGTATATACAGCGAATGCTACTACTTTTAAACAGGATAAACCTAAAGTAGTAACCGTAACCGGAAAAACAACTACAGATGTTGCTAGTAAATGTTGTGCGGGTGATAAAAAAGCAGATGCAAAATGTTGTGCTGGTGATAAAAAAACTGCAACCAAAGGTACTACTGCAACCACAAAAACAGCTTCTGCAACTACCAAAGATGGTTCAAAAAAAGCAGTGCAATGTGGTGCTAAATCCGACTGTTCAAAAACATGTGGTGGTGCTAAAAAGTAAAAACTACTTAAAATAATAAGTACATTTTATTAATTAATTTTGGGAAAAGCTTCCAGCAATGGAAGCTTTTTCGATTTAACCTCAGATGTAATTTTTGTTTTCATTATATTTTAATAGTGTTTATATTGAAGGATTGTTTTGTGTAATAATTAAAATCAAAAAAATGGTATCAGGTTTGACAATAGGTATTATTGGAAACAAAGAAATAATTGTAAGTGATGAAGATACAGCTGCCCGTTATGGTTCTGGTTTGATTGATGTTTTTGCAACACCGGCCATGATTGGTTTAATGGAAAATACGGCTCAACTGAGTGTTCATCCATTTTTGCCTGAAGGATCCATCACGTTGGGAACCGAAGTCAATGTTAAGCATCTTAGCGCGACTCCTGTTGGACAAAAGGTGCATTGTAAAACAAAATTAATTGCAATTGAAGGAAAAAAACTTATTTTCGAAGTAAGTGCCCGGGATGGAAATGGGCCAATAGGTAGCGGTACGCATTCAAGATATATAGTTGATGCGAAAAGATTCATGGATAAATTATCACAAAAACAATAAAATAAATGGCAGAAAGTTTTTTAATGGTTGCAAAAACCATGACCGGTTTAGAAGAAGTTCTTGCCAATGAATTGGAACAAATTGGTGCAACTGAAATTGAAATTTCCAACAGAGCGGTCAGCTTTAAAGGGGATACTGCAGTTATGTATAAAGCTAATTACTGGTGCAGGACTGCTTTGCATATTTTAAAACCAATTGCGAATTTTTATATTCGAAGAGAAGAGGATTTATACAAAAAAATCTATGATATCCCTTGGGAAGAATATTTAGATGAAAATGGAACTTTAGCTGTGGATGCTGTTGTAAATGCATCTGTTATGAATCATTCCCACTATGCTGCATTGAAAACCAAAGATGCGATTGTAGATCGTTTCAGAGATTTAACCGGAAGCCGTCCGGGTGTTGATACCGAAAATCCGGATGTACGAATTAATATTCATCTGTTTAAGAACTTATGCAATGTATCTATTGATAGTTCCGGCTATTCACTTCATAAAAGAGGATACAGGATTAAGACAGGTGCTGCACCTATCAGCGAAGTATTGGCAGCAGGAATGATACTGTTGAGCGGATGGGATAAAAAATGCAATTTTATCGATCCCATGTGCGGTTCTGGAACCATCGTTTGCGAAGCAGCTTTAATTGCCAATAATATTCCACCAGGTTATTACCGCAAAGCATTCGGTTTTCAAAAGTGGAAAGATTTTGACAATGTACTTTGGGAACAAATAAAAACAGATGCTTTGTCGGATCAATACGAGTTTGAATATGAAATTGTAGGTTCCGATATTTCACGCGAAAGTATCGAAATTGCATTGGAAAATGCAAAATCAGCAAGATTGCATAAAGATATTACATTCCATGTGGGTTCTTTCGCTGAACAAATACCACCCGAAGGTGGTGGTGTAATGGTAACCAATCCACCTTATGGCGAACGGATTGTACCTGAGGACATTGTGAAATTGTATCAGGAAATAGGTGATGGTTTAAAAAAGAATTATAAAGGTTATAATGCATGGATTATCAGTTCTGATATGAATGCATTAAAATTTATTGGTTTAAGACCCACTCGTAAAATTGCGTTGTTCAATGGACCTTTGGAATGTCGTCTGGTGAAATTTGAGATTTACGAAGGTAGCAAAAGAACACATAAATATGAAGAATAAATAGCGGAAGTACATATTATGAAGTTTGATAATATCAAACTTTTAAGCTATTTATTAGTTTATCAATCACTTTAGGAAAATATTCCTGTTCCAATAAATGAATCTTTGCAGCCAGCGATTCGGGAGTATCGTTTTCATCAAGTGTGCATTTCGCCTGGAAAATAATATTACCTTCATCATATTTTTCATTTACATAATGAATAGTAATACCACTTTCGTTTTCTTTATTGGCAATAACAGCTTTATGCACCCGCATACCATACATACCTTTCCCACCGTAACTAGGTAATAGCGCAGGATGGATATTTATAATTTTACCTTTATACGCTTCGATAATATTTGACGGTATCAATAACAAAAATCCGGCTAAAATCACCCAATCAATCTGTTGTTCTTTCAATAGATTCAATAAAACTTCAGTTTGAGTAATTTCTGTATTTGATAAATAAATGGATGATACACCCAGTTTTTTTGCTCTTTCTTTTACATAGGCATCTTCCTTATTATATATAATGAAAGGAAAACTAATGTCTTTGTTATTTGAGAAATACTCAATAATCTGTTGAGCATTGCTACCACTGCCTGAAGCTAAAATGGCAATTTTTGTCATTTTTTTTTGGTTATTTGGTTATTGGTTAATGGTTATTAAGTTATTATGTTATTGAGTTATCAGGCAAATAGGCTATTAGGCTATTTGCTTAATAATGACTGATAACAATTTACGGAAAAACTATTTCACTATTTCACTAATCACTAATCTCTAATCACTCTTCACTGTTCACTGTTCACTGTTCACTATTCACTGATCACTGATCACTGATCGCTCTTCGCTCCTTATAACTGAATCTACAAAAGTAAAGTATTTTTATGAAAAGGGGAAACAGAAAATAGAGAACTCTTTAACCATTGTAATTGCTTGTTTTAAATATATTTAACAATTCTTGTTAGTAAAAAAGCATATTTTTTTTTGTTTATCGGTCAATAAATTTGTTACTTTGCATCCACGTTTAACCAAAATAGAAAAAAAAATGTCTGAAATTTCAACAAAAGTAAAAGCGATCATCATTGATAAGCTTGGCGTTGACGAAAACGAAGTTACACCTGAAGCAAGTTTCACAAACGATTTAGGTGCCGATTCACTTGACACAGTTGAACTAATCATGGAATTAGAAAAAGAATTCAATATTGCAATTCCTGATGATCAAGCTGAAAAAATCAACACTGTTGGTGATGCAATTGCATACATAGAAAACAATACTAAATAAATTTCATTTTAGATGGAGTTAAAAAGAGTTGTTGTAACAGGTCTTGGATCGCTTACTCCATTAGGTAATACCGTCCCTGAATTTTGGGACGGTTTGCTTAATGGAATAAGTGGTGCTGATGTAATCACCCGTTTCGATGCTTCAAAATTTAAAACACAAATAGCTTGTGAAGTTAAAAATTTTGATCCAAGTGAATTTTTCGAAAGAAAAGAAGGCCGAAAGTTTGATTTATACGCACAATTTGGAATCGTTGCATCAAATGAAGCGATTAAAGATTCAGGAATAGACATAGAGAAAATTGATCTCGACCGCGCCGGAGTTATCTGGGCATCAGGAATAGGTGGCTTAAGTACTTTTTATAATGAAGTAACTGATTTTGCCAAAGGTGACGGAACCCCAAGGTTTAATCCCTTTTTTATTCCAAAAATGATAGCCGATATTACTGCTGGTCATATATCCATAATAAATGGGTTCAGAGGACCTAACTTTGCAACAGTTTCAGCTTGCGCTTCTTCGGCTAACGCCTTAGCAGATGCATTTAATTATATCCGTTTGGGTAAAGCTGATCTGTTTGTTTGCGGCGGTTCTGAAGCTTCCTGCTCACAGGCAGGGATAGGTGGATTTAATGCACTTCAGGCATTATCTACCCGAAACGATGATCCGAAAACAGCGTCACGTCCTTTCGATAAAGACCGTGATGGTTTTGTATTAGGTGAAGGTGGAGCTGCACTCATTTTTGAGGAAATGGAACATGCTCTTGCAAGAGGTGCTAAAATATACTGCGAAGTAGGTGGTGCCGGACTTTCTGCCGATGCTTATCACATGACAGCTCCCCATCCCGAAGGTCGTGGAGCCTATATGTCGATGAAAACAGCATTGGAAGATGCTGAGCTGAAAATAGAAGATGTTGATCATATCAACACACATGGTACTTCTACTCCATTAGGAGATATTGTAGAACCAATGGCTATTGTCAACCTTTTCGGAGAACATGCCTATAAAATCAATATCAATTCAACCAAATCAATGCACGGTCACTTATTGGGTGCTACCGGCGCTGCAGAAGCAATTGCTACTGTTTTGGCTGTTCATAATGATATTGTTCCTCCTACGATCAACCATTTTACGGATGATCCTCAAATTGACCCCAAATTAAACTTTACTTTTAACAAAGCCGTTAAACGTACTGTGAATGTTGCTTTAACCAATGCTTTTGGTTTTGGTGGTCATAATGCTACACTTCTTTTCAAAAAATTTAATCGCTAAAAGTCTTGACATTTTTATCGATTTTTAAAGCATATTTTTCTGCGGACAAGCAATTGTACCAATCCATTAAGAATATTCTCGGGTTTTATCCCGGGAATATTTTTATTTATAAGCTTGCCTTTTTACATAAATCTGCCTCTCAAGAAACCCGGAAAGGCATGAAAATAAGCAACGAACGCCTTGAATATCTCGGAGATACTATATTAAGTACTGTAGTTGCAGATTTTTTGTTTAAAAAATATCCCTACAACGACGAAGGCTTTTTAACTGAATTGCGCTCAAAAATTGTCAGTCGTGCCAACCTTAATAAACTTTCAAGGAAAATGGGGCTCCATCACCTAATCCAACGGGATAATGAGTCGAACAACCTCTATCGCTCCATCGAAGGCGATACTTTTGAAGCATTGATAGGAGCCATTTATTTAGACAAAGGTTTTAATTTTACCCATCGGATTATCATCAACCGAATTATTCAAGTGCATCTTGATATTGATGAATTGGAACATAAACAATGGAATTTCAAAAGCAAACTGATTGACTGGACGCAAAGAGAAAAAAAAACCGTTGGATTCAATGTAACAGATGTGATAGGGAGCGGTTATTCCAAACAATATAAAGTTGACGTTACCGTCAATGGCGAAATCATAGCCAGTGGACAGGATTATTCCATAAAAGCTGCTGAACAATTAGCTGCCGAAAAGGCGTATGGAATCCTTTCAATTACTGAAACTAATCAGTTAGTTGTCTGAAAATAGAATGCCTTTTAAGGAATATGGAAAGATAGAAACCCTGCAAATTAATTAATTTCAGGGATTTTTGGTTTTTAGAAGGCAAACTTTCATAAATGAAAAAGTATCTTTTTTTAAATTTGAAATTTGGTTCACTAAAAAACAGTAATTTTGATTCTATATATCAAATTCGGATAATTATACATTTAATTAAACATTCGCCATGGGACTAGAAATAGAAAGAAAGTTTTTAATCAACATTGAAAAGTGGAATGCAATTCAAAAGCCAAAAGGCGAATTTATTCTGCAGGGTTATTTGTTGACCGATCCCGATAAGACCATAAGAGTGAGACAGACCGCTACCAAGGCTACACTAACCATTAAAGGGCTTACATCAGGAGCAAGCAGATCTGAATTCGAATATGAAATCCCAAAAACGGATGCCGAACTATTACTTGCAGAATTTTCAATGTCTTCAGTTGCAAAAATCAGATATACAATTCTTTTCAATGGAAAAGTATGGGAAGTAGATGCGTTTCTCAATGACAATGCCGGGCTTTTTATTGCAGAAATTGAATTGACAGCTGAAAACGAAGAATTTGTAATCCCTGATTGGATAGAAAAAGAAGTTACCGGTGATAAAAGATATTATAATTCATATTTGTCGGAACATCCTTATTCAAAATGGTAATCCTGAAATGGGAAACGATTTTTAAAATTGTTTGGTGATATATTGCTGGAAAGTCATCCATACAAAATTCGATTATTAATTATTAGATAATTTAGAATAGATATTTAATATAACTATACAATTTAATGTCAAGTTTTCTGTGTAAAAAACTTGACATTTTCTAAAATATAATGATAACGAAGTTCTGAAAACTCTAATTATAATAAATGATCGCTTATCTAAAATTAAATGGACAATTCAAGTATAAGTTTAAAAAAATAAATTAAAATAAGAAAAAATACACCAGAAAAACGATATTTGAAAGGAAAAAAAAGTCAAACAGTTGTGCAACTGTTTGACTTTCATGGTGGAGCGTATGGGAGTCGAACCCATGACCTTCAGACTGCCAGTCTGACACTCTAGCCAACTGAGCTAACGCCCCATTAAGTTGCAAATGTATGAAATAATTTTAAACTTAATGCTATTTTTTAGTAGGTTCAGTTATATTTTTTACTTTTGCACTTTACTAATTTGCTTTACCCCATACAATATGAAAAAACTATTTAGACTGCATTGTTTAATCGTGTTTATATTTGCCATTTCAACTTTAATGAGCTGTAAATCATTAAAAATTGCACGTCCCGAAGAAGCTTATGTGGCTCCTGATTATTCGCCCAAGTCATCTGTAATCAACCTTCCTTTTTATATTAATTTAATTGATATACAAAAAAATATCAATAAAAAATTCAGTGGATTGGTGTATGAAGACAATAGCCTGGAAGACAACGATAACGATAATATCATGGTGAAAGCATGGAAAAAAGAAGACTTTTATATCAATTATGAGAACAATCTGTTGAAATATCGTATTCCTTTGAAATTGTGGATAAAAGCAGGATATAAAATCGAAAAATTTGGTTTAACAGTTTCCGATTATCGGGAAATCAATGCAGAAATTGCACTTAAATTTAAAACTACCATTTTTGTGAACAGCGACTGGACCATCACAACTTATACAGTTTCCGATGGTTTTGAATGGCTGAGTACACCTGTTATAAAAATAGGACCTGTGGATGTTTCCATTAAGTTTATTGCCAATTCAATATTAAAGAAAAATCAGGGATTGATCAGTACAGAAATAGATAAAGTGATCAAACAAAAACTATCAATGCGGAAATATATTCAGGATATTTGGCTTACCATGCAAAAACCTGTAAAAATCAATGATGCATACAATATGTGGTTAAAAATCAATCCTCAGGAAATTACATCCACACCCATTGTGAGTCAGGATGGAAGGATTAAGATATCAATGGGTATTAAATCGTTGGTGGAAACATATATGGGCGACGAACCCAAAGTAATTCCCAATGTTGGGTTGCCGGATTTTAAAATTGTAAAATCGTTAGATAATAGTTTTGTTGTCAATCTGATGGCAGATATTTCGTACAAAACAGCTGATACGCTGGCCAAACAATATTTAAAAGGGAAAACCTTTACACAGGATAAAAAGACAGTTACGGTTACCGATATCAAAGTTTATGGTAGCAACAATAAGATGATAATTGCAACTACGCTAACCGGAAGCTTGAATGCTACCATTTATTTTACCGGAAATCCAGTATATGATTCAGCAAATGCTGTTGTAAAAATTACAGCGTTGGATTTTGAACTTGAAACCAAAAATAAATTACACAAAACTGCCAATTGGTTATTACACAATAAATTTATCAGAATGATTGAACCCGGTCTTGTATTTCCATTGGGAGATCAGCTCGCCGAATCAAAGTTGATGATACAGAAAGAACTTACGAATCATTATATTCATAAGAATATTTTACTGAATGGGAAACTCAAAGAACTGAATATAGAAGATATATTTCTGACACCTGAATCCATTAAGGTGGCTGTTAGTTTCAAAGGCAAACTCAATCTGAGTTTTGAGGATAAAGAATAAAGGTTAAATGAATAGTGAATAGTGAATAGTGAATAGTGAAAAGTAACTCCTGAAGTATAAAGGAAAAGTGAAAATCCTAAACGCCTAATAACTTAATAACTTAATAACCAATCACCGATTTTCCACTAGCATTTGAGCAGTAGTTCTGCTGCGTTGTTCCAGCAATATTTTACGCAATCCCACTACTTTATCGATGGTCAGTTGGTTGTAATGTCGGATGGTAATTAAGTCGAGTTGCAGGTTGTATTTTACTTTATAGTTCTTCTGCAGGGCTTTTATCAATGTGTCGAACTGTTTTTCACTACCATCAAAACAAACAGAAAAGCTGATGGCTGAATTTTGCATCAGGTTGATCTTGATTTTATGATCGAAAAAGATAGCGAATATATCCGAGAGATTTTCTTCGGCTATAAAGGAGAAATCTTTGGGAGATATCGAAATTAATGTTTGTTGCTGTTTGAAAATAAAAGATGGTATCAAGCTATCTGTATTTTCATGTTTTGAAATGAGCGTTCCTTTACTTTCGGGTTGTAAAAAAGATTTTACATACAGCGGAATGTTCTTGTTCTGAAGAGGTTTGATTGTATTCGGATGAATAATGGTTGCCCCGTAATATGCCAGTTCAATGGCTTCACGATAAGAAATGGCATCCAGTTTTTGTGTATCTTCAAAAAACTTTGGGTCAGCATTCAACAAACCGGGAACATCTTTCCAGATGACCATTTCGGTTGCATCCAGATTGTAGGCAAAAATTGCGGCTGAATAGTCAGAACCTTCTCTTCCCAGTGTTACAGTATGTTCATCGGGTGTACTGCCTATAAAACCCTGTGTTATCATTAAATGCGAATTCAAACTTTTATCCTCAAAAAATGGAATTACAAAATTATTGGTTTTGTGCATTGTTTCCTGCCAATTTACTTTACCTTCGCGATAAGTCCTATCGGTTTTTATAATTTCCCTGGCATCGAGCCACTGATTGTGAATACCTTTTGTATTCAGATAATGACTGATGATAGCGGAGGAAATCATTTCGCCCTTAGAAACAATTTGATCGTATTCAAAATCATAGCTTTCAGAAGGACGTGTGATTAATTTATGCATCAATTCCTCAAAAATAAGATGAATTTCACTAAAAACTTCATGGTTTTTGTCCACGAAAAGTGCATCCATAATTTGGAAATGGTATTTTTTGATTTCTTCTAACAAAGTTTTGGTTTCATTGCTTTTGTTGAAATAGGCCATGACCAGTTTTTCAAGTGCATTGGTGGTTTTGCCCATTGCCGAAACCACGACTAATATTTTTTCTGCTTTATATTTAACAAGTATTTCAGCTACATTTTTTACTGCATCTGCACTATTTACCGAAGCTCCTCCAAATTTAAAAACCCTCATCGTATTATTTTCATAAAATTCTGACAAAAGTATAATAAATTTACTAGACCAGGCTATAAAAGATCAATTGATTGTAAAAATTCCAACATGAGTTTGCAATGCTTTTAAAATTGATACAGCTTTTCTTTGTAAAATTTTTTCCTACAAAGAAATCAAATTTTTCCAAATGGTTTTTACACAATTTCCTGCAAAAAAAACGCTGATAGATAGCATGCAATTACATTGTTATAAAAAAGACAACAGATGTGAAAATAGAATTGTAAATAAAATGGCTATAAACTATTGAGGTAGATAATATAACGATTTATTGTTTGCTAATCTTACATTTACTGTATTTCTGGCTGTGTTTTTTATGTAAAAATAATGACTATTCGTTTTTAAAGATTAATATGTAAAAATTTAAAAATAAATTTTGCAAATTAATGATAAACAAGAATATATAAAATTTGGCTCGAATATTGTTAGTTCAAAATGTAAATATGGGAATAAATAAACATAAATAGAATAGCTGAAAATCTGAGATCTTACGATAATCATCACAGTTTGTGATTATTTCTCTTAAAGATCAATAAAATAAAAGCCATTTATGCTTTATAAAGTTTGATGAAAAACAGACTGTAGTTTAAATGTTGGCTTATATTTGCAATATTAAGATAATTTATAAAATTTGAATAATTTACCCTCTATCATAAATATATATTCTAATAGTAAGCAACAGCTATCCACTATGTTTTTCATGGTTGGTGTATTGTTGCTTTTATTGGTGATTTCGACCAAATCAGGTTGGAGTCAGACACAAACATTTACTACAAGCGGTACTTTTACTGTACCATTAGGAGTAACCAGCGTAACGGTTGAATGCTGGGGCGGTGGTGGAGCCGGTGGTGGAAATTCTTCTAATAATAGTCGTGGTGGCGGAGGAGGTGCTGGAGGTGCATATGCTGCTAAAGTTATAAATGTTACACCGGGTAATAATTATTCTGTTACTGTAGCTGCACTCAAAGCTGGAATAAATGGTGCTGGTGGTGCTGGAAATCCTTCATGGTTTGGAACAACAGCAACTGTTTATGCAGAGGGTGGTGAAGGGGGAGCTGCTGCTGACGGAGGAACAGTAAATGGAGGTGTTGGTTCAGTAACTTCAAGTATTGGAACTATCGTTTATGCAGGAGGAAATGGTGCAAACGGTACTTCATCACTAGGTGGTGGTGGAGGAGGTGGTGCTGGCTCAAATGGTATCGGTGGAAATGCATCAGGAATTATTGCTGGAAATGGAACTTCAATTGGAGGTGGAAATGGTGGTGCCGGTAGGAATAGTGAAAATAATGGCAATTCTGGTTCAACTGCCGGAGGAGGCGGGGGAGGTGCTTATATTCCGGATAACACAAATCACTCAGGCGGTATTGGTGCAGCTGGTCAGGTAATAATTTCCTGGGTGGTACCTCCTGCTCTTACAGTAATTCCGACAACTCTGGATTTAGGATATATTGTAAGTGGTGGCACTTCGTTAGAATATTCTTATGCTTTAAGTGGAACAAATCTTACTGGAGCACCCGGCAATATTTTAGTAACAGCTCCTTCAAATTTTGAAGTTTCTTTAACATCAGCCTATGGTTTTTCAACTTCAGTAAATGTTCCTTATACAGGAACTTCTTTAGCCTCAACAACTATTTATGTGCGGTTTAAGCCTACGACTCCAAATATAAACTATAACGGAAACATTACAAATAGTGTAGGAGGTGCTGTTACACAAAATGTGGCTGTTACCGGTACTTCACTGTTAGCTTATTGCAATTCAAGTGGAAATACAACCTATCAAACCAGTATTACTTTAGTAAATTTTAATACAATTAACAATATAACTGCAAAACCATCAGGTTATAGCGATTATACTTCACAAATTACGAGTGTTAAGATTGGAAACTCCTATAATCTGACCACAAATGTTAACACTGATGGTAACTATGTCATTTATGCACGTGTCTGGATAGACTGGAATCAAAATGGTAATTTTAACGATGCCGGTGAAACATTTAATCTTGGTACTACTCAAAATACAACCAATGGGATATGCAGTTTGTGTCCTTACAGCATAACGGTTCCTTCAGGAGCATTATCCGGTAATACCAGAATGCGAATTTCTGCTAAGTACAATGCTTATCCTACTTCTTGTGAGACAAATATTGATGGGGAGGTAGAAGATTACACCTTAAACGTTTTTACAGATGCTATAGCAACAGCTGCAATTTCCGGATCTCCTTTTTGTGCCGGTGCAAACATCTCTGTTCCTTTTAATATCACAGGGTCTTTCTCTTCAGGAAATGTTTTTACAGCACAACTTTCTAATTCAAGTGGTAATTTTGCCACTGCAATAAATATAGGAACGTTAACAGCTACTACAGCAGCTACTATATCTGCAACAATTCCTTTAGGTACAATTACAGGATCGTCTTATAGAATACGTGTTGTGGCTAGTACTCCTGCAGTAGTTGGAACTGAAAATGGAAGTAATCTGGCAATTATTACTAATTTGCCGGTTAGTCTGAGTATAGCAGCTTCTGCAAATCCGGTTTGTTCCGGCACTTCTGTTGTTTTTACAGCCACACCAACCAATGGAGGGTCGACACCGGTTTATCAATGGAAACTCAATGGGTCCAATGTTGGAACAAATAGTAATACATATAGCAATGCTTCTTTAGCAAATGGGAATACAGTGAGTTGTATTCTGACTTCGAATGCTACTCCTTGCGCAACAGGCAGTCCTGCAACTTCCAATACCTTAACAATGACTGTAAATCCAATCCCTGGATCACCTTCAGCAGCAGGAGCTACAATCTGTATTGGCTCGACAGCCAGCTTGTTTGCTTCAGGAGCGATTGCCGGTGATAAATACAAATGGTATGATGCCGCATCCGGCGGAAATCTTTTAAAAACCAGCACAAATAATACCGATAATATATTTACAACACCTGTTCTAATATCTACTACCAATTATTGGGTTGCTAAATTAACTGCAGCTGGATGCGAAAGTTCACGTAATCAGGTTACTGCAACCTATCCTTCTGCTTCTGCCGATGACCAAAATGCTTCAGCATCCAATTCATGGATTGGTCATGTTTATGATGGAACGAATTTAAATACTTACTATGGTTCTTTTGCTGAAACAGAAACCTTTGATCAGAATTTTGGTGGTGATAATACTTGTTTCGGTTTTACCTCAAATTCAATACCGAGATCAATCTATACAGAAACATTTTCAGTAAGATACAGGATGAATTCCACAAAAAAGGGACTGTATATTGTTGATTTAGGATCAGATGACGGTGGTCGTTTAACAATTGATGGAAGTCTTTTGTATAATAACTGGTCTGATCTTAGTTTTACATCCATTCCAAGGGTATTGATGAGTATGAATGGGAGCAGTTCATTGATTTATGATTTTTATGAAAATGGAGGTGGTAATCGGGTTGTTTTTCAAAATTTGACATTGGTAATAGCAAATTCACTATCTGCAAATACTACTCAGAATATTTGTCTTGGGAATACTGGAGCAGTTATTAGTGGTGATGTTTATGGAACTTTACCAACAGGCGTTACACTTTCCGGAACCGGTTATCAATGGACTTATAGTACAACTCCTATGGGTGTAAGGAGTAATCTTTCCGGAGCCACAGGAGCAACTTATACCCCAAATACTTCGGCAACACCTTTCAATGCTGCCGGGACTTATTATCTTTTTAGAAATACCTTACTCAGCAGTAGTAATAATGTTTCACCCAATCCTTATGTAGTTACCAATGAATCAAATGCAGCTACAATCATTGTAAATCCGATACCAGTAGCTAGTTTTGGATATATGAGTACACCTTATTGCTCCAATGCATCCAATCCTTCACCGACATTTACCAACGGAGGTATAGCAGGTATCTTTTCATCTACAGCCGGATTAAACTTTGTAAGTACTGCAACCGGTCAGATAAACTTAGCAACGAGCACAGCAGGAACTTATACTGTAACCAATACCATTGCTGCTTCGGGTGGTTGTGGAGTTGTAACTTCAACATCACCTGTTACCATTACTACTTTACCGGCTGCAACCATTTCCTATGCAGGAACTCCTTTTTGTAAAAGTATTGCTACTGCTCAATCTGTAATCAGAACCGGGACCTCAGGTGGTACTTATACCGCATTACCGGCAGGAATAACCATTAATGCTTCTACAGGAGCTGTCACACCAAGCACAAGTACTGCAGGAGTATATACGGTAACCTATACAATAGCTGCAGCCAATGGGTGTGGAGTTGTAACAACCACAACCGGTGTAACCATAACCGCTGTTCCAACTGCAACTATCGGTTATACAGGGACTCCGTTTTGTAATTCATTGATTACAGCTCAGTCAATCACATTGAATGGAACAGGAGCTTACACAGGAGGTGTTTATACTTCTGTGCCTGCAGGATTAAGTATCAATGCTTCTTCAGGAGCCATCACACCCAGTACAAGTACAGCAGGGTCTTACACAGTAACTTATGCTATTCCGGCATCTGGCGGTTGCGCTACAGTTCCGGTTACTACTCCGGTTACTATTACTACACAACCAAAAGCAACATTCAGTTATACAGCCACACCTTATTGCTCCAATGCATCCAATCCTTTACCGACATTTACCAACGGAGGTGTAGCAGGTATCTTTTCATCTACAGCCGGATTAAACTTTGTAAGTACAACAGCCGGTCAGATAAACTTAGCAACGAGCACAGCAGGAAGTTATACTGTAACCAATACCATAGCAGCAGCAGGTGGTTGTGGAGTTGTAACTTCAACATCACCTGTTACCATTACTACTTTACCGGCTGCAACTATTTCCTATGCAGGAAATCCTTTTTGCAAAAGTATTGCTATTGCACAATCTGTAACCAGAACAGGAACTGCAGGAGGTACTTATACTGCATTACCGGCAGGTTTAAGCATTAATGCTTCTACAGGAGCTATTACTCCAGGCACAAGTACTGCAGGAATTTATACGGTAACCTATTCCTTAGCTGCATCTGGAGGATGCGGAATCGTTACTACAACAACTTCTGTAACAATAACCACTTTGCCAATTGCAACATTTAGTTATGCAGGAACATCTTTGCCAACATTTAGCGGAGGAGGAGTAGCTGGAATATTTTCATCCACTTCAGGTTTAATCTTTGTAAATACAACAACCGGTGAAGTTAATTTAGCTACATCAACACCCGGAACATACACGGTAACCAATACAATTGCTGCTGCAGGTGGGTGTAGTGTTGTAACAGCAAGCAATTCAATAACAGTAACTACACTGCAGACGTTAGGTTTTGTATGGGGAGGTAGTATAAGTACTAATTGGAATATTTCGGCTAACTGGATGACGGGCGTTGTTCCGGGTGTGAACAGCGATGCTATAATTCCTGATGCATCCACAACGCTTTTTGATCCGGTTTTACCATTAGTTCCTCAAGCTTCTGTGAAGACCATTTCCATGCATAGCAATGCAATTCTTAACGGTGGAACAGCAACTACACTCACAATTGCAGGCAGTAACAGCGCGTGGTCGAATCTGGGTACTTTTAATTCCGGAACCAGTAAAGTAATCATCACGAATGCCAATGCAACCATGACCGGTCAGACTAATTTCTACGATTTTACCATTGTCAACGGGGCAGGGCTGACACCAGGTTCGGGGAATGTTATGCGTATTGCCGGTTCGCTGACATTACAGGGAACCGGTATTTTGCGTGCAGCTGTAAACGCCAATACTATCGAATATAACGGAACAAATCAAACAGTTGTAAACCCTAATGGTACAATACCCGGGTACGCAAATCTTATTTTGAGCGGAAGTGGAACAAAAACACTTCCCGGAAATACATTGAATGTAAACGGTGATTTATTCGTTTCCGGTACCGCTCAGACTACTGCAATGGCAACGACGACAGTCGGTGGAAATCTAACAATAGCAAATGGATGTAAATTAATGGTTTCTCCAATTGCCAGTTTGAACGTACAAGGAACGTTTACCAATAATGCGGGAACCACAGGATTTGTTTTAAAATCAGACGCAACCGGAACCGCTTCGCTTATTCATCATACCAACAATGTAGCAGCGACTGTACAAAGGTATATCAGTGGAGCTGCCGAATCGTGGCACTTTCTTTCATCACCTGTGGTAGCACAAAGTATCAGTGGCAACTGGACACCTTCGGGTACCTATGGCAACGGAACCGGCTATGATCTATATTCATGGTATGAGCCTAGCAGTTGCTGGATTTATAAACTCAATACAACCTCAGATATAAATTGGAATACAATACACTCCGGAAATGATTTTATAGTAGGCAGAGGGTATCTTTATTCTGCACAGGCGAGTACTCCAACCAACACTTTTGTAGGTAATTTAAACAATGCAGCTATAGATTATTATCTTACAATCAATAGTCCTGATATCAATTTAAACGGATTCAATTTTGTGGGTAATCCCTATCCTTCATCCATCGACTGGCAAGCTGCTTCGGGTTGGTCGCGTTCTAATTTACTGAACAGTGGTGGTGGTTACGATATGTGGATTTATAACAAAGCTGCCGGTAATTACGGAGTTTGTAATTCATTTTCCGGAAGTGGTACCAATGGTGTTACCAGATATATAGCTCCAATGCAGGGTTTTTTCGTAAGAGCAGCCAGTGCAGCAAATCTGGGTATGAATAATGCTATCCGTGTTCATGAAGGAGCCGGAGCGTGGTTTAAAAATACTGATGCAATTGATCGGGGATTGTTTAGCGTGGTTGTACAATCTGAAGCCGATCAAAGTTTTGATGAAGTAAGATTGATGTTTGGATATGCTGAACCTCAACAAGGTGCTGCAAAAATGTTTAGTCCGATTGCAACAGCTCCAAGTCTTTATTTACCCTCTGCTGACAAATTTTTCTCTGTGCGATACCTTACCGATACCATTGATAATCCAATGGTTCCGTTAAAGTTTAAAGCCGGAACCGATGGGAAATATACCATCAACTGTAACTTTGATGTTGAAAAATATGGAACAGTGATGCTTGAAGATCGTCAAATGCATTCTATTCAAAATATGAAAGCAAAAAAGAGCTATCGTTTTCAATCGTTAACCGCAGATGATGCTTCCCGGTTTATATTACATTTTGGACCTGCTCAGAATGCAAGCTATGATGAACTTCCAGCCAGAATATATACAGATGGTAATCAGCTGATCATTGATCTTAGCCTTGTAGGAAAAGAAACGGAGATGAATGTATACGATGTCACTGGTCGCTTATTGTTGCATCAATCACTACAGGGTGCAATGCTGAACAAATTAAATCTAAATGTAAAATCACAAATCCTAACCGTACAATTGATAAATCAACAAGGCAATATCAGTCGTAAAATGTTTTTCAATAATAAAAATGAATAGGAATATTCATCGATGTTGTAAGTTTGATTATTAAAATGATTGAAATAGGTTTTTTACTTTAACGAAATCCTCTCGCCAATTTATTGTATCTCTTGTATTGGATTATACTCCAAAACAAGAGCATGCATTACCGCTATTCAACATAAAATAGAATAGATACAACTTTCTATGTAAGATTTTTCCTACACAGAAATCAAACTTTTCCTTACAGATTTTTAGACAATTCCTTACAAAAAATTCTGATAGATAACTTACATTTACACTGTTTTAAAAAATGACAATCATTTGAAAATTTCGAATCACATTTAGATATATTTTAATCATGCTACAGTTAGGAAATGGGTATAGCATTTGATCAGTTTATAATACTTATTCAGTTAAATATTCTGCTAATTTCTATTTTGTAAAATAAGCAGACTGCAAATAATGTCCACAAACTTTTGATGTTTATTAAGTAAAGAAAATAACTATTCGTTTATAAAGGGCAATACGCAAAAAAATAAAAATTAAATTTGTAAATAAATGATAAACAGAATAATATAAAAATTGGATCGAATATTGTTAGTTGTAAAATGTATATATGAGATTAAATAAGCTTAAAAATATAAATAAAAAATCCTAAATCGCAAGATTATCATAACAGTATTTTATTATTTAGCTAATAATCAATAAAATAGATACAGAATGTGTTTTGTTTTTTTATTTCATGATGAAAAAATTAAATTGTAGATTAAATGTTGATTTTTAGTTATAAAAAGATTGATTTTTAAGATTATATGCTTATATTTGCAACATTAAGATAATTTATAAAATTTGAATAATTTACCCTCTTTCATAAATTTATATTCCAATAGGAAACAACAGCTATCCACTATGTTTTTCATGGTTGGTGTTTTGTTGTTTTTATTAGTGGGATCTACTACATCAGTTTGGAGTCAAACGCAAACATTTGTTACTAGCGGAACTTTTACAGTACCATTAGGAGTTACCAGCGTAACGGTTGAATGCTGGGGCGGTGGTGGTGGTGGTGGTGGAAATGCTGCTAAAAATGTTCGTGGCGGTGGTGGCGGTGCGGGGGGAGCTTATGCAGTTAAAGTTGTAAATGTTACACCTGGTAATAATTATACTGTTACTGTTGCCGCAGTTAAAGCCGGAATTTTCGGTGCTGGTAGCCAGGGAAATCCTTCATGGTTTGGAACAACAGCAACTGTTTATGCAGAGGGTGGTGAAGGGGGAGCTGCTGCCAACGGTGGAACTGTAAGTGGAGGTGTTGGTTCAGCTACTTCAAGTATTGGAGATATCGTTTATGCAGGAGGAAATGGTGCAAACGGTACTTCATCATTAAGTGGTGGTGGCGGTGGTGGTGCTGGCTCAAACGGTATCGGTGGATATGCTTCAGGAATTACTGCTGGAAATGGAATTTCAATTGGTGGTGGAAATGGTGGTGTTGGTAAGAATATTGAAAGTAATGGTATTTCTGGTTCAACTGCCGGCGGCGGTGCTTACATTCCTGATGGCACAGATCACACAGGCGGTAATGGCGCAGCTGGGCAAGTAGTTGTTTCATGGGTGCCTCCGAGTATTACGATTGCACCCCCTATTTCCGGTTCTCCTTTTTGTGCCGGTTCTACAGTTTCTATTCCTTTTAGTATCACCGGAACTTATACTTCTGGAAATGTTTTCACAGCGCAATTATCTGATGCAAGTGGAAGCTTTGCTTCACCCGTCAATATAGGGACTTTAAATACTATCACAGCTGGAACCATTAACGCAACGATTCCTTTAGCTTCATTATATGGAACAGCTTATAGAATACGCATTATAAGCAGCACTCCATTTATTACAGGAACAGACAATGGGACTAATTTAACTGTTAGATTGAATTTGCCGGTAAGCATTGCAATAGCTGCTTCAGCAAATCCGGTTTGTTCCGGCACTTCTGTTGTTTTTACAGCCACACCAACCAATGGAGGGTCTACACCGGTTTATCAATGGAAACTCAATGGATCCAATGTTGGAACAAATAGTAATACATATACCAATGCTTCTTTAGTAAATGGGAATACAGTGAGTTGTATTCTAACTTCGAATGCTACTCCATGCGCAACAGGCAGTCCTGCTACTTCCAATACCTTAACAATGACTGTAAATCCAATTCCTGTATCACCTTCAGCAACAGGAGCTTCGATTTGTATCGGTTCAACGGCAACTTTATCTGCTTCAGGAGCGGTTGCCGGTGATAAATACAAGTGGTATAATGCTGCATCCGGCGGGACTCTTTTAAAAACCAGCACAAATAATACCGATAATATATTTACAACACTTGTTCTAATATCTACTACCAATTATTGGGTTTCAATATTGAGTGCAGCTGGATGCGAAAGTTCACGTACTCAGGTTACAGCTACCTACCCTACTGCATCACCCGATGATCAAAATTTAGCAGGAACTAATTCATGGATAGGACATGCCTATGATGGTACAGCTTTTAATATCTATTACGGGACGTTTACTGAAACAGAAATTTTTGACCGTAATTTTGGCGGAGATTTATCTTGTTTTAATTTAAATTCAAGTTTGGGAAATCGTAGTATTTATACAGAAACCTTTACCGTTCATTACAGGATGAACCTTAACAATTCGGCCAGAAAGGGACTTTTTGTTGTTGATTTGGGATCAGATGACGGAGGTCGGCTTTATGTGGATGACACTCTTGTTTACAATAATTGGACAGACCAAGCTTTTAGTTCCCGTCCCAGGGTATTAATGAGTCTGACTCCTAATAGTTCGTTGGTTTATGATTTTTCTGAAAATATCGGGCAAAACCGTATTGTTTTCCAGAATCTTACGCTGGTTTTATCCAATACGCTTGCTGCCAATGTTACACAGAATATTTGTCTCGGAAGCACAGGTGCTGCAATAAGTGGTGATACTTATGGCACATTACCAACAGGTGTTACTCTTTCCGGAACGGGTTATCAATGGACCTATAGTACAATACTTTTAGGTACAAGAACAAATATTACGGGAGCTACAGGAGCTAGTTTTACTCCCAATTCAACCGTAGCACCTTTCAATGTTGCCGGGACCTATTATGTTTTTAGAAATACCATACTCAGCAGTACCAATAATGTATCTCCTAATCCTTATGTTGCTACCAATGAATCGAATGCAGCTACCATCATTGTAAATCCGATACTTACGGTCAGTCTTACTATAGCTGCTTCAGTAAATCCGGTTTGTTCAGGCACATCTGTTGTTTTTACAGCAACACCAACAAATGGCGGGTCGACACCAGCTTATCAGTGGAAATTAAATGGAAGCAATGTAGGAACAAATAGTAATATATATACAAACTCTTCTTTATCAAACGGAAATACAATTAGTTGTGTAATGACTTCAAACGCAAGCTGCGTGAGTGTGAATTCTGCTACCTCGAATACTGTTACGATGACCGTATATGCCCCAATAGGGAATAATTCTACAGATCATATAAACGGAGCTCATGGCGTAATTTGTGCGACAGCAGCTGAAAATGCTATTGCAGTGTTATCTGCACCGGCAGGAACCGTTTTTATCAATGTAGGCTTTGCAAGCTATGGAACTCCAACCGGTACTTGTCCAACTTTTGATGTAAGTTCCTGCAATGCACTTACCAGTCAATCAGTAACAGAAGGATATCTTTTAGGAAATAATACGGCTTCAATTCCTGCTACAAATGGTGTTTTTGGAGATCCCTGTTCTGGTACAGTGAAAAAAATATATGTTCTTGCAACTTATAATGAACCAGTATGTTCTGGGAATATTCCAGGGACAATAATCGGAACTTTGCCTACAGGTGGAAATGGAAGCTATGTTTATTTATGGGAAAGCAGCACCACCGGGCCATCATCCGGTTTTATAACTGCTTCAGGAACCTACAACGGTCAAAATTATTCTCCGGGCGCATTAACACA
Source organism: Bacteroidales bacterium (assembly GCA_038204725.1). Lineage (GTDB taxonomy): Bacteria > Bacteroidota > Bacteroidia > Bacteroidales > JACABE01 > JACABE01. The sequence continues at coordinate 635 of JBBRCQ010000022.1, read as the reverse complement.
ATCAACATGGTATAGAAGAACAGTCACTTCGGGAGGATGTAGCAATACTTCATCTGTTATCTTTATAAAAGTAAGTCCGGTGATTGTTGGAAATACGATAGGATCCATGCAGACTATTTGCGCTGATTCAACACCGGTATCTTTAACGGGTTCAATACCAACCGGAGGCAGTGGTAACTATGTTTATTTATGGGAAAGCAGCATTAGTGGACCATCATCCGGTTTTGTAGCTGCATCAGGATCCAATAATGCTCAGAATTATGTACCGGGTGCATTGACACAAACAACCTGGTACAGGAGAACTGTTACGTCCGGTGGATGCAGCAACTCTTCAGCAACCATACAGATAACCGTAACCCCTTTACCGATAGCAACATTCAGTTACACAGCCACACCTTATTGCTCTAATGCCTCCAATCCGTCACCAACTTTTAACGGTGGAGGTATAGCAGGTATCTTTTCATCTACAGTCGGATTAAACTTTGTAAGTACTGCAACCGGTCAGATAAACTTAGCAACGAGCGCAGCAGGAACTTATACAGTAACCAATACCATAGCAGCAGCAGGTGGTTGTGGAGTTGTAACTTCAACATCAACTGTTACCATTACTACTTTACCGGCTGCAACCATTTCCT
>JBBRCQ010000021.1:0-56686 GCA_038204725.1 Bacteroidales bacterium | reverse complement strand
ATACTACATGGCACTACAAGCCATTCTCAAAAATGCTATTCTTGACTTTTAATGAGTTACAGACAAAAACAGTACTAAAATCACTCAATTTGATCCATTTTTAACTGTTTTTTTACGAATAGGCTGCAAAATGGGTTAAATGCGTAGTCCCGAAACTTCGGGATTATATGCAGTCTTGATTTTTTGTTACTTTTTCATCAAGGAAAAAGTAAGAGAATAAATAAAAAACTATGAATAAAATACAACATTACATCTGATATAGTACTTTCATATATATTGTATTATTTATTTCTCAACTAACCTTCATTTTACAAAGGTTTCACTACAAAAGTTATCACTTATAGATCATGAAAATATAAAGATTTTATTTTATTCAGTATATTTGATCACATCTACCGGACAATTTTCTGCTGCTTCTATAATTCCTTCTTTGTAATTATCGAAATTTACGCCTTTAATCACAGTTGCAATGTCTTCCATTTCAAATACTTCAGGACAAATATCAACACATAAACCGCATGCAATGCATTCGTCCTCCACCCATACTTTTTTTATTGACATGATTATGAATTTTTAATAATTGATTATTTTTAACTTCTTCATTTCATCATAAGTTATTGCTCATTTAAAACAATTTAGCGTGGTTTAAGTTTGATTCTCTAATTAAAAATGATATTTTCTTAATCGATTTGATAGGTTTAATATTTTGGCAGCTGCCTCTAAATCAACATACCAGTAAATATCACCATGTTCTGGTTGAATTAATTGTGCAGGATATTTTTCAGGTTGAAATGGAGCAGTCAAAATAGTTTGCAATACCTCAGCTTTTGACGCTCCCGATACAAGAAACAAAACATGATGCGCTTTATTGATTAAATGTGCAGTAAGTGTGATACGATACATCTGTTGTTCTGTAACATATACTTCTTTTACCCAGCGTCTTTTCTCATTCAACACTTCAGTTCCAGGAAATAAAGAAGCCGTATGACCATCATTTCCTATTCCAAGCAGCAAAAGGTCGAAACTCGGTGTATCCGTTCCAAAAAAAAGCTTCATTGTTTTTTCATATTCCAAAGCAGCTTCTGCAGGAGGCAGGTTAACAGGAATGGGAAAAATATTGGTGGAAGGCAGATCTATTTTCTCTAACAATAATTTTTGAGCCATATATGCATTATTTTGATTATCAGTTAAAGGAACACATCTTTCATCTCCCCAAAATACATAGGTATCTTTCCAAGGAAAGAGATCATGATAAGGATGGGTTGCTAACAATGAATATAGACCTTTTGGGGTATCGCCCCCTGAGAGGCAAATTACAAAACGGCCTCTTGCAAGAATAGATTTTTCAGCAATGGCTAAACACAATTTTGCGGCAGCATCATAGAGTGTTTCAACAGTTTTGAATACTGTAATTTTATCCTTTCGTTTCATTATCATTTCTCAGATTGGGCATTATTATCCAGTTATGACCATCAGCAGCAATAAGTGCTTCTGCATCCTGTGGTCCTTTGCTGCCGGCTTCATAATTCGGGAAATTGACGGAAGGATTTTTATCCCACAATGAAATAATGGGCATCAGAATATCCCAGGCGGCTTCTACCTGATCTGTTCGCATAAATAACGTTGAATCACCTTCCAGAATATCCAGCAAAAGTGTTTCATAAGCCTCAGGCGTTCCAGAGGTATATGATTTGTTGTAATTAAAGATCATGTCGACAGGATAAAGCAGCATTTTAAGACCGGGTTGTTTTGCCTGGAAATGAAGCCGAATACCCATATGAGGTTGGATGTTTAATACCAGTCTGTTTGGCTGCCAATTCACAATAGCTTCGGTTGAAAAAGATTGATGAGGAACAGGTTGAAATTGTATTGTAATAACGGTAGTAGTTTCATTCATTCGTTTACCGGTTCGCAGATAAAAGGGCACTCCTTTCCAACGCCAGTTATCGATATATAACTTAATGGCAGCAAATGTTTCAATATTTGAATTTTTATTTACTTCAGGTTCCTGTCTGTAACCTACTACTTTTTTACCTTCTATCCATCCTTCGCCATATTGGCCCCGAACTGCAAATTTATGAATATCTTCCGTTTTAAACTTTCTAATGGCATTCAACACATCTACTTTGCGGTTTCGCACTTCATCCGCATTAAAAGAAACAGGAGGTTCCATTGCAATAAGGCATAACAATTGCAAAATATGATTTTGTATCATATCGCGCAATGCTCCGGCAGTTTCGTAATAATTCCCTCTGTTTTCGACACCTAATTGTTCAGAAACAGTAATTTGCACCTGTTCAATGTAGTTTCTGTTCCATACAGGTTCAAACATTGCATTTGCAAAACGAAACGCTAAGATATTCTGCACCGTCTCTTTTCCCAGATAATGATCGATACGATAAATCTGGCACTCATCAAACAGTGTATGAAGCATTATATTTAAATTCTTTGCACTTTCAAGGTCATGACCAAATGGTTTTTCAATAACGATTCTGCTTCTCTTTTTATCTTCAGCAAGGCCATTATGACTAATATTTGAAGCTATAACATTAATATACTGTGGAGGTACAGCCATATAAAAGATCCGATTGACCTCAACTTCCCATTCTTTTTCAAATTGTTTGATCTTACGCTCAACATTTATATAGAGTTCATTTTGTTCAAAGGCTCCCTGAGAATAAGTTATACATTTTGCAAAAGATTCCCAATCTTTCTGATTCGTTTTTCCTCTACGTGAAAATTTATCAACACCTTCATGCAAATGTTTACGAAAATTGTCAATCGTAATATCTGCACGACTTATACCCATTATCATATATTTTTCAGGCATCCATTGATCCAGAAACAGGTTGTAGAGTGCAGGAATCAGCTTACGCCACGTCAGGTCGCCATTGGCACCGAATATGACGAATATTGTCGGATGTTCTGATGTATTTGTTTCCATGATTAACTTTTTTGATCCCATTGTGTGTGAAAGTCACCTTCTTTGTCGATGCGCTGATAGGTATGTGCACCAAAATAATCACGTTGTGCCTGTATAAGATTGGAAGGCAGCCATCGTTTCCGGTATCCGTCAAAGTAGGTTAATGATGACACAAAACAAGGAACCGGTATTCCATTTTCTATAGCTATATTTACTACTTTTGAAATATCTTTTCTTGATTTTATCAATATTTCAGATAGGTGATCATTCATCATTAAATTCAGCAAATCAGGCTGCTGCTTAAAGGCAGACTTTATATTTTCCAATAATGCTGATCTGATGATACATCCCCCCCTCCAAATTTTAGCCACATCGTAAGATTTCAAATCATAATGATATGCTCCGGATGCATGATGCAATAATAAAAAGCCCTGAGCATAAGTAGTAATCATTGAAAAATAAAGCGATTGTTCCAATAATTTTATCAACTTATCTTTATCATCGTACAATCCAATTTTCTGTTCTTTAAATTTTTTAGAGGCAGCGACACGTTCATTTTTAATAGCAGACAGATCTCGCGCAGAAACAGCCGCATCAATAGCCGGAACAGCTACCTGCAAATCCATGGCACTTTGCGACATCCATTTGCCAGTCCCTTTTTGATGAGCACTGTCCAGAATCCTATCAATCAAGGATTCGGATGTTAAATCATCTTTTTGTTTAAATATAGCTGCTGTGATTTCAATCAGGTAGGATTGTAAGAGCCCATTATTATATTTTGAGAATACATCATACAATTCATCATTATTCAAGCCCCCTACTTCTTTTAGTAATTGGTAGGATTCGGCAATTGATTGCATCAATGCATATTCAATTCCATTATGTACCATTTTTACATAATGTCCGGCAGCACCGCGTCCCATGTAAGCCACACACTTTTGATTTTTAACTTTGGCTGAAATAGACTGAAGCATAGCATCGACCATTTTATATGCTTCCACTGCTCCTCCAGGCATGATACTAGGACCATAACGTGCGCCCGATTCTCCTCCGGAAATACCGACTCCCATAAAATAAATCTTGTCTATTTTCATTTCTTTCATCCTTCGTTCTGTATCGGTGAAATGAGAATTCCCGCAATCCATTATGAGATCACCTTCTGAAATCAGCGGTTTAAGTTCAGAAATAACAGAATCAACAATGGGACCGGCCGGTACAAGCAACATTATGATTCTTGGTTTTTTAAGTGCATCTAATAATTCATTTATATTTTTTGCTCCCAACAGCTTATATTTGCCTTTCTCTTTTTCAAACAGTTCTAATTTTGAGAAATCTTTGTCATATCCCACTACCGAGTATCCATGATCGCAAATGTTATACACGAGGTTACATCCCATGGTTCCCAATCCAATCATTCCATAATCATAAAGCTTCGTTTTCATCTGTTAATTTTTAATTAAACAACTTAAGTGGTTAATATTAGGCATGTTGTGTTTATTCATCATAGTTTAATTTCGCCGATGGAACTCGCCAAATAAACATCCTCGTGTGTGTGAATAGTTCTCATGGCTCGTTTCATAGTCTTAAATTCAAATAATCATTCCTACAACTTATTCAATGCATCTTTTTTCTTTGATAGATTATCAAGTAATTCATCAAAAGCATCCTTAAACTTTTGTACACCCTCATCCTCCAATTGCTGAATTAAAATTTTTATATCAAACCCCAATGTTTTGAGATGTTCAAATAATTTTCCGGCTTCTTCTAAATCCTCTTCAATCGTATTTTTCCTGAGCTTGCCATGATCGGCAAGGGCTTTTATGGTTTGATCAGGCATTGTATTCACAGTATCCTTTCCAATTATTGGTTCCACATACCTGAGATCGTAAAACAAAGGATCTTTGTTACCTGTACTGGCCCAAAGCAATCGTTGTACATGGGCACCCTTATTTTCAAGTTGCTTCCACACATCAGTTCCAAATATTTCCTTAAACTTTTGGTATGCCAGTCGTGCACTGGCAACACCCGACTTGCCAATCAATGATTTTGGTAAAGATGTACCAATCCCTTTTGGATTATTATCCTGTAAAGTAATTTTTTTAAGCAAATGGTCAATAAGGACATCAATTCTGCTGAGGAAAAAACTTGCAACCGAGACAATCTTATTTACTGGTTTTCCTTCGGCATCGCGTCGTTGAAGTGCACGCACATAAGCTTCTGCTATCTCTATGTATCTTTCAACAGAAAACAAAAGAGTGATGTTAATTGGAATACCTTCATAAATCATTTGTTCAATAGCAGGAATACCTTCCTTTGTACCCGGTATTTTTATATAACAATTGGGTCTGTTTACTTTTTCATAAAGTCGGTGTACTTCATCAATGGTAGCTTTTGCATCATGTGCCAGATAGGGAGATACTTCCAGACTAACAAATCCATCAATGCCACCGGAATGATCAAATACAGGTTTCAAAATATCACAGGCATCCTGAACATCTTTTATAGTAAGACCATCATAAATATCAGATACAGAATTACCTTGATTTACAAGGTATTTTATCTGTAAGTCATAGCTATCGCCCTGTGATATTGCATTATTAAAAATGCTTGGGTTGGAAGTGATTCCTCTTAATCCTTCAAGTGTCACTCTTTTCAACAACTCATCGTTGTTGATTTTTTCTCTTGTAAGATTATCCAGCCAATAACTCTGACCATAATTTAACAATTCTATTAAGTTATTCATTTCATTGCCTCCTTCATATTTTTATTTTCAATAGCAATTATTTTCTCAAGCCGTCTTAGATAACTGGCTTTTTTTATAAATCTGGCATTGATAAATGCATCAACCACTTCATACGCCAATTGAATTCCAATTACTCGTTGACCTAAACATAACACATTTACATCATCATGTTCAACACATTGATGTGCTGAATAAGTATCGTGGCATACTCCCGCACGAATACCTCTGAATTTATTGGCTGCAACGCCAACTCCAACGCCGCTTCCACAAATAATGATTGCTTTTTCGCCTTCATTATTTAGCAGCGCATTGGCAACATTCTCTGCATAATCGGGATAATCAGAGGGTTCTTCGTTAAAAGCACCCAGATCGAGAACTTCAAATTTGTTTTCATGCAGGTACTTCACCAATAAGTTCTTATAATTGAAACCTGCATGATCGGATGCAATAATTATTTTCATTTTCTTATTATAATTTTTGCCGTTTTTACAACTTCTTCTACAGTAATGCCATAATGTTGATAAATTTCTTTATAGGGCGCACTGGTCCCAAATTTAGAAATACCTATTATTTTGCCTTCACTACCTACCCATTCCAACCATCCTTGAGTTGCTGCTGCTTCTATTGCAAGTCTGGTTTTTATTTCGGGAGGCAATACATTATCACGATATTGTTGATCCTGCATTCTAAATATTTCCCAGCTTGGCATACTTACTACCCGAGCATCAATATTTTCTTTCTGAAGTTGCTGTTGGGCTTCAATAACTATTTGCACTTCCGAACCGGTGGAAATCAATATGATATCCGGTTTTTCACCCTTTTCGAGAGACATAATATAAGCGCCTTTCATTAACCCTTCAGCAGAAGCGAAATTTTTTCTGTCAAAAACAGTTAGCTTTTGTCTGGACAATACCAGCATAGTGGGTCCTTTCATATTTTCTATTGCAGATTTCCAGGCAAAAACAGCTTCATTTGCATCGGCAGGACGAATTACACACATATTGGGAATGGCTCTGAAAGATGCCAGCTGTTCAATAGGCTGATGAGTAGTCCCATCTTCGCCCAATCCAATTGAATCGTGCGTCATCACGTATATAACAGGTAGCTCACTAATGCAGGCAAGCCGGATAGCAGGTCTTGCATAATCTGTAAAAATAAAAAATGTAGCAGCGTATGGACGAATGCCTCCGTGTGCATTCATTCCTGAACTGGCAGCACACATCAACATTTCGCGTATTCCCCAGGCCATATTTCTGTTGCCATACTTCCCTTTTCCAAAATAACCGGATGATTTTATCAATGTTTTGGTTGAAGGTTCAAGATCTGCACTACCGCCCATCAACCATGGCAGATGTTTTACTATGGTATTGATTACATCCCCGGAAACCTCTCGGGTTGCCTTAGGTCCATCGGTATTTTTGTAAACCGGTAGCTCTTTATCCCAACCCTCCGGTGGCAACTGCATCAAGTATTCGTTGAATTGCTTCGCCAGCATTGGTTGAGCGTTTTTATAGCTGTCAAATAACTTATTCCATTCTTCTTCCAGTTTTCGCCCATTATCTTTGGCAGCATTCATATGAATTTTTACATCATCCGGAACCCAAAAACTTTTATCCTCAGGCCATTGATAGAATTTCTTTACCAGTTTAATTTCTTCTTCACCCAGCGGAGAACCATGAGCTTCTGAAGTATCTTGTTTATTGGGTGATCCATATCCAATATGTGTCCGGAGAATAATCAGTGAAGGCTTTTCATTTACCTTTTTAGCATTTGCAAATGATTCTGAAATAGCCTGTAAATCATTCCCTTTATCGCCCAAATCCTGAACATGCCAGTGATACGATTCAAATCGTGCTGCAACATTATCCGAATAGGTAAGTGATGTTTTCCCTTCGATGGTGATATGGTTATCATCATATAAAACAATGAGTTTTCCAAGTCCAAAATGGCCTGCAATAGATGCAGCTTCATGAGACGCACCTTCCATTAAATCACCATCACTGCAAAAAACATAGGTATTGTGATCAATTACAGTATGTTCCTTCGTATTAAATACTGCTGCCAGATGCGCTTCTGAAATTGCCATTCCTACTGCATTCATGAGACCTTGCCCTAACGGACCAGTAGTTATTTCTATTCCGGGAGTAAGTCCATACTCAGGATGTCCGGGGGTATTGCTTCCCCATTGTCTGAAATCTTTGATATCATCCAATGAAATATCGTAACCCACCAAATGTAGTATAGCATATTGCAAAATAGAAGCATGCCCATTGGAAAGTATAAAACGGTCACGGTTAAACCACTTTGGATTGACAGGATTATAACGCAAATGCTGCATCCATAAAACATATGCCGACGGTGCCAATGCCATTGGTGTTCCGGGATGTCCGGAATTGGCTTTTTCCACTGCATCCATGGAAAGACATCGAATGGTATTGATTGATTTTTCCTCAATATTCATTTGTGCTTTCATTTTTTTATTTATTTAATAACACACTTTCAGAAGAAGATTAATTTTTTGGATTCATCAAACACAAATACCGACCTATAAATGTCATACAAAAGTTTCTATTGATCTCATGAATACATTCATAGATTTCGAAAGAAATATCTAGAATGTGTCTGTCTTTGTTCCAGTATGTTAATAACAATTCAATTATTTATTTGTTCTAAATTAATCTCATCAACTCATTTCATTTTTTAGAAAAAACCATCAATCTACTGACTTTTCAAGTATGATTTAATAATGAGATTCAATTCACATTTTAAAACCTGTAACTATCTATTTTCCATTTTTACTTTCAATAAACCATTTTTGGGAGAACATTTATTTATCAATATTGTTACTTGCATATCATAACCAAAGACACACAGGGCTTGAACTCCTAAATAATCTTTAATTAAAAATTAATAATAATCATTATGAAAGCACTGACAAAAAGTGAAATAGAAAAATTCCTGTCAGATAAATTAACAAAATGGTCTTTATATGAAGATTGCATTAAAAGAGATTTTAAATTCAAAACCTTTGTAGAGGCATTTTCATTTATGACTGCTATTGCATTAGAAGCAGAAAAATCAGACCATCATCCTGATTGGAGCAATGTATACAACATGGTAAGTATTCAACTTTATACGCATGATGCCGGCGGTATAACTAAACTCGATATTGAGCTGGCGATATTGATTGATAGCATTTTTAAAAAATATTCTACGGTTTGACAAAAAAGAGTGAAGAGTGAACAGTGAACATTGAGCAGTGAGCAGTGAACATTGAGCAGTGAGCAATGAACAGTGAACAGTGAGCAGTGAGCAGTGAACAGTTAACAGTGAACTAAGATCTTAAATTTCAAATGCTTTACAATCTTTAAAAACTTTATAACTTTACAATCATAAAAAATATTTTAAAAAAAACAGATTACTGTGCTTTTTTGAAGTAGATTTGCTATTAATAAGCAAGAAATCAAAACCCTATGCATGAAGAAAAGAAAAGATTCTTAAGCAGTATCATATTTCCGGTTATCATACTAACTATCATATGGTTGGTGATGCTTTCCGAATATATATTTAAAATAAATTTTAATTTTCTGGGAATTTATCCTTTAAAACCGGAGGGTTTGCCAGGCATTTTATTTGCGCCTTTCATTCATGCAGATATAAAACATCTGTATGCTAATTCAATACCGTTGTTTATCCTTAGTACTGCCCTTTTCTATTTTTATAGAGAAATTGGTTTGAAAATATTTATTTACATTTATCTTACTACGAATACCTGGGTATGGATTATGGCCCGTCCAGCTTGGCATATTGGAGCAAGCGGTATCATTTACGGATTGGCTGCATTTATTTTTATGAGTGGCATTATACGTAAAAATACACGTTTAATGGCACTTTCGATGTTTGTAATTTTTATTTACGGAGGTTTGGTATGGGGGATTTTTCCCAACAATTTTCAGCAGGAAATTTCATGGGAATCGCATTTAATGGGTTTGATAGCAGGTATCGTTTATGCTGTTTATTTCAAAAAAGAAGGCCCTCAAAAGATTGAATACAAGTGGGATGATGAGGATGAGGAGGATTTATATTATTTAGAAGATTTTACAGAAGAAGATGATGAATTTAAGTCATAACTTTATTTAGTGAGAACTTCTCTTGAAGTAAACGCTTATTAAGTGATAGCTTCACTTAGAGTAATTGCTTTATTAAAATGATAGCTTTATTTGAAGTGAAACTATCTCTCGTTTGGAATGTAACTATCTCAATTTAACAATAATAATCATGAAATGTCGAACAACAAGCGAAATGAATATATCATGGGCATTCCATTGGCGAAACATGAAAAAAATTGACAAACTTGAATAATATAACAATAATCATTTCAGAGATTTAACAAAACATATACAAATGAAAATATTACCCGTTGATATAATCAGACAAGCGGATGCTTTCACCATTGAAAACGAACCCATTGCATCTGTAGATTTAATGGAAAGAGCAGCCAATGCCTGTATGCACTGGTTCAACAATCATTATAATGTTTTTACAAAACTTACTGTTTTTTGTGGTCTGGGAAATAATGGTGGCGATGGATTGGCATTAGCAAGAATGTGGAAAGAAATTGGTTCTCGTGCAGAAATAATAGTTATTCATCATTCTGAAAAAACATCCAAAGATTTTGAGATTAATTTTGAAAAAATAAAAGATTCAAACATTCCTTTCTATGAGATTTATTCGCTGGAAGAAATACCTGAAATCAATAAAGAAAATATCATAGTGGATGCTATCCTGGGTTCGGGATTGAACAAGGCAACAGAAGGAATAATTGCAGGAGTAATTCAACATATCAACTCTTTAGAAAACAAGGTAATTGCAATTGATATTCCATCAGGTTTGTTTTGCGACAAAAGCAATTCAATTGATGATATCATCATAAAAGCGAACACCACACTGAGTTTTCAATTGCCTAAACTCGCTTTTATGTTTCCTCAAAACTACCAATTTGTTGGAAAATGGGAAATTTTACCTATTCAATTGTCTGCTGCATTTATTGAGACAGCAAAAACACATAATTATCTGCTGGATGATGCTATTATTAAAAAGATATTCCAACCCAGAAAGAAAATTGCCAATAAAGGGAATTATGGCCATGCTTTATTGATATGCGGAAGTATTGGAAAAATGGGAGCAGCCATTCTTTCTGCAAAATCCTGTTTGCGAAGTGGTGTTGGATTGCTCACGCTACATTGTCCCAAAAATGGACAGGCTATCCTGCAGACAGCAGTTCCCGAAGCCATGACAGAAACAGATATCAATGACAAAATATTTACTTCTATTCAAGCAATTGAAAATTTTGATGTTATTGGAATCGGACCTGGAATAGCAACTGATATCCTGACACAAAACGGAGTGAAAGAACTATTGTTACAATTCCATAAACCGATGCTGATAGATGCCGATGCCATTAACATTTTGGGAGAAAACAAAGAATGGCTGGAATACATTCCCAAAAACAGCATTCTTACACCTCATTTCAAAGAGTTTGAACGTATTACAAAAAAAGCAGCCAACGATTTTGAACGAAATTTATTACAAAGAGCGTTATCTGTCAAACATCAAATTTTCATTGTTTTAAAAGGAGCTCATACTGCAATTACTACACCCGATGGTAGTTGTTACTTTAACAACAATGGCAATCCAGGTATGGCTACAGCCGGCAGTGGCGATGTATTGTCCGGTATCATTACAGGATTATTGGCACAAAATTACAATTCATTAGATGCATCGTTGATGGGAGTTTACATACATGGTATGGCTGGAGATTTGTACGCTGCTGAATTTTCAGAAGAATCATTAATAGCAGGCGATTTGATTGAAAATTTAGGAAATGCGTTTAAGAAAATTTGCCACTTTAAGGACTTGGATATGCAGAACTTCAAAATCATTTAGTGATTATATAAATGTGCTAAATTTTAGCCATTTTGCAGTGGTAATTAGTTTGATTTAAAATATGAAAACACATATTTCTTAATGCTTATCCTATTTTTGAATAAGTAAAAACTGTCAACTTTAAAATTTAATGCTTATTTTTGCAGAACAATCAAATTAAGTATGGGAAATTTAATCATATACATTGTCTTATTTACTACCGTGATCATTAGCGGATCTACACTATTTCTTTTTAAAACAGAAAACCCTAAAGTCTTAAAATTATTATTGGCATTCAGCGGCGCTTTTTTATTGGCCATCAGTTTTTTAAACCTGTTGCCTGAAATTTTCGAAAGTGGAACCGCCCATATCGGTGCATTCATATTGGGTGGTTTTGTTTTGCAACTTTTACTTGAATTATTAACCAAAGGAATTGAACATGGCCATGGTCATGCGCATGATTGCGAAGAAGAACATGATCATAGCGGGCATTTACCAAAAGTGGCTCCCATTGGTTTAATGATAGGGATTTGTATTCATGCCTTTCTTGAAGGAATGCCGATTGTTGAAAGTTTTAATAGTCATGTGCAACACTCACTTACAGTAGGTATAATCATTCACAACATCCCGATTTCCATTGTATTGATGAGCATCTTTCTTCAAACCGGCATGACCGCAAAAAAAGCATTTCTTTATTTAGCAGTTTTTGCTTTAATGACTCCTGCCGGTTCATTGGTAAGTAATCTGATTAGTTCTGAAATGACGGGTAATCTGAGTCAATATTTCGATATGATATTAGGAGTTGTGGTAGGTATTTTCCTCCATGTTTCTACTTCCATTTTGTTTGAAACCAGCGAAAATCATCAATATAATATTCAAAAATTTATCACTGTATTACTTGGAATTGGAGTGGCATTTTTAATTCCAATGCATTAAGGAGTCGGAAGACCGAAGTTAGAAGCAGAATATAAGTATCAATAATACTTTTATTTTACCAAATAACAGTTTCGAACTCATACTTCATAATACGAATCAAGAGTTAAGATTTTTTGCCACAAAAAGCAGGCAGGCAGGCAGGCAGGGCACTAAGTCACTAAGAATCAATTATTATATTTTTACTTTACACAAATACTTTTTTCTTTTACTTCGGACTTCGGACTTCCGGCTTCCGACTTTTTACAAACACAGCCAAAGGAGCTATCTACTATGAAACTATCTGTTATTATTGTTAACTACAATGTTGAATATTTTTTGGAGCAATGTTTGCATTCTGTTCAGATTGCGTGCAAAAACATTGAAAACGAAATATTTGTGGTTGACAATCATTCAGTGGATGCTTCGGTTAAAATGGTGAAAGCAAAGTTTGCTGATGTAAAATTAATTGAAAACAAAGACAACAGAGGTTTTTCAAAGGCCAACAATCAGGCGATCGTTCAGGCAAAAGGTGAATATATTTTATTGTTAAATCCCGACACTGTAGTTGAAAGCGACACATTCGAAAAATCAATTGCTTACATGGATGCCCATCCTGTTACCGGAGGATTGGGTGTAAAAATGATTGACGGTCAGGGTAATTTTTTACCTGAATCTAAACGTGGGTTGCCCACACCTGAGGTTGCTTTTTACAAAATTTTCGGTTTGTCGAAATTATTCCCGCAATCCAGAAAATTCGGGAAATATCATTTAAGTTATTTAGATGCAAACCAAACCCATGAAATTGAAATTCTGGCAGGTGCTTATATGATGATGCGCAAAAGTGTGCTGGATGAAGTAGGATTGTTGGATGAAGCTTTTTTTATGTATGGCGAAGACATCGACCTTTCGTATCGCATCATCAAAGCAGGTTATAAAAATGTTTACTTTCCCGAAACAAGAATCATCCATTACAAAGGAGAAAGTACCAAGAAAAGCAGCATCAATTATGTATTTGTTTTTTACAATGCCATGATTATTTTTGCACAAAAACATTTTTCGCAAAAGAATGCTAGGCTTTTTTCATTGCTGATCAATACAGCCATTTATCTCAGAGCTGCGATCTCTCTTGTAAAAAGATTTTTAAGCAACTTACTGCTTCCTGTAATGGATTTAATAAGCATCTGGGGTGGTATTTATCTGATTAAGAATTATTGGTCGCATTATTTCTTTTCCACGGATTACGAATATTATCCGGTAGAATATATTTTACTAGTAGTTCCAGCTTACATTCTGATATGGCTAATGAGCTTTTTCTTTGCTGGAGGATACGAAAAACCGCATAAATTAAGCAAAGTATTTCAGGGAATTGCCATAGGAACGGTTATTATTCTTGTAATTTACGCCTTGCTCAATACTTCGTTAAGATTTTCGAGAGCAATGATTTTACTGGGTGCAATCTGGAGTATTTTCGTGATGATTTTCATACGCTTAATGCTACATATTACTAAAATAAAATCATTCCGGCTGGGTGAAAACAAAAACAAAAGATTTGCCATTGCTGGAGACTCGGAAGAAGCCGAAAGAGTGGCCGATTTATTGAGAAAAACCAATATCAATCCCGGATTTATCGGCCTTGTAAATACAACAGAACAAAACAATAATCAGAATTTCATTGGAAATCTATCGCAAATAAACGACATTATTGAAATCTATAAAATTGATGAAGTGATTTTTTGTGCCAAAAGCTTATCGGCTTCAGCCATCATCAGCAATATGTCGGATCTCAAAAACAAAACCATTCAATACAAAATAGCACCTCCCGAAAGCTTATTCCTGATTGGCAGCAATTCCATCAATACTTCTGGCGACTTGTATATTATTGATATCAATGCCATCAACAAACCACACAACCAGCGGAACAAAAGACTACTGGATGCCGCTTTTGCAGTGTTTTTCCTGGCCTCCTCCCCTTTTCTGATCTTTTTCCAAAAGCATCCCCTTGGTTTTTTAGCCAACATTTTCAATGTATTGTTTGCACAAAAAACATGGGTTGGATATTCCATATCAGAATATACTGATCTTAAAAAACTTCCTTCTATAAAAAAAGGAATTTTAACACCCTGTGATGGTTTGTCCAATAAAACCCTCAATGAAGAAACCACAGCAAAGCTCAACCTGCTCTATTCACGCGATTACAAAACCATGAATGATGTGGGGATTATTTTTAAGAGTATAAGGAATCTGGGGAGGTAAGGATTTTGCAAAATGGAGATTGTGTGATTAAATTAACTGGATTGGGTTAATCGTAATATGTTATTAGTTATTCTTTAACTATAAATAGGAATAAGCAATAAACTACCGAGTTTTTCAACCTACCGAAGCCTGTTTATATTTCCCTAAAAATCGGGAACATATTTCTAAATGCTATGGACTTTTTACTTTTTACTTTCCCGAATAACAATTCCTAACTTCTACTTCAACTTCGTTAGTATATTTGATTCATAAGAAATTGTAGCTCGGGACTGAGCAAAAGCTCAGTTTACTTTTACTTATTAATTTTTACATTACTCTATCCATCTCCCAACATTTCCGGTCGTCTTTCCCTCGTCCGTAAAACAGATTGTTCGTGTTTCCATTGATTGATCAGTTTTTCGTTGCCACTTAAGAGGATATCCGGCACTTTCCAACCCTTAAAATCGGCAGGACGGGTATAAACAGGAGGAGAAACCAAATCGTCCTGAAAAGAATCGGACAAGGCAGACGTTTCATCATTCAATACTCCCGGTATCAATCTTACCACTGCATCCACAATGACAGCAGCAGCCAGTTCGCCTCCGGATAATACATAATTGCCGATGGATATTTCGGAAGTGATGTAATGCTCGCGTATCCTTTCGTCTATGCCTTTGTAATGCCCGCACAAAATAATGACATTCTTCAGCATAGACAGATTGTTAGCATGTTTCTGGTTTAACAATACGCCATCGGGACTGGTATAGATGACTTCTTCGTACTCACGTTCCGATTTTAACTGATCAATACACAAAGCTACGGGCTCTATCATCATCACCATGCCTGCTCCGCCTGCAAAAGGCGCATCGTCAATATTATTGTGCTTATTGGTGGAATAATCACGCAACTGATGCAGATGAATTTCTACATGCCCTTTCTGTTGAGCCCTCTTAACGATAGAATGATTGAAAGGGCCATCAAACATTTCGGGAAATATGGTGATAATATCTATACGCATGGATGGATGGATTGGATGATTTAGTGAATTGGTGATTTAGTGAATTGGTGATTTGGTGATTTGTTGATTATAGTTAGGAATTTATAGCATAAAAGAATCTCTTTTGCAAAATTAATAAAAAATGTGATTCATGCAAAGAATTCTAATTCATCCTTTGTCTCATTGAGAAATAAAGATTCAAGCAAAGAAGTTCAGCATCAACAGAGAATAGGTGTTGATGAAAGGGTAAACATTAGATGGTTCTAAACAGGAATTCGCCTTTTAAACCATCGGTATGGAGTTTCTCGTTTTCGAAAGCGATGATCCCTTTACAAATCACAGTTTCAGTAAGTCCTTTTAAAGGAAACCCTTCATAAATATTGCTGTCGCAGTGCTGGTACTGATTCTCAAGATGAATGATCATTTCCTTTTCCGGATTCCAGATTACGAGATCAGCATCCATACCAACAGCGATACGTCCCTTGCGGTGCGATAATCCAAATATTTCTGCCGCATGGCCGGATGTGAGGGCCACCCATTGTTGCAAGGTAATTCGCCCTGTTAATACGCCATAAGTATAGAGCAATGAGCTTCTGTATTCTATGCTCCCTGCACCATTGGGTATTCTTACAAAATTGTTTTTACCGATATCCTTTTGACCGTGCAAATTAAACGGACAATGGTCGGTGCCGATCGTATCAATAAAACCCTCAGTAAGTTGCTGCCAGAGAACTTCGTTGTCATTTTTTGAACGCAGTGGAGGACTCATTACATATTTGGCTGTTTCAAAATCATCGTTATCGTAAACTTCCTCATTCAATAGTAAATAGTGGGGACAACTTTCCACAAAAACCTGCTTATTTTTATATTTCCGTATGATTTCAATGGATAATGCCGCTGAAATATGCACCAAATAAACCTTACATTGAGTTTCGGCAGCCATTTGCAGTACTTTTTCAACGGCTTCGGCTTCTACTTCAGCAGGACGTGAAAGCGCATGATAGCGGGGAGATGTTTTTCCTGCCTTGATCAGTTCAAATTGCTTTGACTGTACTTTGTCCCCATCTTCGCAATGTACAGTCAGCAGAGCATTGAACTGAGCAAGCACTTTCATTACCTCATACAACTCATCATACGAAATGCCTATACTTCCCTTGTAAGCTAAATAGGTTTTAAATGAAGTGATGCCTTCATGCTTTATGCAATATTCTATTTCCGAGGCAAGTGAAGGATCCCACCAGCAAATGCCAACGTGCAAAGCGTAATCAATACAGCAGGTTGAGGCAACTGCTTTTCTTTTGTACAATGCATCTACTAACGATTCTCCACGCGAAGGCGTAACAAAGTCAATAAGGGTAGTCGTGCCACCTGCAATAGCTGCAATACTGCCTGTATAGAAATCATCGCTTGAATTGCCGGCAGGAGTGGGCAAATCGAGATGCACATGCGGATCAATGCCACCCGGAATAAGGTATTTACCCGATGCATCTATCACTCTAACCGTTTCTTCTGAAAAAACAATGCTTTTCTCAATGCGAACAATCTTAGCATCCTCAAGCAAGACATCCGAATTAAAAGTATCATTGTCATTGATGATTGTTGCGTTTTTTATCAAGATTAAAGCCATTTGTGGTTGTTGGTTAATGGTTATTAGGTTATTAGGTTATTAGGCTATTAGGCAAATAGGCAGTTAGTTTATTGATAATTTATAATCTATAATTCGTAATTCATAATTCATAATTCGTAATTTATAATTCGTAATTTATAATTTATAATTCGTAATTCGTAATTCGTAATTCGTAATTTATAATTCGTAATTCGTAATTCGTAATTCGTAATTCGTAATTTATAATTCGTAATTCGTAATTCGTAATTAACATAAACTGAACGTTGTTTTTCAAATCAATAAATTCCCAAATCACCCAATCATCTTATATCCACTTTTAACAAACACTCATCTTCAATAAATGCCTTTAATTGATCATTGATTTTCACAGGCCCCACTCCTACTGGAGTACCGGTAAAAATAATATCCCCGATTTTAAGTGTTATGAATTGAGAAATATACGCAATAATAGTGTCAACACTAAATATCATATCTTTTGAATTTCCAATTTGAACGGTTTCTCCATTAATTTCAAGATGGAAATCAATATTTTGAAGATCGGTGTATATATTTTTATCTACAAATTTACCCAATGGAGCGGCATTGTCAAAAGATTTGCAGATTTCCCATGGCAATCCTTTTGTTTTACATTTTTCCTGAAGATCGCGGGCTGTAAAGTCGATTCCAATGCTTATTTCGTCGTAATAAGTATGAGCAAATTTTGATTGTATATGCTTTCCGACTTTATTTATTTTAACAACCAATTCGGTTTCATACTGAATATCTTTCGAAAATTCAGGATAAAAGAAGGGCTGGTTTCTGGGTAACAAACAAGTATCCGGTTTTAAAAAGAATACAGGTTCAGTTGGCAAGGGACTGTTTAATTCTTTGGCGTGTTCAGCGTAATTACGACCTATACAAATTATCTTCATGTTGTTTTTTTAGAAGTTAAGCACTTTTAGTGAAGTTATCACTATTGCTTTAGTGAAACTATCACTATCACTAAGCATTAATATTTACAGACTTGTTGTTAAACCCTCTTAACTTGATGGCTGTAATTACTTTTTTGGTCATCAATGGAAACTGGCTTTTCATCATCCAGTCGTAGTAAGAAGGTTCGTTTCTAAATACTTCTTCCACTGATTTCCCTTTGTTTTTTCCAAAATTAAAAATTTCCACATTCTTTTCATCAAAAATAATATGACCAGCTAAATCGGCATTTTTATTGTGATAGGAAAAATCGTGCAAAGCCTTCACATCATTAATGATAGGAACGAAAACATTACCTTTAAAATCCTTGTATTCAGCATTTTCGTATCTTTCAAGTTGGGCTTTAAGAATTTCGTAGGTTGCAACGGTATCTGCTTCGGCACTATGAGCATTTTCGAGACTTGCATTACAATAGAACTTATAGGCAGCCGACAAATTGCGGGGTTCCATTTTATGAAAAATATTCATTACATCTACAAAGCGACGATTCTTTAATTCAAAATCTACATCAGCACGCAAAAATTCTTCTACAAGTAGTGGAATATCAAATTTATTCGAATTAAAACCAGCTAAATCACAATTATTCAAAAAATGATTCAATTCATTAGCAACTTGAGCAAAAGTTGGCTTGTCTTTTACATCTTCATCGGTAATATGATGAATAGCTGTAGCTTCTGCAGGAATAGGTATCGTTGGATTGATCAGCATCGTTTTTGTATCTGAACTGCCGTTTACATTGGCTCTGATGATGCAAATTTCAACTATTCTGTCGGTTCCAACATTCACACCTGTTGTTTCTAAATCGAAAATTGCCAAAGGGCGGCTTAGGTTTAATTCCATTTTATTGTGTTTTTTTGAGTAATTAGAATATCTTAATAAATTTCATTTTTTGCTAATTTCAATGTTATATCTTCACATTTTAAATTTAAAAGCAATTACATTAAAGCTTTAAAATTTCAACATATTATTATGAAAAATCATTGATTTTGTTTAAATTTGAGTAAAACAGTTTTAATATCCACATTAAAATTTTGTTTTTTGAATCCAACCAATAGTTGTCAATGTTTAAATTAAAAAAAACAAAAATCAATTAAACATAAAGTACTGTATTATTGTTTAATAAATCAGATCATTGAAATTCAATACAATGAACAAAGTTAATTATATTCATGAATTTTGAATGTTAAATCTATTATAATTTTTGTATTTACCTTATTTTTTACAAAAAAATATACTTCCTTTGCATATAAATACGTTTTACAATATATATATAATTTAGAAAATGAAGAAATCAGTCTTGTTTTTTTTTGTTACAGTTCTTTCATTTACTGCATTTTCGCAAAATGTATTGTATAAATATCGTGTTAGTTTTAAGGACAAAGACAATTCGACTTATTCTATTACGAATCCTGCTGCCTTTTTATCACAGAAAGCCATTTCCCGTAGAATAAATCAACGTATTCCATTAAATATGATGGACATACCAGTAAACCAAAGATATATTGACAGCATTCAGAATAGCGGAGCTACAGTGATTAACCAGTCAAAATGGTTTAACTCTATCATTGTCAGCTTTACCGATACCACAATATTGCAACATATCAATGCTTTTCCTTTTGTAAAAAGCACTGAACTTGTTATTGCTGTTCATTCAAAAAAGAAAAAAAACAAACCTACTGAAGAGAATGCAAACATTGCCTGCAATATTTATTTCAAACCTCAATATTATCAGAATCACTTTACTACTAATAATACGCCGCTTTCTAATGAAAAGCAAGCTTCAGCGACACAAAGAATTGATTACGGTCAAGCTTATCTCCAGATAAATATGCTGCAGGGCACTTCACTGCACGATCAGGGTTTTATGGGTCAAGGTATGACAATTGCTGTGTTGGATGCAGGATTCTCGAATGTAGACGTTATGAATGCATTTGATAGTTTATGGCTGAATGGTCAGTTATTAGGCACCCGTGATTTTGTTGAACCGGGAAATAACGTTTTCAATGAAGCCACTCACGGCATGATGGTACTGTCAACAATGGGTGCAAATTTGCCTGGACAGATAGTAGGCACTGCTCCAAAAGCCAATTACTGGCTGCTACGTACCGAAGATGCTAATTCTGAAAATCTTATTGAAGAAGACAACTGGGCAAGTGGTGCTGAATTTGCTGATAGTGTAGGCGCTGATATTATCAACTCTTCACTGGGATATACCCGTTTTGATAATCCTGCAATGAGTCATACTTACCAGGATCTGGACGGAAAAACAGCCAGGGCAAGTATAGCTGCCTCAATTGCTGCTCAAAAAGGAATATTGGTTGTTAACAGTATGGGCAATTCAGGTGCCAGTTCATGGAAATATCTTGGTGTACCTTCTGATGCTGATAGTATTATTTCGGTAGGTGCAGTTGATATTCATCAGGAATATGCTGCATTCAGTTCAAGAGGTCCAACTTACGACGGAAGGGTAAAACCAACTGTTGCAGCATTAGGTCAAGATGCTGTATTTGCGACTACTGGAGGTGTGGGTAGCGGAAATGGAACTTCTTTTTCTTCACCTATTTTGTGTGGTATGGCAGCTTGTTTGTGGCAAATATATCCGCAAAGAAACAACCAAGAAGTAATAGCAGCAATCAAAAAAAGTGCTAGTCAATTCGATTCACCTGACAGTTTATTAGGATTTGGTATTCCAAATTTTCAGATCGCAAGCATTTTGTTATCGGGCAACAACATCCATAATATTGATAGTGAAAATACTTTTAACGCCTTCCCCAATCCGTTTGACGACATGCTTTATATTGTCTATAACTCAATTGATACACAAAGTGTTCAAATAGAACTTTACGATTTATCAGGTAAAAAACTGATGTCAGTGAGCGACATTCCTCGTCACCGGGGTTATAACTCTATATCTATCAATAATTTATTTATCCTTAAAAAAGGGATCTATATTATAAGAGTTACTTCAGGAAATATAACATCCACCCAAAAAGTGTTAAAGAAATAATTATATTCTTACAGCCAACAAAGGTAAATTTGTTTCGAAGAGATATTGTTTTGTTAAAGTCTGACCAAATAATCGTTGAAAAATATTTGTTTTATGAGGTAAGAATACAATTAAATCAATATTATTTTCTTTGATGAAGGTGTCAATTTCATC
Source organism: Bacteroidales bacterium (assembly GCA_038204725.1). Classification (GTDB taxonomy): domain Bacteria; phylum Bacteroidota; class Bacteroidia; order Bacteroidales; family JACABE01; genus JACABE01. The sequence goes on along the minus strand of JBBRCQ010000021.1, from coordinate 35,195 downwards.
CTGTTTATTACTGCCTTCCAGCACATCACAATCAAATTTAGCTGCCTGAACTTCTTTATCATATATCAATTTAAGATCTTCCATTTTTGAATAGGCCTTCAGATAATCACTTTTTTCAACTACATGAACACAATATATTTTAACATCGAATTGTTCAAGCATATTAAAGGTTCTTCTTATCAACACATCGTCTGAATCGTGCAAATCTGTAACAAACATTAAATTTTTAATGCCCGGATAATTATTTATTTCAGGTAATGCAATAACTGGAAATCTTAAGTCGTCAATTATTTTATTGGCAGCATTCCCAAAAATATTTATACTTTCTCCTTTTCCTTTGGTACCAATAATAACAAAAGAAGGATGGTAATCGTCACAAAAATCAAAAAGGTCAGTTTCAAAATCGCTACCTGAAACGAAAGTATCGATTGTGACTCCTGAAACATTTTCAGTTTGTAATCGTACTATCAATTCATTTTTTAATTCAAGAATTTTTGTTTTTGCATTCTGTTCTATTTCTGAATTGAATTCAGGGTTTACATAAGGATTAATACCAAAAGAATCAGGAATCCCTGAGGTTGAAGGCACTATTTTATCAAAATAAGTATGAAATAAGCATATTTCGGCTTTATTAACTTTAGCCATTTCAAACGCATAATTACAAGCCACATCAGTATGCTCAGAAAAATCAACAGCTACCAGAATCTTTTTCATCGGAATAATTTTAAATGGTTTATAAAAAAAATTAATAATTAATTACATCAAATAGAATGCTATATGTTTACTTCATAAAATCAATCCCAAATTATACATCTCATTGTTTTTAAAAATCCTATGCAAGATTATTAGGTAAATAACAAATCATGAATATTTTAATTTAAACCAGATAACAACTTCTGTCATAATTATTATTTAAATACTACAGTTCAAAGATAGTTAAATTTTTGTTTATAATCTTAATTAATATCCAATCTTTTATTCCAGATTTTACATTTTGAGTATTTTAATAGTTTGGCATAATTTCAGCAATCTTCATAATTAATTATAAATATAAGATTAATTTGCAATTATTTTATAAATTTGCAATTGTAAAAAAAAACTTCTCAAAAAAATAACTAAATCATTCAAAATGAGTAACTTTATTGGAATCAGACATGAAGACAAATATGTGATGGAACGCAGGGCGCCATTAACACCTAAACATGTTCAACGATTGATCGAACACCAAAAACTCGATTTCATAGTTCAGACTTCACAAAAAAGAATATTTAAAGATCAGGAATATATAGATGCTGGAGCAATCATTGAGAATGATTTAAAAAAATGCAATGTAATTTTAGGTGTTAAAGAAATGCCCATCGATTTTTTTGAGCCCAAAAAGACCTATGTTTTTTTCTCGCACGTTATAAAAGGTCAATCTTATAACATGCCAATGCTTAAAAGAATGATGGAGCTTGGCTGCAACCTTATTGATTATGAACGTATTGTGGATGAACAAAACAAACGTCTTATCTTTTTCGGGAAATATGCAGGGCTGGCAGGTATGATCAATTCGTTTTGGTCGTTAGGGATACGATTGAAACATTTTGGATTTGACACGCCATTTTTGCAACTAAAACAGGCTCATTTATACAATTCGTTGAAAGAAGCCAAAGATGCTGTGAGTAATATCGGACAAATTATTGCAGAGAAAGGTTTACACAAAGAAATCCAGCCACTTGTAATTGGTTTTACAGGTTATGGCAATGTTTCGATGGGTGCTCAGGAAATCTGTGGATTATTACCTGTTAAAGAAATTTCAACCGAAAAATTACTGGAACTAAAAAACCGTGGAGAATTACCAAATAATATCATTTACAAAATTGTATTCAAAGAAAAACACATTTCGGAACATATTGACAATACTGTAGAATTCGATTTATACGATTATTATCGCAATCCTCAGAATTATGTGAGTAAATTTGAACAATACATCCCTCACTTGTCAATGCTAGTAAACTGTATATATTGGGACAACCGTTATCCCAGAATTGTAACCAAAGATTATCTTGAAAAACTTTACAGCAAAGGAAATCCAAAACTAACAGTGATTGCAGACATTACCTGCGATGCTGATGGATCAGTGGAATGTACTCATCACGGTACAGAAATCGAGAACCCAGTTTTTGTATACAATCCTATAACAAGAAAATATACTATGGGTTTCGAAGGAGAAGGTATACTCGACATGGCTGTTGACATTTTGCCCAGTGAATTGCCACGCGACGCTTCAGATGGTTTTGCCGATGCATTGGTAAACTTTATAAAGCCAATTGTATTTGCTGATTATGATTTACCTTTTGAAGACATTGATTTACCGAAAGCATTGAAAAAAGCATTGATATTGCTCAATGGTAAATTTACGCATGAATATGAATATTTGAATGAATTTTTGGACGACACTTCGACAAGCTCAGTGACTGAAGCTCAGTAACCCTAAATAAGAATTTGTAACGATTAACTAAGCAAAAGCTCTTTAACCTTTAACCTTTAACAGTTTCAGTTTTAAAATATATGATGAAATTTAGAATATATATTGTTTTTGCGTTTTTGCTTTTTACAGCTATCAGTGGTTATACGCAGAAGATAGACTCTACGTCAGTATTTCGAAATAAAACCAATCTATTTTACGACAAAGTCAACTCATTTGAATTACCTGCATTCATAAAAATAGATACTGTACTCAAAGGTTTTGAGCAATACAATCCAACTTTTAACAGGCATTTGTTTACAGAATGGAGCGGTAATATAGGCAGGCCGGTTCAATCAATGATATATGAGCCTATTCATAAAACAGGTTTTGATTATGGTATACATACTTTTGATGATTTTTTGTTTACAAATTACACCCAGCCCTATTATCAGGTCAGGAAACCGTATACTTCTGTTTATTATTCAACTGGACCACAAAAAGAAGATATTTTACATGTAATTCACAGCCAGAACATCACTCAAACATGGAATGTCGGATTAAATTTCAGGGTAATTGATTCATGGGGTTCTTATCAGTTTCAAGCTTGCGACAACCGACAGTTGCTAGTAAACACCAATTACATCTCATTGTCAGGGAAATATCGGGTAATGGCAGCATACTATCATAATAGCATAGAAATTCAGGAAAATGGAGGTGTAAATGATTCTGTTTTTGAAAACAGAATTTCAAATCAAACTTTATCTGTGCCGGTTCATCTTCAATCGGCAAATAATCAATGGAAAGAAACCGGATTTTTTGTAAAACAGTTTTACAACTTAAAAAAAACAAAATCAGACAGCAGCATTCATAAAACCTTTAATCCGGGTATCATTTCTCATTCATTCCATTTTGTTACACAAAACCAAACGTATATTGATCAAGACGGTAAAAGCGGATATTATAAGAACATCTATTTCGATACTTTATCTACACACGATTCAGTCTATTTCCGTTCTTTTGAAAATAATTTTGCATGGACCAACGGTATCAGCGAAAACCCACTTTCACCTCAGGCACTGAATCTGGTTTTTGGTATCAAACAAAAATATTCGGAAGTAAAAGATACAATTAAAAACTTCTCATTCAATCAAATAACACCTTATGCTGCCTTGTCGGTATTTGCATTCGAAAAATTTCACTTGAACCTTAATGGTGAATATGTAATTGGAGATTACAACGGAGGAGATTATAGTTTAAAAGCTGTTGCAAAATTTGATTTCACAAAGAATAAACCGGGGAAAAACACATTAAAAACAGGTATTTATCTGACTCAAAAACAAGCAGATTGGATTTATTCATGGAATTATTCAAACAATTTTCAATGGAACAATGATTTCAAAAAGCAAAACTTTTTAACCTATTTTGGAAGCTATCAGACAGCTAGCTTCAATGCTTCTGTTTCGTTGCATCAACTCAATAATTTTGTTTACCTTGACGATAATGCTTTACCTGATTGGCATGATAATATGATACATGTTTTATCCGTCAAACTAAGTAAAGATATAAAGTTGGGCTTTTTGCAAATTGACAATGATTTTGTTTATCAATACACTCCTGACAATAGCATTATTAAAATACCGGAAATCAGTGCAATGCAATCATGGTATTTTAATTTGCATATATTTAATAAAAAACTTTATTTACAACCGGGGTTTAGTTTATTTTACAATACTTCTTATGATGCCGACAATTACATGCCAGCACTCCGGATGTTTTATACGCAGCAAAATAAAAAGATAGGCGACTATCTGTATGCAGATGTATTTGTAAACATGCAGATTAAACGAGCAAACGTATTTATAAAATACCAGCACCTTAATGCCGGCTGGACTGATTATAACTTTTACATGATTCCACATTACCCGCAACAGTCCGGAGCCTTGAAAATAGGCATGATCTGGAGGTTTTATGATTAGAAGTGCTTAGAGTGTTTAATAATTAGTAATAAAAATAAATCAAAAACCGTAACTCCTCATTTTAAATTGATTACAACAATTTATCAAGAATATCCTCTATGGTGATACCTTCGGCTTCAGCTTTGTAGTTTTTAACGATACGATGACGAAGGATATTAGCTGCAACAGCTTTAACATCTTCAATATCCGGAGCATATTTACCCATTATGGCGGCATGCGTTTTAGCTCCAATAATCAAATATTGAGAAGCACGTGGTCCTGCACCCCAGGAAAGGTAATTATTTACGATGGCATGTGCATTCGGGGTATTGGGGCGGGTTTGTGTAACCAGTTTTACAGCATATTCATACACATTATCAGTAACCGGAATTTTACGTATTAAATGCTGAAAGTATAATATTTCTTCGGAAGTAAGAACCACATGAGGAGTTTCGTCTTTATCAACAGTCGTACTTTTAACAATATTAACTTCCTCTTCAAACGAAGGATAGTCTAACCAGACATTAAACATAAAACGGTCGAGCTGAGCTTCAGGCAAAGGATAGGTCCCCTCCTGCTCTATCGGGTTTTGTGTAGCCAATACAAAGAAAGGTTCACCAATTTTATAGGAAATACCGGCAACAGTAACCGCTTTTTCCTGCATAGCCTCCAACAGTGCTGATTGCGTTTTGGGTGGTGTACGGTTGATTTCATCCGCCAGAATAATATTGGCAAATACTGGTCCTTTTATGAACTTAAATTTTCTGTTTTCGTCCAGTATTTCAGTACCCACAATATCTGATGGCATCAGGTCGGGTGTAAACTGAATACGGCTATAGGTAAGCCCTAATACCTGTGAAACTGTATTTACCATTAATGTTTTGGCCAAACCAGGAACACCTACCAACAAACAATGCCCACGGCTGAAAATTGAAATCAATATATTTTTAACCACTTCGTCTTGTCCAACTATCACTTTTGAAATTTCAGTTTTAAGCAATTTGTATTTTTCAACAAATGCATCCAAAGCTTCTACATCCGATTTATAATTCATATTTTATTTTTTTATCAATGCAAAAATAGATAATTCTACTTATTTAAAATTATTTTTATGCTAATTTATGTATTCAATCGCTCTTTAACAAAGTAAACCAACACATTGTTTATTTATTTGATATATTTTTTCTCCAATTCTTTCCATTTGTTTTCATCAAATTCAGGGAAATTGCGATAATGCCATTGACCCAGAACAACAGCATTTTTCAACAATACCAGACCCGGATTGGAACGTATCATCGTTTTAAGGGCAATATCGTCGGAATTATAAAATTCCAAATCGGAAACATCCACTTCCTTCTTAAATTTTTCGATATCTTCGGGTGAACTGCCGGTAAGGACAATTACAGAAATTCCTTTTTCCTTCGCTTTTTCGTAAAAAGCATTTATTTTTTTAAATACTTCTTTATTGGCTTCCTTCAAATTATAAGCAGCAATAAAAAACTGAAATTCAGGATTACGGACAAAATGTTCTGTGAGATCTGCACCGGTTGTATCAACGATAGAGAAAGAACCTAAGTTTGATTGGTTAGGGTTTTCAATACGAATGGTATCATATTCCCAATTTGCCATCCATACCGTATCTTGCCAGGGTAATTCATTGGACAGATATTCTTTGGTTTCGCCGGTTTGTTTGTTTTTATAGATTAGATAATTTTTAATCGGTTGTGGATTGTCCGACAACATTTTGTTACCCACTTTCCATGAACGGAAATTCATAATTGGCAAATTCCGGTAATTATAAACACTGAACCAGATAAATACAATAGAAACAAAAGCTATAATGCCCCATTCTTTGCTATTTGAAAACCATGCATTTTCTTTGTTTCTTCCGGTAAAAATCAGAAGAACGAATACCATTAAAACTACGTTTTTATAAAAGGTCTCCCAGTTTGTTAATATAACCGCATCGCCAAAACAGCCACAATCAGCTACAGGGCTGTAAATAGCATCATACAAAGTTACAATGGTAAAAAACAACATCATCAGCAAAACCAGCCAGGCGGTCTGTTTCATCTTGACATTGAAAACCAGAAGCACTCCCAAAACAAACTCGAAAGCACATAAAAATATGGACAAATACAATGAAAGCGGAATAGCCCAAAGCATTTGATAGGCTTCAAAATAATCTGTTATCTTATATGCTGTTCCAAGCGGATCAACTCCCTTGACAAAACCGGAAAATATAAATACGAGCCCAACCAAAATTCGGCTGACAATTCTTAAAGTTTTTAAGTTAAAAAAGTTCATAATGTTTGTTACGTTTTTGGTTAATGGAGATTTGGTTATTTGGTCATTTGGAGATTTGGTAATTTGGTGATTTTATGATTTGATGATTTGAAAAAATTAAAAATTACTGATAACAATTGTTTACTGTTTACTATTCACTATTCACTATTCACTATTCACTATTCACTAATTACTATTCACTGTTTACTGTTCACTGTTCACTGTTCACTCAATTTATTGGTTTATTATTAGTATTTTAGCCACAAATTTCAAACCAAAATAATATCATTCAAATCATGCAAATTTCAAGTGATAAAAATACAATTTTTTCTACAAATCAATGCATAAATTGTAGGGGGAAATTAATAAATTTTAACAAAGCTTTGGTAATGGGCATTTTAAACATTACAGATGATTCCTTTTTTGATGGTGGTAAGCATACTACTGAAACAAATTGGCTGGCTCATACACAGAAAATGTTGGCTGAAGGTGCTGATATTATTGATATTGGAGCAACTTCAACCCGCCCGGGTGCCAAAATGGTATCTGCTGCTGAAGAAGCCAGCATTCTGAAGCCCGTTATACGTTCCATTCGTCATGAATATCCCGATGCACTGATTTCGACAGATACCTACCATGCCAGCGTAGCAGAAATGGCAGTGGACAAGGGTGTAGATATTATCAACGACATTTCCGGCGGAGAACTGGATAAAGAAATGTTTGCAACCATTGCACGGTTAAAAGCTCCTTATATACTGATGCATATGAAAGGTACGCCCGAAAATATGCAACAAAACCCGGTTTACGAAAACCTGATTGAAGAAATGATGCTTTACTTTGCCGAAAAGGTGAACAAACTAAGGTTACTGGGTGTAAATGATATCATACTCGACCCGGGATTTGGCTTTGCCAAAACTATAGAACATAATTTCCAGCTATTACAAAAACTTGATACCTTTAAATTTTTCGAACTGCCGTTACTGGTTGGATTTTCCCGGAAATCGATGATCAACAGGGTACTTGGCACCACTCCGGCTCAGGCATTGAACGGAACTACGGTTTTAAACACCATTGCACTGCTCAAAGGAGCAAAAATACTCAGGGTGCACGATGTAAAAGAAGCCGTGGAAGCGGTCAAACTATGCGTAAAGATGAGAAAAGCATAATTGTTAATTATTAATTATTAATTATTAATTATTCACAACTGATTCTTTAAATTATAAAACGCAACAGATTCATTTATTTTCTTTCCAAACTTTCTAATTGTTGAATTGTTTAATTCCCAATTATTTTAAATGAACCACTATGTGGAGGATGATATTTTTGTTTATTTCTTTACTGCTTATTTCGCTTACAATGAATTCACAAAGTACTGAAAACAAGAAAATACCGGTTTTAAATTTCGATCAGTTGCAACCATTATTGCATTTTAGCAATGATACAGTTTATCTGATTAACTTCTGGGCTACCTGGTGTGCTCCTTGTATAAAGGAATTACCTGCCATTATGGATGTAGAGAAAAAATACGCAGATCAGAAATTCAAAGTTTACCTGGTGAGTCTGGATATGCCCAATCAACTTGAAAACAGGCTGATTCCTTTTTTAAAAACCAACAAAATAGAATCAGACGTAATTCTGTTGAATGATGCAAACCAGAATCGCTGGATCAACAAAGTGGATGCTAATTGGTCGGGAGATATACCTTTTACTTTAATTTACGGGAAGGACTTCAGAGAATCACATGCAAAATCTTTTGATTTTGAGACATTGGATGCCCTCATTCGTGCTAAACTTAATTTGCCATGAAATTTTACTCCATTTCTTATTTGTTGAGACGATAAAATATATTTATTTTTCATAGAGGTACATTTAATTTAAAATAGAATAATCTAATTATCAACAAAATATAAATTTAATACAAACATATTATGAAATCATATATCTCATTATTTTGTTTTTCACTCATTGCGTCTTCATCCGCTTTTCCGCAAGGATATAATGTGGGAGACAAAGCAACCGATTTTAAACTGAAAAACATTGACGGAAAATTTATTTCCCTCAGCAATTATCCGACTGCCAAAGGATTTATTGTCATTTTCACCTGTAATCATTGTCCGTATGCCATAGCTTACCAGGATCGCATCAATATGCTTGACAAGAAATACAAATCAATGGGATATCCTGTAATTGCCATCAATCCGAACGACCCGGAAATTGTCCCTGAAGATTCATACGAAAATATGGTGTTGCGTGCTAAAGAAAAAAAATACACATTCCCTTATTTGTTCGATGAAACACAATCTATTTACAGAAAATATGGCGCAAAAAAAACACCTCATGTATATTTGTTGCAGAAAAAAGGTAGTGATTTGACAGTAATGTACATTGGTGCCATTGACGACAATTATCAGGATGCAACTCAGGTGAAAGATCACTTTCTTGCTGATGCAGTGGATGCTTTACTTGCAGATAAAAAACCTGATCCTGCTGTTACAAAAGCCATCGGTTGTTCAATTAAAGACAAGCTTGTAAAGAATTAAACTGTATTCATTGGCTTAGGATTTATTGAAAGATTAATTTCTTCAACTCTTTAGCGCAATAATATCATACCCAATTAATTAAGAAATTGAATTGCTGGTAGTCCGCTCTGGCATTCAATAAATGAACGATTTATGATAATTGAAATCATACTCTCAATTATTTTCTATTAATGAAGTGTATATTCCAATAATTTAATACTTTTACACTTTCATTAATAAATCCAAATCATTTAATCTTACGACCAAGTATGAAACACAAATCTATTTTATTTATGGCTGCAATGATCTTATTGTTTGCTGCATGCAAAGACACTAAAAAGACCGCTACGGGCGACAATCCATTTTTATCGGATTACACCACCCCCTTTCAGGTTCCACCTTTCGACAAAATTGATACCACGCATTACATGCCCGCATTTATGGAAGGCATGAAACAACAAAATGCAGAAATTGATGCTATTGTAAACAATACTGATAAACCTACCTTCGAAAATACCATTTTACCTTTCGACAAATCGGGAAAATTACTTACAAAAGTGAGCAATGTATTTTTCAATATTACCGAATCAAATACCAATGATCAGGTGCAAGCTATTTCCCGTGAACTGAATCCATTATTGTCAAAACACGGCGACGAAATAGGCATGAATGCGAAACTGTTCACCCGTATCAAGACTATTTATGACAAACGTAATGAAATGAAACTTGATGTGCAACAAATCAGAGTCATCGAAAAAATTTACCGTGATTTTGAACGAGTAGGTGCTAATCTTTCTAAAGATAAGCAGGAAGAATTAAAAAAACTCAATGCTGAATTATCGATGCTTGAACTCCAGTTTAATGAAAACTTACTGGCTGAAAACAAAGGCTTTCAGTTGACCATCGACAAAAAAGAAGACCTGGCAGGTTTACCTCAGGGATCAATAGATGCAGCAGCTACAGCCGCAAAAGAAGTTAAAAAGGATGGCAAATGGCTGTTTACACTTGACAAACCCAGTTTGATCCCGTTTTTGCAATATGCCAACAATCGCGATTTACGTGAAAAGATTTACCGTGCTTATTTTATGAGAGGCAACAACGGAAATAAAAATGACAATAAAGTTATCGTTGGGAAATTGGCAAAACTCCGCACTCAAAAAGCCCAACTGTTAGGTTTTAAAAGCTTTGCCAATTATGTTATTGATGTTAACATGGCCAAAACACCCGAGGCCGTTGATCAGTTCCTATCAAAACTATGGAAAGCAGCATTGCCTATGGCTAAAAATGAAGTGAAAGAAATGCAGAAAATAATCGACAAAGATGGTGGAAATTTCAAACTGCAATCATGGGATTGGTGGTATTATGCCGAAAAAGTACGCAAAGCAAAATACGATCTGGAAGAAAGTGAAATGAAACCATATTTCAGTCTTTCCAATGTAAGAGATGGAATGTTTCATGTAGCCAATAAATTATATGGCATCACTTTTGAGAACAAAACAGATTTGCCTGTTTACGCAGAGGGTGTTGAAACTTATGAAGTAAAAGAAGCAGATGGTAAACATTTAGGCATTATCTATTTTGATTATTTTCCACGTGATTCAAAACGCGGTGGAGCATGGTGCACAGCATTCCAGAATGCAGGTTGGGATAACGACAAAAAAGTTGATCCAATCGTTTCTATCGTTTGCAACTTTACCAAACCCAATGGCGACATTCCATCCCTCTTAACATGGGACGAAACCACTACCCTCTTCCATGAATTTGGTCACGGATTACATGGTTTGTTTACCGAAGGAAAGTACAACCGTACTGCCGGAAATGTACCCCGCGATTATGTTGAATTGCCTTCACAAATTATGGAAAACTGGGCAGGAGAACCTGAAGTACTCCGTTATTACGCCAAACATTACAAAACAGGTGCAGTAATACCCGAAGCATTGATTGCAAAAATACAAAAAAGTGGTCAGTTCAATCAGGGTTTTGAAACTGGCGAATACCTGGCAGCATCCATGCTCGACCTGGCTTATCACAACCTTACGGAAGTAAAAGATATCAATGTTGAAGAATTTGAAAAAGCAGCCATGGACAAAATAGGTCTGATTCCTGAATTCATCCCACGTTATCGTTCCACATATTTTTCGCATGTATGGGGTGGCGGTTATAGTGCAGGATACTATGTTTACTTATGGGCTGCGGTTTTAGATGCTGACGCTTTTGATGCTTTCAAAACATCAGGCGACATCTACAATAAAGAATTAGCCGCTAAATTCCGTAAAAATTGTTTGCAGGAAGTTGGCAACGACGAAGGCATGGTACAATACAAAAAATTCCGCGGTCAGGATCCTTCAATTGAACCATTATTAAAAAGAAGAGGACTGAAATAAGCTCCCAATCTTTCTTATAATTAAAAAGAGGTTGTTTGTATGTTCAGGCAGCCTCTTTTTTATTTATTAATCATTAATGCGAATCAAGATTTGACTCACTTTAAGAGATAGTGTCAATCTGGCTATACTTCAAAAATCTTAAATCGTTAATCGTTGTTCTAAAATCAAAAAAAAATAATCATTCCCGAATAACAATTTCTATTTCATGCTTCGGCTCAGTTCAGCAACAACTTCATAAAAAATTGTAAATCGGGACTAAGCTAAAGTTTAGTAACCATAAACCATTAACCAATTTCAAACAACCAACATATTCTCTTCCTTAATCATTTCTTCACCTTTATAACATAACAAGAGCTGAGCCACTGTCAATGTATCTTTTTGGCAATACATTACGATACGTTCCAGATCATTTTCCTCATAATAAACACTTCTCACCTGGCTGCCATCAATATCATTTTTAGGTGTAGGAATTCCAAACAAGGCTGATAACAGCTCCAGTGAGGTATAATTTTTGTAATCGCCAAACTTCCATAACTCCATAGTATCCAGATGTGTTATTTCCCATGGTTTTTTGCCTGCGATATCAAGCAAAAAGGGCAATTTTACACCATTCACCAGCATACGCCGCGCTATAAATGGATAATCGAATTCCTTACCATTATGAGCACACAAATAATGGTTTACTGTATTGAAATGTTCAGATAACATATCTGAAAACTCAGTCAATAATTGTTTTTCATCATCTCCAAAAAAAGATTTTATCCTAAAAGACCCTTGTTTGATATATCCTGTTGATATACAAACAATTTTTCCAAACTCTGCATATATACCTGCCCTATCATACAATGTTTCAGAGGTAAAACTAATATTTGAATTTGCTTCATTTCGATTTAAATTCACTGCTTTTTTGTCCCATAACTTTTTAAACCTTTCATCTAATTGTTGATACGATGAATAAGCAGGCACTGTTTCTATATCCAGAAAGAGAACCTTTGATAAAACAATATTTTCTAACATCATGCAAAGTTTTAGGCAATAAAAATACTATTTTAAAAAGCAATATCATGCTGCATTCAATTATTTTTTACCTTTGAAGAAAAATAAATACAAAATTAATCCGGAAACACTGTAATTCAGTTAATTTGCTATTATAAAGCTTTTTATTTCGGACTTCCGACTTCGGATCCCGAATCGCTGCTTCGCTCAACTTCGGACTTTTTACTCTTTACTTTAACTTATGAACATAAAAATAACAACAACAGAAGACGGTTCCCACACTTTATACAACGAAACATTAGGCGAACATTACCATTCCACTCATGGCGCCTTACAAGAGTCGTTGCACATCTTTATTGAGGCAGGGTTCAATGCATTGGAAAAAAAATCAGGGACGATTACAATACTCGAAATAGGATTCGGAACCGGATTAAACGCTTTATTGACTTTTGGAGAAGCCGAAAAAACAGGTCGTAAAATCAATTATATTGCTATAGAAACTGTTATACTGGATAAAAGCATTTATTCTAAGCTCAATTATGCTGAAGTAATTGAAAATAAAAGTCTACAGGATATATTTATTAAAATGCACGAAACGCCCTGGAATGTGCCACATTTCATTTCAGAAAACTTCATCTTGAATAAGGTTGAAGGAAAACTGCAGGAAATCGAACTGACAGAAAATGCTTTTGATCTTGTATATTTTGATGCTTTTTCTCCCGAAATTCAACCGGAACTCTGGAGAGTAGATATCTTCAAGGCAATTTATGCTTCCATGAGCAACAATGCACTTTTAACAACCTATTGTGCCAAGGGAGCCGTTAAAAGAGCACTCAAAGCGGCTGGTTTTGAAGTCGAAAATTTACCCGGCCCCATTGGTAAGCGACAAATTACAAGGGCTAAAAAAGAGATATTGATAGAAGACTGTTGCAGGTGATTCTGTGTTTTAAGTGACTACTATTTTATTGAGGAGTAAGTTCAATTTATTTCGGCTTAGCTCAACATTCTACTTCGTAAGAAATTATAGCCCGGGACTGAGCAAAAGCTCAGTTACTTTTTACTTTAACCTTTATCCTATATAAATCATTTAACGTATATTTCCCCGTTTTCGTTGATGAGTACTCCCCAACTTACCACCGACAGTTGTTTATCGTCGAAATAAAAGTCAATCATAGCATCTTCAAAAGTTACCCGCTTATCGCCCCACACTTCCTTTTCCACTTCAAAGGAAGTATATCCGTTTTCTTTTAATAATGTAATGATTTCACATTCATTCAAGAGAAAAATCTTTTTACCAAAGAGTAAAGTGTCTCTGTTGCTCGTTTCAACACATTCCAGACTAGGTTTTCGGGCATTTGCAAAAAACAATGATAGATCTTTATCCAGATAATGGGTAATGGTTGTCTCATTTTCATCATCCATTTCTAAATTCTCCACTTCCTGTGGCTCACCCAAAATGGCATATACTGCTTCGGGAGAGGCACCAAAATTAATTTCACCTATCCCTTTATTGATCTTTATTTCTAAATATTTCTTTTTCATATTGATATTAACTTATGAAGTTGTTGAGTTATTAGGTTATTAGGTTATTGAGTTATTGAGTTATTGAGCTATTGAGCTATTGAGTTATTAGGTTATTGAGTTATTGAGTTATTGAGTTATTAGGTTATTGAGCTATTGAGTTATTAGGTTATTGAGTTATTGAGTTATTGAGTTATTGAGTTATTGAGATTTCGCTCGGGACTAAGCAAAAGCTCAGTTTACTTATTCCCTTTTTCTTTCCCGAATAACAATTTCTAACTCATTCTTCAGCTTAGCTCAGCAACCTACTTCCCTAACTAAAAGGAGAATCGGGTTCTTTCGCCATATGAGTATAAACCATTTTATCGACCCATTGGGGGAAAAACTTGTTTAAAAATACAGTTAAAACGCCATCTCTGGTCATGATAATACTTCTTTTTCGTTTCATAACAGCATCTATAATTTTACCGGCCACTCTATCAGGACTCATCATCTTATCTTCATCGCGGGGTGTTTCACCTTGTTGTGAACCATCCTTTGCCAAAGCCGACATTCTTATATTGGAAGCTGTAAATCCTGGACAAGCAACCAATACATGCAAATCCTTTTTTAAATTTTCAATCCGCAGTACATCCAAAAAGCCCTGCATGGCGAACTTAGATGCAGAATATCCTGATCGTGCAGGCAGTCCTTTGTAACCGGCTATAGAAGAAACTCCAACAACACTCCCTTTTTCTTTTAAAATGTAAGGCAAAGCATATTTGGTACAATAAACCGTTCCCCAGAAATTCACATCCATTACCTGATGAATCACTTTCAAATCTACGTCTTCAAACATGGCTCGCATCGAAATGCCTGCATTGTTGAGCATTACATCTATTTTCCCATATTTTGATATCGTTTTTTCAATCAACTGTTTACACTCCTCCTCTATTGAAACATCCACTTTAACAGCCAGTGTATCATATCCCTTTGCATTTAACGAGGCAGAAATCTCCTCAATCGTCCTTAGTGTTCTTGCACCTAATACTACTTTTGCACCCATTTCCGCTAAACTAACTACCAACGCTTTTCCAATTCCGGAAGAGGCTCCGGTTACAATAACCACTTTATTCTTCATTTAGTATTTTTATCATAATTAAAGTGCAATGTTATAACTTTTCGATAAATTTACATCATAATTGATCTAAAAACAAGCGTTTTTTAATATTTTTTATGAATCCTAAAAAAAGTTTTTTATTTATATTTTTAAAAATCAATGCTTTCATGGATTTCCTAGAAAAATAATGATTTTTTTACTAAATTTATTTTGCAAATTCAAAAATAAACTATACTTTTGCACCCTCAATCAGAGATTGATTATGTAGCTCAGCAGGTAGAGCACATCCCTTTTAAGGATGGGGTCCTGGGTTCGAATCCCAGCATGATCACAACAAAACCCGTTTCGCTTTTAGCTGAACGGGTTTTTTGTTTGAGACTATTTTTTTTGCCACAAAGGCACATAGGCACAAAGATATTTTTTATCCTATTTCAATAATTGTATTCAGCAAGATGAGCATTCCCGATTTTATGTATATTTTTTTGCCACAAAGACACATAGGCACAAAGATATTTTTTATCCTATTTCTACAAATGTATTCAGCAGGTTGAGCATCCCGATTTTATCGGGAGGGTCCTGGGTTCGAATCCCAGCATGATCACACCAAAACCCGTTTCGCTTTTAGCTGAACGGGTTTTTTGTTTGAATGCCTTCGTCTGTAAAATAGTTAGAGCAAATGGATTACTTAGAGTACTTATAAATAATAATAGTTCATCATCACTCCTTTACAAATTTACTTTCCATGCTATATTTATCATTATTAACCTTTACAATATATACGCCTTTGGCATAAGATGCAATATTGAGTTCTGTTTTTTGTACTTTAAGTGACTGTTGCAGGATTAATTGTCCCATTATATCATAAATGGAAATGATTGTGTTATGAAAGTTTTTATTTCCCTGTAGGTCTATTGTAATTTTACCGGAAGCAGGATTGGGGGATATTGTAAAATTTTGTGAAACATTGGTTTCTTTTATTCCCATATACATATTTAAAAAATTCAACCCATATGGAGTTATATATCCTCCTTTATGGTTAATCCACACCCCACTGCTGTCCTGCCAGGTTGTTCCCATTGACATTAACGGCTCATAGGTATTGGGTGTATACCATTGATAAACTGTATCTGCTCCATAACCGTATGACGTTACAGGTGGTGCACCATTATACACATAATAATCAGATGTATCAGTCCAATGACTGATCGTTCTCACTCTTAATACATTGGTATGTGTTATATTTAATATTTTCAGACTACCCCATCCATCTGCGAGCACACTGTAATAAGACTTTGTATTGGAAATACCACTAATGTATGAAGGACTGAATACATTATGAGAATTTGTTGAATCTGAAAATTCCGAAAGGTAAGTAAATGGGAATTTTAAAATACATTTAGGCGGAAAATATTTATTATCAAAAACAGGAGTAGTTTCATCACCCATTAATTCCAGTTTATTTATATCTGCATAAAAATAGGTTTTAATTTCATTACCAACAGGTGACATTGAAAAATAAACCAGATTACAGCCACCCGGACGATACACCGGTGGATCCGAAAAAACAAAAATATAAAAAAGCTGGTTCACATTTGTATCCGGTATCGTAAAATTTATAGCAGAAAAGTCCCAAAACACATTTGCACCTGAATTTCCGGGTGCATAAAAATCTATTCTCCCATTCCAACTAAAAATACTATCGCCATCTTTATGCACGATGTTAGCCGAATCTAATACAGGAGCCTGTGTAAAGGCACTCCACTGTATGGCTAAAAAAACAAGTACCGAAATAATTTTTTTCATTTGTTTATTTTTATTATGGTTTGTGACTACAAATATATAATAATTAAATAATAAATCCAAAAATAAATAAAAACAAAATGTTAATCAATAATGAGTATTAACTGACTTACATTTATAATTGGAGTTTATAAAGTACCTGAAATGACTGAAATACTTAACGTTTAAAATATGATTTACTATTATTTTCATTAAATTAAATTTCAAATTCTACATTTCTATTTTTTACAATTTCCTCTTATCATTTACTTCTTTCATAAGTCTTTCAAAATAAGTTTCTATGGTTTCACCTTCTTTTAATGGTAAGCATTGGAGTGCCAATGCAAATCCATCTATTAAGGCTGCAGTTCGTTTAAAATTAGTTTTCAGCAGTTCTGCATCATTGGTTTCCCAATAACCTCCTTCATCAATCAGTTTAAAATCACTGAGATACTTTTTGCTTAGGTATCGGAAAAGATGAATAATGAGTTGATGCGTTTCTACACCAGCAAACTGTGTTTTAACAGCTAACATATATAAATATTCACTTTCTTCACGGGTTTCATTTTTTCCAAAAAACAGCAAATGGACAATATCACTCATAAGTCCATTGGAGAGAAAACATATTGATACAGTTTCACATCCAGGAGGTGTGATGCTGATGCCATAGATATTTGAGTTGTAAACTACTTTTCCTAAATCATCCTCAGGTAAATAAGTTTCATAAATTTTGTATTTCCAATGGTATAATACGGCAATTTCCTTTACTTCTTCTACTAATTCCGGTAATAATTCAGCTTTGGCAATTCTGCCACTATAATGAAAACTTATTCCCATAATAATAAAATTTATTGTTTTCTAATTTCATTTCAATTCATTTCCTTTCAGGATATTAACCAAAATGGCCACAATAGATTACAATAGTTATCACGCTATTGCTTTCTATTGTGCCTACTTAGGATTCAATTATAATTTTAATAATTAATTACAGTATTCAAAGTATAACCTTTATGTCGGGCTCAGATTACGCTTTATTCTTTAACAAATTTGCTCACTGTGCTTTTC
This sequence comes from Bacteroidales bacterium, assembly GCA_038204725.1. GTDB lineage: Bacteria > Bacteroidota > Bacteroidia > Bacteroidales > JACABE01 > JACABE01. The sequence continues at coordinate 17,139 of JBBRCQ010000021.1, read as the reverse complement.
TTATCATTACTTACCTTTATCAGATAAATACCTTTGGCAAAACTGCTGATATTAAAGTGTGTAAGTGACTGATTAATGTTTTGTTGCAAAAGTAATTTGCCAGGCAAATCATAAATAGATACTATCGTATTCTTTAGGTTTTCTGTACCCTGCAAATCTAATATTAATTGATCTTTTGCTGGGTTAGGGTAAATCTTCAACGATTCAGTGATTGTATTTTTATCAATTCCTAAAGTTCCTGCAATTACTGCAACAGAGATCATTACATTTGGATTTTTCTGTAAAAAAGAAGAATCACAATAAGTAGTAATACATGCATTCGCATCAGTGACCTGAAGACAAATGTTATAAAATCCACCAACGCTATAAGTGTGGTTTGGCAATGCAGTTGTATCGTGTGTTCCATCGCCCCAGCTCCAGTAAAAATGCAAAGGAGGTACACCGGAAGCATTATTTACTACAAAATAAACATGAGGTGCTGTAGTATCGGCAACCATATCAAATTGTGCAGAACAATTAGGTACAACCGGATTAACAGTAACATACAAAACCGCTGGAGACCCGATTCCACAGGCATTAGTCCCTTTCACAGTAATATTACCGGAAACCGCTGTTGTACCAATGTCTACTGTAATGGAATTTGTAGTACTTGTTCCTGTGCATCCATTGGGTAAAGTCCATATATAAGAAACTGCATTTGGATTGGCAAGGATTGAATATACAACATTTTGTTGTCCTGACAATACACTTGTATTCCCCGAAATAATTGTTGTAAGGGAGGGCAAAGCATCTACATTCACTGCCAAAGCAGAATTTATACCAGTTCCAAAAGCATTAGCACCTCTAACTGTGATATTTCCAGAAACTGCTACATTCGAATAATTTACTGTGATACTGTTGGTTAAACTAATTCCGGTAATACCGGAAGGCAAACCCCATTCGTAAGATGTCGCATTAGCAATTGTAGGAACAGTATAAATAATATTATTCTGACCCTGACAAACTGTAGTTAAACCCGAAATAGTGCCGGAATTTCCGGGAAGTGTAGTACTTGATGTAAAAATTGTTCGCATCATTAATGCAGGAACATTTCCGTTTGCCCAAATATACCATGAATTCATATTAGGGTCAAAGTACATAGAGGATTGTGAATATTGAAGAATCCCTGTTTTGTCTGTAGCGATTTTAACAGTATCTGTACCACCGAATACTTGAATACCAACATAATAGATTGAATCTTTCTGCATTGTATATCCTGAAGAAAAAGGAAGGCTGATTGATGGAGGGTTCACCATTGGAATAGATGTCGGAATATCTGAAGAAACGATGTAATAATTTGATGATTGAGCAACGATAGTTTTTATACCGCTTTGTGTATACAATTTATATAAAACTGCTCTGATTTTGGAACCTACTTTTGTTCCTTTACTAACCACACAATTAACGCCATAAGCCATTCTGTCCTGATTAACCGCATATTTATTTACTGCAGTATAAGAACCTGAAATACCACCTGTTGTACCTGCCCATCTGTAACTGGTAGCTGTATTATTGTCTCTTGAATACATACAGGTAGCACAATCAACTTTAACATCAAAAGTATCCTGTGCAAGTACAAACGGAATCGCATCACTTGAAACATACGCCATTACTTTGTAGGTGCCTTGTGTTGATGGGGGCGTGAAAAAATAATCCTGAATGGATATATTCAAAAGGGTCTGTCCGGGAGTTAAAATTTCACCAAGACTTGTAGAATCTGCTCCTGTTGTTAATTCAACTCCATGTAATTTTACATTCGTTTGTGTTAAAGCACCTAAATTCATAAAATCTGCTTCATAATACATAGGCATTCCCAATCCTGAAGGAATTTTAGTATACCCATCATACAAAGTAGATTTGTTTACTACTATATAATTATTTGCAGGCACAAACAATTCAACATCATCGATGGCCCAGCCATAACCACCACTATACTGAACTCCTGATGGCGAAGTTCCTGGTGCAAAATATCTAAATCTTATCCATACCTGAGCTTTATTTCCAGCCCATTGAGAAATACTAAATTCTTTCCAGCCATAAGCATAATTATTTGCAGAACCTGTTAGATCAGGATTAACCAATATGCTTTGCCAATTAACATTATCATTGCTTATTTCTATAAAGGCAGAATCTCCGTTAAATGATCTATACAACTGATAAAATTTAATATTCACGGTAGAATGCCCTAAGGTATTAACAGCCATAGCATTGGTAATCGTTGTATTAGTTGTGCCATAATTAGCATTTATTAAATTGGTAATGCCATCAAAATAAAAAGCACCTTGCATTGGTGTTGCAGAACCCATATAAGGACCCACATAATTATTCCAGTTGGTTGAAAAATTAGCTGTATCTGCTTTCCATACCCATGCATTTGAAATATTAGCACTATGATTCCATAATTTAGCTACATTCCAATGTGCAGAATTCGCCATGTTTGAATACCAGATAGAAACTTTTGTATTTGAAACCAAAGGCTTGTTGACAAATGGTTCAAAATTTTGCGTTTCGCTGCTTTCAGCCAATTGAACTACTGAAGGTTTAACCATTGCATTTTGTCCATAACTAACACTTATGCTGATCAGTAGAATTCCAATTACAGGTAAGATTTTTTTCATTTCACATTTGTTTTAGTTAATTTTTATAAAATTTCAACAAATGTAATATTTATTTTTAATTATTAAACATTAAATTAACAAAATAATAAGAAAAATATTGAATCCAAAAATTCCAATGTAATTCATTGAGTTATTAAACTTATTCTATTTTTTTATAATTATAATTTTCAATACCTTCTTTTTGTTTTATTTATTCATTTCCCCGTATTGTTGAAGATAAATTCCGAAATCGTGACTTCCAAAACAAACGATGATTACTTTTTCAATCACAGTAGTATCTTTCAGAAAATTCATAATGGTTGTAAGTGCAATGGAAGCTGCCTGTTCAATTGGGAAACCGTAAATACCCGTGCTAATGGAGGGAAATGCGATTGTTTTTATATTGTGATCGATAGCAAGTTTCAAACAACTTTGATAACAATTGGTAAGTTGTTCTTTTTCGTGATGATTTCCACCGTGCCAAACAGGACCAACGGTATGAATCACATACTTAGCTGGCAAGCTGTAAGCGCCGGTAATTTTAGCCTGTCCAGTATCACATCCGTTCAGGGTTTTGCATTCAGCTATTAATTTAGGTCCGGCTGCTCTATGAATGGCTCCATCTACGCCCCCACCCCCCAACAAAGATGGATTGGCTGCATTCACTATTGCATCTACATATTGTTGGGTTATATCTCCATCTATGATTTCAAGTATTGTTACCATCTGATATACAATTATTATATGATTAAAAATGAATACTTTGTGTTTATCAAAACATTTAATTATTTAATTTCAATTCAACAATAAGTTCAATAAAGAAGTTCATTTCAATTCTTCATAAAACAAATGAACTTCAACACACTGATACTGTCACTCAGTTATCAGTGTTTTGAAGTTCAGTTAGAAAAATAATTGAAACAAGTTTTTATAGGTATGCAAATCAAGTATTAATAATTTTCAAGTAACGAATAACCGATTGCCCATTATGAATCAAAAATAAATTAAAAAAAAACGATTTTGTGCTTTGAGCAATAGAACTAAACACTTGAATTGCATTATTTTTTACACGATTAAAACAGAATTTTCATCATTCCCATAAGGTGAAGGGACAAAATGATCTGCTTCAGGATCGTTTTCCCAACGCGAATTATCGATCAGGTAACGGAACTGATATTCTTTACCTATGGGTAATTTTACAGATACCGAGTAATATCCATTTTTTGTCTTTTTCATAGGTGTCGCAGCATGATCCCATTGGTTAAAATCACTCACCAAATGTACTTTTTTTGCTTTCTTTACAATTTCTTCAGACAAAGTAAAAGTAACATTGCAAACGTTTGTTTTTTCTTTATATTCTTTTTTCATTTTTTTTAATTTAATTGATTCCTACTCTATCGGTTTTTCGGATCCACCCCGTTTTTTAAAGTGGTTTCCATCTCCACTATATTTTATTCCAATTTGTATTTCTAATACCAGAAATGCTTTTAAACTTAAGTAACGATGACAGAATTTTTTATATTTTTATAAACTGAAGGAACCGCTTTATCCTCTTCTGCATCATTTTCCCAACGATGTTGATCCAACAGGTAACGAAACTGATATTCTTTACCAATTGGCAAAATAACACATGTTGAGAATAATCCGTTTTTGTTTTTTTCCATCGGAGTTGCCTGTGTATCCCACTTATTAAAATCGCTGACTAAATGAACTTTTTCAGCCCCTGCTGCGAGTTCTTCAGGAAAATTAAAAATAATTTTACACACATTTACATTTTCAGTATACACTTTCTTCATTTTAATGCATTTATTAAATATAACAATACTTGTAACTTACGGCAATACCTAACGTTCTTTTATAGAGTAATCTATTAGTAATTACTTATATAACTATCTTGGAACATCTATTGCTTTGGAACTACAATTTCGAGTGCAAAATTACAAAGAGCTTTGAATCTAGATATTAGAGTAAACTCTAAATATACTAGGGCAAACCCTAAAAATGTACTTAGAATTTTAGATTAAGTAAAATGGATGAGTTAACAATAGTAGTGTAAAACGATTGCAATAAATTGAAACCGGAAGAGTCATCCATCCAACTATAACATATCATTCAATACACAAGCCTGACAAACCACTTTTCCATTGGCTTATCAGGCTTGTGTATTGAAAGATTATTAAAAGAATAGATACAGATTCTTAGCAAGAACTGTCATAAGACTAAATTGTTGCACAAGAACATCAGTTCACAAGATCCTCTTCCTCCCAACTTCCATTGGGTGTAAACAAGAAATCAGTCAGAGAATCCACATCATAGAGATACTGATAGGCTTTGGTTTCTTTTTTACAAAATGGTTGCAATAATAGCAGCATATTTTCATAAGTTGCCAGCGTAAGGTCGCAAAAGAATTTTTTATTGTCTTCGGAAGTAATCCCCTCATCCGTCTCAGAAAGGCGCAGTGTAAGGCTGCAGTTGCGTCCCTGAATAAAATCAACCGTATCCAGAACGAGATTTTTTTGAGCAACAATCAACGTCTGATGGAGTATATTGCAAAATTTTAGAGCCTGCGATTTGTCAAAATTGTACAATCTTACAATATTGTCTCCGTATGCATTGATATGATCTAAATAATCGAGTTCCATTTTTTATAAATTACGAAATATAAATTATTAATTAAGTTAAATTTCGATTGCAACTTTAGAATTGTTCTCCCTTTTTAACATTTTGGGCAGTTGACTGAAAATAAAATACTGTGTTTTTGAATTTACATTTATGCTGATTTTCAAAGCAATACTTGCTATTTTATTTTTTTAGTGGCCAGTACATTGATTACTTCCAATTCAGTCGTGTATTAATTTTTAGATCGAAAACATAACCTTGTTCACCATTATGAACGAGTTTGGCAACTTCTTTCATAGAAGAGGGACTTCCGACGGAAGTCCCTCTAAATTTCAACACTTTCATTTGTTAATCGATACTTATAAAGATTATTTCATGTAACTTTCAATGGGTTCGCAAGTACATACAAGATTTCTATCGCCAAAAGCATCATCTATCTTGCTAACTGCAGGCCAGTATTTATCATCATGTGGTAATGGAAATGCAGCTTGCTGACGGGTATAGGGTTTATCCCAAATATCGGCAGTTACCACCTGCATGGTATGTGGGGCATTTTTTATAAGATTGTTTTCCTTATCGGAAATACCATTTTCGATGTCTGCAATTTCCTTACGGATGGAAACCATTGCATCCACTAATCGATTGAGTTCCGATAAAGGTTCGCTTTCGGTAGGTTCTATCATAAGTGTACCATGTACGGGAAATGCAACAGTAGGTGCATGAAATCCATAATCCATCAATCGTTTTGCAATTTCTATCACCGGTATGTTGGCAGTTTTGTTAAATTCGTTGCAATCCAGTATCATTTCGTGGGCACACATACCGTTTTTTCCGGTATATAATATTTTGTAATGACCTTCAAAACAAACTCTCAGATAATTGGCATTCAGTATGGCAAAGCGTGTAGCTTCCCTTAAGCCGTTTCCACCTAATAATTTAATATAAGCATAAGAAATCGGCAAAACCATTGCACTTCCGAAAGGAGCTGAAGCTACAGCATGAATTCCTTTTTCGCCACCGGTTTTTACCATTTTATGTGAAGGAAGAAAAGGAGCCAGATGTTTCGCAACACCAATGGGACCAACACCGGGACCACCACCACCGTGAGGGATGGCAAAGGTTTTGTGCAGGTTCAGATGACAAACATCTGCATTGATATTTCCAGGATTCGTCAGACCTACCTGTGCATTCATATTGGCACCGTCCATGTATACCTGACCACCATGATTGTGAATGATATCCACAATTTCGAGTATACTTTCCTCAAAAACACCATGTGTGGAAGGATAAGTAACCATCAAACAGGATAATCTTTCAGCATATTGATCCGCTTTTGCTTTTAAATCCAGTACATCAATATTTCCCATATCGTCACATTTGGTAACCACTACTTCCATACCTGCCATAGCTGCAGATGCAGGATTAGTGCCATGAGCCGAAGATGGGATCAAACAAACATTACGGTTTACATCGCCTCTGCTGCGGTGATAAGCACGAATAACCATCAAACCGGTATATTCACCGGCAGCACCTGAATTGGGCTGAAACGAAACAGCAGCAAAACCTGTAATTTCACAAAGATCTTTTTCGAAATTACTGATGAGTTCCAGATAACCGGCAGCCTGATCGGCAGGCACAAAAGGATGAATGGCTCCAAATTCAGGCCAGCTCATAAAAAAAAGTTCTGTTGCAGCATTCAGCTTCATGGTGCATGAACCCAACGGAATCATTGCACGGTTCATTGCAAGGTCTTTTAGTTCCAGCTTTTTCAAATAACGCATCATTTCGGTTTCTGAATGATTGACGTTAAATACTTTTTGAAGCATATAGGTTGACGACCTTTTTAACTGATCAGGAATCGTAGAAATCAATTCGCATTCTGAAGGAACACATACAAATTTTACAAAAGGTTTATGGTTAGCGTCAGCGAAGATGTTCAATATCTGGTTAATATCGTTTAATGATGTAGTTTCGTCAATACTGATACCAAGAGTAACCTCATCAATATAACGGAAATTCATTTTTAATGCCAAAGCAGCTTTTTTGATATTTTCCATTGAAACACCGGTAGGAATTTCAATCATCAGCGTATCAAAAAAATACTGATTGTGTTGTGTATAACCGTATTTTTTAATTTCGTTGTTCAAAACGCCTGTGAGTATATTTACATTTCTTGCAATTTCTTTGATCCCTTTAGGACCGTGATAAACAGCGTACATTCCTGCCATGGTAGCCAATAATGCTTGTGCTGTACAGATATTTGATGTAGCTTTTTCGCGTTTTATATGTTGTTCACGAGTTTGCAATGCCATACGTAATGCACGGTTGCCTTGTGTATCCACTGAAATACCAATGATACGTCCTGGAATTTGGCGTTTAAAATTTTCGGTACATGTAAAATAAGCCGCATGTGGGCCGCCATAACCCATAGGAACTCCAAAACGTTGTGTAGTTCCAAATACACAATCAGCACCTAATTCACCCGGAGGAGTTAACAATGCCAGCGATAATAAATCAGCTGCAAAACCTATAAAACTTCCGTTGGTTTTAGCTTTAGCAATAAAACCGGTATAATCATTTACTTCACCAAACTGATCAGGATACTGAACAATGGCTCCGAATATTTTATCAGTAAATTCAAATGTTTTATGATCGCCAAATACAAGTTCTATTCCCAGCGCATTGGCACGGGTAACTATAACATCATTGCTCTGTGGAAAAAGATTGCAGGAAACAAAACATTGATTGGCTCCTTTTTTCACAGTTTCACGCGTACGGGCATTATAAAACATAATCATTGCTTCTGCAGCAGCAGTTCCTTCGTCAAGCAATGAAGCATTGGCAATAGGCATAGCTGTTAAATCGCTTACCATGGTTTGAAAATTCAATAAAGCCTCTAAACGACCCTGTGAAATTTCGGCCTGATAGGGAGTGTAAGAGGTATACCAACCCGGATTTTCCAGAATATTACGGGTAATTACGCCAGGAGTAATGGAGTTGTAATACCCCATACCGATGTAAGTTTTAAAAATTTTATTTTTTGCACCAATTTCCTTGATATGGTTTGAATATTCAAACTCATTCAAACCCTTAGGCAAGTTGAGTGGGCTTTTTAAACGAATAGAAGAGGGAACTGTTTTGTCAATCAGTTCATCCAGAGAGGCTACGCCGATTTTTTTTAACATCAATTCAACTTCTTCTTCGCGAGGACCGTTGTGACGTTTAATGAAATTATCAGTAATCATTTGAATATGTATTTATTGATTGTTTTATAGAACTAAATATAGAAACGCAAAGATAGGCAATTTTTAGAAAATGGAACGAATGAAGGTAGAATTTAATTTTGCGATTTTGCAATTTAAAGAAACTAGATTATAGCCACGAAGGTAAAAGACACAAAGAAAATATAATCATTTAGAAAATATTATAAAAATACATTTATTGATTCTTAGTGCCTTTGTATAAAGAAAAACTTAACTCATATAAAAACAAAAAAAGACCAAATAATTGCTTATTCAGTCTTGATTTATGAAAATAATTGATGCTATTATTTCTGAATTTCGAGCAATTCTACTTCAAAAATCAGTGTAGTGTATGGTCCTATAGCTTGTCCGGCACCTTGTTCGCCATAAGCCAACTGATAAGGAACATATAATTTCCATTTTGATCCAACTGCCATCAATTGCAATGCTTCTGTCCAGCCTTTAATAACACCATTCACTGGAAAACTTGCAGGTTGTCCTCTTTTCACAGAACTGTCGAAGATGTTGCCATCCAATAAAGTTCCATGATAATGAGTAGTAACTATATCTGTTAAAGCCGGTTTTTCGCCATTACCTTCAGTTATAACTTCATATTGCAATCCACTGGATAAAGTAATTACGCCTTCTTTTTTTGCATTTTCTTCAAGGAATAATTTACCTTCATTTTTAACTTCAGCAAAACTATTTTCCTGTAATTCAGCAAAATATGCATTAAGCAGCGCTCCTATTTTTTCTTCAGGAATTTCCAATGGACTTTCTGTTAAAACAGCTTCCATGGCTTTCAAAAAATCAGCAACATTCTCTATATTAATTCCTTGTCCTTTAAGATTAAAAGCCATACTGGCTCCTAAACTATAACTTAATTCGTTCATCTAAATTTGTTTAAATTTATAAAGCGGCAAAGGTACGATTTGTTGAAATAAAAAATACTGTACTTAGCGTTTTTTAAGATTTTTTAGAAGAAAACGTGATCAGTGATCAGTGATCAGTGATCAGTGATCAGTGATCAGTGATCAGTGATCAGTGATCAGTGATCAGTGATCAGTGATCAGTGAATAGTGAATAGTGAAAAGTGAAAAGCGAACAGTGATCAGTGGTCAGTTGTCTGTGATAACTAGTTAATAATCAGTAAATATTAATTTAATGACATTTTTAAACTTTATAAACTTTATAAAGTTTATGAATTTTGCGCTTAAAGATTTCTTACTTTTGCCTTTTCAAACTATAAAACATGAATAAACTTACCATACTATCCGTTAATATATCCGAACAAAAAGGCACTATTAAAAAGGCTGTTGATTCTATCGAACTCATTGCAACAGGGATTATCAAAGATGCCCATGCAGGAAAATGGCATCGTCAAATCAGTTTGTTAGGGAAAGAAAGCATTGTTAAATTTGAAGAGAAAGCAAACCGCAAGATCAACTATGGTGAATTTGCCGAAAACATTACGACAGAAGGTTTTTTGCTTTACAAAACCCATCCATTAGATATCCTGAAAAACGAAAACATAGCCTTAGAAATCACTCAAATTGGTAAACATTGTCATGGAGACGGCTGTGCCATTTATCGTGAAGTAGGCAACTGTGTGATGCCTAAAGAAGGCATTTTTGCAAGGGTTCTCAAAGGTGGCACTTTGAAAGCCGGAGATGTTTTTGAATATTATCCCAAAATCTACAAAGCACTTGTATTAACGCTTAGCGATAGAGCCAGTGCAGGCGAATATGAAGACCGCAGTGGGGTTCGCATCAAAGAGCTGTTAGAAAAACATGCAACTGAATCAGGCATTCTGATTGCCATCCAACACGTTATCATCCCTGATGATGCCAGCTTGCTTACTTTTCATCTGCAACAGGCCGGAGAAGAGCATGCTGATTTTATTTTTACAACCGGAGGCACAGGTATCGGACCCCGCGATATTACACCCGAAACTGTAAAACCATTACTCGACAAAGAGATTCCGGGTATTATGGAAATGATCCGATTTAAATATGGACAAGAAAAACCCAACGCTTTATTGAGTAGAGGTGTTGCAGGATTGATGGGCAGTTCATTGGTTTACACTTTACCCGGCAGCGTAAAAGCAGTAAACGAATACATGGAAGAAATCCTTAAAACTTTGAACCATTTGGTTTATATGCAATATGGATTGGATGTGCATTAGGGATCTATATTATTTTCCGGAATTAAGTCTTGAATTATAGCAATCCCTTCAGCCATCCCGGAAAGATACCACATACAAAGTATAAAACGATGGTAATGCTGAGTACAATCACCACTTCCGTGGAAAGTTTCAGGCTTGCGGCATTCGAATCGTCTTTGAAAAAAATGGAAGGAATTGAAGATTTGGATATTGGGTTACTATTCTTTGAAAACCAAAAGATTTCAAAAAAGCTTTGAATTTTTACCCTAAAATACAGCCACTTATAGTATACTTATTGTATAATTTTTTCAATTTCTTCCCGCCAGATCTGCCGGTTATTCACCACGAATTTTTCGGTTTGTCTATCTTGCAACACAATTTCAAGTCCATTTGGAACAATCCACAGGGTATTATAAAAACGCATTTCCTTGATTTGGTCAATTGCAATACTGGATTCGTGGTTTTGTCTGTTAAAATTGTGCGATTTGAACTGTAAGCGGTTTGACAATAAATACAGCTTCCCTCCTATCGCTTCTCTGTTTTTGATATGGTTGGCTCCTCCGGCATATATAACAGGCTGTTCATCCAGATTGGCAATCTCAGTCTGCTGTTTCACGGTTTTTGAAGTAATGAAGTAATAGATTGCTGCCCCAAACGCCAACCCTGAAATGGGTCCCACTATTAAAGCAAAATGAATACCATTGCTCAATGCAAAGAAGATTCCCATAAAAATTCCAAATGCAAGTCCTGCTAATATTGAGTTTTTAATGTCTGTCATAAATTAAAATGATTTTTCAAAATTAATTATGTATTGAACAAAATCCATAGTAAAAAAAATACCCCATTAGAATTTCTGTCTAGGATTTACATGAACTACTCTATACTGATTTTTAGTTTACTAATTATTTCATATCCGGGAATTCCGAATGCAACGCCTTCAATCCCAAAACCTTTCAATTTTGAACTTACAACACCTATAACCAATCCATTTTTATCAACAATGGCTCCACCGCTATTTCCAGCATTTACACTTGCATCCGTCTGTATTAATTTTGAATTATCAGAAGTTTTTCTTACAGCTGAAATTATTCCTTTCGAAAGAGTTTGTGAAAAATCCAATGAAGATGGTGTTCCAATAGCATAAATATCAGAAGCAATATCTATATTCTTTGATTCTGAAATTTTAAATGGTGCTAAAATTTTTGCATCAATCTTCAAAAGAGCTAAATCATTAATTTTACTAACTCTTATAATTTTTACATCGTATTCTGTTTCATCATACATTACAACTTTCATTGCAGTAGTATCAGAGATTACATGATAATTAGTGATAACAAAACCATCATTACTGATTATAAAGCCACTGCCATGCCCGTTTTTGTTTTTTATAGATACTGACGACTTAATTGCTTCAGATAAACTGGCAACATAGCTGGTAGATTTTGGAATAACAATTCTTTTATAAGAATCTTCTAGCTGCAGTTGGCTTTTGTCATACAATAAGTCCGATAAGTCTTTTGAGTTCATAAACTCAATAAAGCCGTATTCCATTGCATCTTTTGTTGCGTTAAACATACATTTTTCATATTTATCTTTATTCATTAATGCAAATTGTCCGGATTTGGTTTTTGTTTTCAGTAAAAAAACAGGAATTTTATAGTAATCTAATGCTTGCCAGTTAATTGCCAAGTCAACATAAACCATACCACTAAATAAAGAGCTTGAATTATTTACCCAATGAATTGTATAACCGGTAATTGTGGCATTTATCAATAAGTTATCCGAATAATTCCCTTTTAATACTTTATTTGTTGTATCAATATATCCTTTTTCTTTTAAAAGATTATTTAAAACATCGGAAAATATTGGATTTTCAATTTTTATTTTTTCGTTTTTCCGGCTTATTGCTATCTTATTTTCATTTTTTTTATAGGATCTATAAGAAGGAAAATACCTGTATTTTATACTATCTACTTGCAAATCAACGATAAACTCATTTAATTTTATTTTTTTTGCTTCTGCATTTTTTTGAGGAAGTGTGATCATACTATCACCTATTTTAATTTCCTTTTCGTAATTGCGTGACTTCACACCATCATCACATGCAGGAACCAAAGGGCTTAATCCTATAAACGGAATCCAGGATACAATATACCATGGAGATTTATTGCATTGCATTACGGTTACATGTTCATCCTTAAAGCCCTCGCGTTTAGCAGTAATTTCTATAGTCTTTCCATCTCTTTTAAAAATGTATTTTCCATTTTCTGTATTAACTTTTTCTCCATTTATTAATATTTCAGTTTTAGAATCCGTTTTTATCGTGACTTTTTGATATTTCCCATTTAAAATAGTTGCACATGAAGGAAACAGAATAATTATTGCCAACAAATAAAATAGTTTTTTCATATTAAGGAATTATTAGTTTAAAATATTCTTTATAATCATTTTTAGCATTTTCAATAGTTTGATTTATTATAGTATTGCAATTCAAAAGTTTAAAAGATATTAATATTAGCAATAAGCAAATATTTACTCTTAAAAAGTCAATTCATTTAATGTTTTAAAAAACTAAATCAATTCAAAAGACTTTTATCATCAGATTTTTTTGTATGTATACAAACTGTATTAAGTCTGCTCATTGCATTAAAGTTACCTTATGTTGATTTTAAGATAATTAAGTATTTCATATCCCGGTATTCCAAATGCGAGTCCTTCAATTCCAAACGATTTCATTTTAGAACTGACCACACCTATTAGCAATCCGCTTTTATTCACAATTGCTCCTCCACTATTTCCGGCATTCACACTTGCATCTGTTTGTATTAATTTTGAAGTTTCTGACGTTTTTCGAATGGCAGAAATTATGCCTTTGGAAATTGTTTGTGCTAAGTCTTCAGCAAGAGGTGTGCCAATAGCATAAATTTCAGTAGCAACTTCAATCTCAGATTCATTGATTTTAAGCGGAATAACACCACTCGCATCTATTTTCAACAGTGCTAAATCGTGAAGTTTACTAAATCTGATAATTTTCACATCCTGAATAGATTCATCGTTCATTACAACTTTCAAATCTGAAGTATCTGCCACTACATGATAGTTTGTAATTACATATCCATTATTGCTTATAAAAAAACCACTCCCATGTCCGTTTTTATTTTTAATAGTTACAGATGATTTAACAGCTTCAGATAAGGTAGAGGCATATTTGTCGGTTTTTGGGATATAAAGTTCTTCAAAAGATTCTTCCAGCGATTGTTGGCTTTTGTCTTTTAAAATAGCATCTACATCTTTTAAATTCATAAATTCAATAAAACCAATCTCTATGGCATCTTTAATTGCCAAATTTGCAACTTTATAATCTCTATCACCCTTAATAATTGAAAATAGTCCGGATTTAGATTTAGTTTTTGAAGAATAAACAGGTTTTTTATAGGAATTAAATATCTGCCAGTTTATTGTTAAATCAACATAGATCATTCCGCCATATATATCAGAGATATCAGTATCGATAAGATGATGAGAATAAGCAGTAATTGTTGCATCTACTGAAAAATTTCCAGAATAATTTTTTTTCAATATTTTATTTGTAGTATCAATATATCCTTTTGTCTTTAATAATTCATTTAAAAGATCGGGGAATCTTGCATTTTCAAATTTAACATTATTCCCATTACTTTTTATTCCTTTTTCTTTTTTATCAGTTTTTATAAAAGTTTTATAGGATGTAAAATATCTATAATTTACACTGTCATTCTTTAGATCTGCTACAAATTCATTCAATACAATATCTTTTGCTTTAATATCTCTTTGAGGAATTGTAATCATAATTTCGCCAATCTTGATTTCATTGTCATAATTATGCGACTTCTCTAAATTATCAAATGCAGGTGGAATTATCAATATCCCAAATGGCACCCAGGATAATAGATACAATCGAGATTGCTTATATTGTATCACAGCCATATGTTCATCTTTAAATCCTTGCTGTTTAACAGTAATATCTTTAGGTATACCATCTCTTTTTAAAAGGTATTTGTCATTTACCACCTTAGCTTTCTCACCATTAATAAATACTTCATTTTTAGGATCTGTTTTAATCGTAACTTTTTGATATCTACCATTTAAAATAGAAGCACAACCGGATAGTACTAAAGCTGTTGTTAAAAATAAAAGTATTTTTCTCATTTATTATAAATTAGCAGTTTATTGTGATATTATTATTTTCCAATTTTATTGAACGGTTATACAATTTTTATTCGTTAATATTTTTATACTTTATAAAAAATCAAATCCCTTCTTTTATTTTATACTGACTTTTAGTTTATTAAAAATTTCATAAGCAGGTATTCCAAATGCAAGACCTTCAATTCCAACTGATTTCATTTTAGAACTGACAACACCTATTAACAATCCACTTTTATTTACAATGGGTCCCCCACTGTTTCCACTATTTACACTTGCATCCGTTTGTATTAATTTAGAAGTTTCAGATATTTTTCTTATTCCTGATATAATTCCTTTTGAAATGGTTTGTGATAAATCTTCTGCAAGTGGTGTCCCAATTGCATATATTTCTGAAGCGATTTCAAAATCATTTGATTCATTGATTTTAATTGGAATAAATCCTTTAGCCTCAATTTTTAAAAGAGCCAAATCGTGAATTTTACTGTATCTAATAATTTTTACTTCATATTCTGAATCGTCATTCATCACAACTTTTAGATCAGCAGTATCAGAAATCACATGATAATTCGTAATTATGTAACCATCGTTACTAATCAAGAAACCACTTCCATGCCCTAGCTTGTTTTTAATGGTTAAGGAAGATTTTACAGCTTCCGGCAAATTAGAAGCATAATTGTCTGATTTTGGAATATTCAGTTCTACAAAGGATTCTTCGTCTTTCTGCTGACTTTTATCATGAAGTAATTGAATTACATTTTTTGAGTTCATAAATTCAATCAAACCATATTCCATTGCATCTTTTATCGTTTTATAAAAAACTTCAGACTCATTATCCCTATTAAATGCAAATTGACTGGATTTTACTTTTGTTGATAAAGAACAGATCGGCTTTTTATAATAATCCAAAGCCTTCCAGTTTATATTTAAATCAACATACATCATTCCTCCTTTCGAAGAAGGAAAATCATAATAAACAGAATAAAAATTATCAACATAATGTATGGTATAATCTGTTATAATTGCATCTATCAATAAATTATCCAGATAATTCCCTTTTAATGCTTTAGGTGTTGTATCGACGTATCCTTTTTCTTTTAAGAGATTATTCAAAAGTTCTTCAAATATAGTGTTTTTTATATTTATTTTTTCATTTCCCTCATTACTTACTTCTTTTTTATGTTCGTTTTTTCTAAATGATCTATAAGTTGGAAAATACCTGTATTTCAAACTATCTTCCTTTAAATCGATGCTACAATCATTTATTTTAATTTCTTTGGTATTCAATTCTTTTTGAGGAAGGGCAATCATTTTTTCTCCAATTGTTATTACAGCATCATAATCCCATGCAGTTTTCCCATTATCGTAAAGAATAGGATATATTAATACCCCAAATGGTATCCATGAAAATAGATACAAAGGTGATTTCTTATATTGCATTATAGCAATCTGTTCATCTTTATATCCTTCTCGTTTTACAGAAATCTCTTTGGTATTCCTATCTCTTTCCAACTGGAATTTGCCGTTTGTAATTTTAGACGGTTCTCCATTTATGAATACTTTGTTCTGATCGTTTGTATGGATAGTAATTGCTTGGTAATTGCCATTTAAAATTGTTGCACATCCTGATAACAATAAAGATAATGATAAACCTAAAATTATTTTCTTCAAAATTTCTCTATTTTATTAATTAGTAATTACTTTAGGTGGGTTCTAAAAATTCATTTTTCAACTTTTCATAGACACAGGTTAGAACCCATTTAAATCTGTGTTAAAAATTAAGAACAATATTACAACTATTTTTTAATTTATATTCAAATAAATCAAGGTTTTTCATTTTAATTTGCATCTAACTAAATAAATAACTAACTAACTAACTAGCTAACACAACATTATGTATTTAATAAATTTAATCTTTGAACTTGTTAAAATCTATAGAGATTGTATGTAAGGTTTATTAATCCGATGATGCCAGTTGCTCTGACTATTCCTACAGATTTCAGAACTAATCCGTTCATACTCTGTTCCATAAATCCAAATACATGTTCTACTCTTACTCTTGTTTTAGATTTTATTTTGTTTTTTTCCTTTTGCTTTTCTGTCAATGGTTTCCCTCTATATCCTTTTTATGAACTTTATTTTTAAGGCGATGTTTTCTGATTACTTTTTCCTGTTTTTCACCAGTATAAGCACTATCGGCATATAAAGACTGACCTTTATCGCTTTTATCCAACAAGTTATCTAAAGCTTGGGAGTCGTGAACTGAGGCATCGGTAACTAAAAATGTATTGAT
>JBBRCQ010000020.1:0-57274 GCA_038204725.1 Bacteroidales bacterium | reverse complement strand
AACGAATTGTATAATTTAAAAAGACTAAAATATGAATTGAATCAAATGATTAGTTTAAAAATTTAATTTCATGAAAACTATTTTATCAAAAATTTCACTTTATAAGAATTCAATTAAGAGAAAATGGAATTTACAAAATACGACATTAAATTGTTTTCATTACTTAACAATAAGTATTTCTCTTGATCAGAATAATATCAATAGAAAATTAATGCTTGTTTTGTAATATAAAATCTATAATGTCGATATTCGTTCATTTACATGTATTGATTCAATTCAGCTATGGTTTTGTTGAGTTCTCTTTCTAATTCAAGTATTTTTTTTATACTCTCATAATAAATAGAAAGTTCAAGCATATAATCAATCAGCGAAATTTCACCTTTGTCCAAAGCCTTCTTTAATAGTTCTGTATTT
Organism: Bacteroidales bacterium; assembly: GCA_038204725.1. Taxonomy (GTDB): domain Bacteria; phylum Bacteroidota; class Bacteroidia; order Bacteroidales; family JACABE01; genus JACABE01. The sequence goes on along the minus strand of JBBRCQ010000020.1, from coordinate 56,860 downwards.
GAATATAATTTCAAATTTGAACGATATTCAATTACATTTTTCTGAAGTCCAAAAGCTTTAGCATGCAGCGTTTTTAACTTGGTATAGAATTGTATTTTATGGTCGGATGCTATATTTTCCAAAGCATAAGCATTTGTTTTGGCATATTTTACTGTGTTTTTATTTTCCCATAACGGAAGGGATACACCAAATGATATACCTTGAAATTTTTGCCCGGTTACATTTTCGCTCATATAACCTGTTTTGAATTTAGGCAGACTCATCGCTTTGTTTAAACTGATTTGTCTGCGGTTAATTTCAACTTCGGTTTTTAACCATTTTAACAGTGGATTGCTTTGTTCTGCCACGATATACCATTGTTCAAAATCAGGAGGTATTGAATTGGGTGGAAATACACTATCCGTAAAGTTGATAAAAATACCTCCGTTTAGCATGGTTAACTCTCCTGACAATGCATTTTTTTCGATAGCGAGTAATTCCATTTCTTTACGGATGTTCAATAAGTTTAATTGAGATTTGTTGTAGGCAAGAATATTGGTTTCTCCTATATCAAATTGAGCTTTGTAAGAATTGGCGATACTTTGAGCATGGGACAACCTGTCTGAAAATTCTGACATCAATGCATTGGTATAATATAAATCATAGCAGATTAAACGCACCTTCACGAGCAATGATTTCCTTTGCTTTTGCAATTCAAAATCGACTTGTTCATTTTTAAAGTCTGATATTTGATGCCTGTAACCGTAAGCAGTTGGGAAATCGAATGATTGAATAATGCTAAGGTCGGTTCTGTTTCCCATATCAGCAGGATTACCCCAAAGGTAGTTAAATTCAATTTCAGGGTTTTGCAGGTTAATCCCCGTTTTATTTCTGATTTTATCAGCAGCTGCACTTTTCTGCATTGCCGAAAGTGTTGTGTTGTTCTTCTCAATTTCAGCGATTACTTTATCTATATTATTTTGCGAATAAAGGTGAACGTTGAATATAATTGTGCCGAGAAGCAATAGGGTTATCTTTCTCATAAATTGTCATTTTTAATGATTCCACGATTGTGTAAAATGCTATAAACGATGGGTACAATGTAAATATTAAGCAAGGTGGAAGTAAGCAAACCACCTAAAATCACTTTAGCCATTGGGCTTTGAATTTCATTTCCCGATAAATCGCCTCTGAGGGCTAAAGGAATAAGTGCCAGAGCTGCGGTTAATGCTGTCATCAGAATTGCATTCAGCCGGTCAGAAGAACCCGTAACTACCGTTTCGGATAACGAAACGCCCTGGTTTTGCAATTTCTGGTAATTCGAAATCAAGAGAATCCCATTCCTGGTTGCAATTCCAAAAAGTGTGATAAAACCAATGATAGCAGGAATACTCAATACTCCTGATGTAAAATAGATAGTAAAAACTCCGCCAATCAATGCCAATGGCAGATTGAGCAGAATGATCCCTGCCAGTTTGAAGTTTTTAAATTCCTGAAATAGTAAAAGGAAGATAATCAGTATGGAAAGTATGGATGTGAGCATCAAGGTGCGTGAAGCTTTTGATTCACTTTCAAATTGTCCGCCATATTCTACTCTGTATCCTTCGGGGAGTGTAATGTTTTCGTTGATATTTTTCTGTATATCTTTCACAACACTTCGTAAGTCGCGTTCTGCAACATTTGCAGAGATAACGATTTTTCGCTGAACATTTTCCCTGCTGATAGAACTTGGTCCCGAAACAGAAACGATATCAGCCACTTGTTCCAGTGGTACTTTTTTGCCATCATGCGTATCGATGAATGCTGACCTGATTCCTTCAATGGTTGAAGTATAATCATTGTCAAGTCTCAATACAAGGTCAAAACTCCTTTGACCCTCATAGATATCAGCAAGTTTTTCACCTCCGAATGCAATATCTATAAAAGCGTTAAACTGTTCAATCGTTATTCCATATTGTGCCAGCATATCACGATTGGCTCGAATTTGAATCTGTGGAATTTCAACCTGTTGGTCAACATTTACATCAACCAGTCCTTTAATATCTACTATAGCGCTTTTTATTTGATTTCCTACAGCGAACATTTTGTTTAAATCGTTACCAAACAATTTGATGGCTATATTGGCTCTTGTGCCTGAAAGCATATGGTCTATTCTGTGTCCGAGAGGTTGCCCAACCGTAAAGGCAATGCCGGGTATCTGAGACAGTGTCTTGCGTACATCTGCCAAAAAAGCCTGCTGGCTGCGGTCCTTAACCAAAAAATTTACATCTATTTCGGCACTATTGGTAGTTTGAGAGTGTTCGTCAAGTTCTCCTCTGCCGGTTCGTCGTGCAGTACTCGATATCTCTGGAATTGAAAGTAACTCAGTTTCTACCAGATTCCCCAAACGGTTGCTTTCTTCAAGTGAGACGCCTGGTTTTGTGATAACAGACAGTGTAAGTGACCCTTCATTAAAATCAGGTAAAAAACTACGGCCCAATGTTGAAAACAATATAAGTGAAATGAAAAACAATCCTATCGTTGAGAAGATAACCATTTTCTTATTTTTCAATGACCAGCAAAGAGAACGTTCATAATAGAAAGCTAATTTTCTTACCAACCACTTTTCTTTTATGTTTCCCGCCAGGTATTTTTCATCGGTTAGCATCATCTTACACAATAAGGGTGTTAATGTCATTGCAACAATCAGTGAAACGAATAAAGAAACAATAAATGAAATTCCAAGTGGTTTCAACATCCTGCCTTCCATACCCGAAAGAAAAAACAATGGCAAGAATGCAACCATGATGATAAGCGTTGCGTTTAAAATGGAAGCCCTGATTTCTTTGGAAGCTTCAAACACTACATTAAAAGATGAATTCCTTTCTTCCAAAGGTTTTTGCCTGTTTTGACGCAGTCGCTTATATACATTTTCAACATCAATAATTGCATCGTCCACCAGCGACCCAATTGCTATGGCCATACCACCCAAACTCATGGTGTTGATAGTGATGTTCATAAGTTTCATTACCAGAATAGCGCCCAGTAAAGACAATGGAATAGCCAGAAGAGAAATAATGGTTGTTCGGAAACTTCCCAGAAATACAAACAATATGATGATTACAAAAATACCTCCTTCTAATAATGCAGTTTGAATATTATTCACCGAAGTTTCTATAAAATCAGCCTGACGGAATATTTTAGTATCTAATTTTACATCCGCAGGGAATGTTTTTTTCAAAACTGCCAGGTTTTCTTCGATTTTTTTGGTAACATCCAACGTATTGGCATTGGGCTGTTTTGAAATGGAAATAATAATGGCGGGTTTTGCATTTTTTGAAGCATGCCCCATTCTGGGTGCACCTCCTATTTTTACTTCAGCAATATCCCTGATTTTTACAGGTTTGCCATTTACCGATTTTATGTATGTATTCCCTAATGCATCAATATCAGCAGTTCTTGCAATACCTCGTACTACATATTCGTTCCCGTGTTGCCTTACAATTCCACCTGTAGAATTCTGACTTATCCCTTTACAGATCCCTGATAGTTCCGTCAAAGAAACCTGGTAATATTTCATTTTGTAAGGATTTGCCAATACCTGATATTGTTTGTAGTCGCCACCAATAATGGTAACCTGCGAAACACCGCCTGTAGCAAGAATTAATGGTTTTACATTCCATTCGGCAATGGTCCGCAAATCCATCATACTGGTGCTATCGGCCTGCATGCCAATAAAGAATATTTCGCCCATAACACTTGATTGAGGTGCAAGAACGGGTTGTCCAACTCCTATTGGCATTTGAGTAGAAACACTGATTAATTTTTCGCTTACAATCTGTCGGGCTTTGAAAATATCGGTCCCCCAATCGAATTCAACCCATACAAATGAAAATCCTTGAGAGGAGGAAGAACGTACCCTGCGAACATCAGTAGCTCCGTTGACTGCAGTTTCAATTGGAAAAGTAACCAGTCTTTCAACTTCTTCCGATGCCATCCCGTGAGCATCCGTCATTACAACTACAGTTGGGGCGGTAAGGTCAGGAAAAACATCCACATCCATATTGGTTGCAGTTCTTACTCCAACCACCACCAGTAATATAGAACAAAGCAGAATAAAATATTTATTATTCAGTGAAAATTTGATAATATTATTCAACATATCTTTTAAATTTTAATGAACATGACCTGAATGAGCATCCAATGTTCCGGTTGACTGAGATAGTTTAATCAAGATGGCTCCTTTATTCACAATTCTATCATTGTGAGTGATTCCATTCAGGATTTCTGTTTTGAAACCATCGGTACCTCCAATTTTAACTTCCCTTTTTTCGAAAAGCTCAGGAGTAATTTGTACATATACAGCATAAATACCTTGTTCTTCCATTATGGCAGTATTCGGAACGGTTACACCGGATGTATCTGAAAGTGTTTTTAAAAAAATTTCAACAAAGCTCCCCGGTACAAAGTCTCCTTTATTGTCAATTTGAAGATTTACCGGAATCAGATAATTGTCGCTGTTGGTATTCTTACCGTATGACAATATTTTCCCGTTCAGTTCTTCAAATGAGTAGGTGTGATTGTCGTTTGGGGTTCGGATGTTTGCAGATATAACAGTACCCAATAGGTGAGCGTATTTCTGTTGTACTTCTGCACTTAACATAAGTACTTTGTTTTGTGAAACTGCAGCAATGGGTTGTCCGGCTTCTACATACGATCCGTTGTGAATAAATAATTGTTTTATAAATCCAGCTATCGGACTGTAGACCTTTTGTCCGGAAGCATTAAAATTTTTATTCAGATTATCAAAAATCGCTTTTGCATTGTCGTATTGATTTTTTGATGCGTTTAAATCTTTGCCGGATACAATTTTGTCTTTGGCAAGTTCTTGTACACGTTCAAAATCTGCTTTTGCTTTTTCAAAATTATTTTTAGCTTCTAAAAACCTTACGTTAGAGTTGTTTTCGGCAAAATCATTTCCTGAAATTGTAAATAAAACCTGACCTTTGGTTACCGTTTTCCCTTCTAATACATTGTTTGCAGTTAGCATCACAATTCCGCTTGATTTAGCAGCAACAACAATTTCATCTCCTTGTGATGATTGCACTTGTGCTGTTGTTTTTATTATTTGTCCGAAGGGTTCTTTTATGGGGAGTCCGGTTGAAAAATCAATTTTCCATGATTGTTCTTTGGTAAAAACGGTAGTATTTGTTTTTGACACTTCAGCTATTTTTGCAGCTTTATCGGCTTCGGCTTCTGTTTCATAAACCATAACCTTAGGAACAACCACCTTAAAATTGCCATTAGGAGTTGTAATGTCATATAAAATTTGTCCGCTACCTGTAGTTTCAGGTTTTATATCGAAGCTGTAAATGCCTTTTCTTAATGGGGTTTCGAGTGTTTGTGTGGTTTCTTTCCCATTTACAGTTAAGTGGATGGTCACACTTCCGCTATCCAAAGGTTTGAATGAAGATAAATGAGAAAAATGTGATAATATATTAGAAGTTTTGCCTTTTACAAAAGCATCGGCTTCTGCAAAAACTTCAAATTCATTGCTGTAAGCCGTAAGTTGAATCTTGTGTTCATCGTGCTTTTCAGTATCGTGGGAATGGTTACAGCTTGCAAACAGTATTGTAAGCAATGCGATTAAAATGATGCTGCTTTTCATCGGAATTTTTGTTTAAATTAAATAAAATGATATAATTATGAATGCACACGAATCGTGCAGCGATAAGTTTATTATCGCAAACATTCATGAAAGATGTATTAAATTTAAACAGTAGGAGGGGCCCGTAAGCCTAAAGAATGGTGTAAGAGTTGCGTATAAGATGAGGTGATAAAAAAGTGTGGTAAATATAAACCATTTACCTGATCCGAAATTTGAAAGCCATCTTTTAATAAAACAGCCTGAAACATGTCAAATGGAGAATTTATATCGGGATTATCCAAACGGATACATTCCTGTCTCAATGTATTTGAGGGAACAACAACAACTTGTTTTAAACTACAACAATCATTGTTTTTGTTGGCATCATGTTCCTGATTGTGTTCTGCTGTTTCATGTTGATGAAAATTGTTGTGGTTCAGACAATATTCAACCTGAATACAAATCTGATTATTATGGTGATGATGAGGTACAACCGCATGAACCAATATAACGAAATTGGCTATTAGCAAGAAAAATAAGGCTGTTTTTTTCTGAATCATCATCATAATATTGCTGCAAAGATAACGTTTTAATTATTCATTTGTTTTTTCATTTGCATTTTTCTGAAATATTCGAATATTGAAACTTTCAACTAATCGATGTATGATGATTCATTTAGAGAATTGTCAGGAGAATTGAAGCGTTGCATTTGCGTTAACCCCAAAAGCATGAATTTTTATCTTCAATAATTAGCTTTGTGAATTCTTTAACTGATTTTACTGTTGGTGTTGGCTCGTAATTGTACCAATTTAAATCTGCTCTTTGCCAAAAAATCTTCCAGTGATTTTTTGACTTTATAAAAGTAGCTTTTGCAACGGGAATTTCTTGTTGCACATCAGGTTTGTTAAAGAATGGTCTCAATTCAAATAAAATGATACTTAGATCTTCTATCTTGTATATAATGTCAATTTGATTTCTGATTTTTTCAGGTGGTCTTATGGATTCAATAAAAATTTCCATTTCTTCAATAATGCTTAATGTTTGTTCAGGATTAAATGGCATAACGAATATTTTTTCGATACAATGATTAATAATATTAAAATCAGTAAATTACTTCTTGTTAAGTTACTGGACATTCCAATAGTAATGTCTTCAATTATTGGGATAATTTCCTTTGCTAAAAGTAAAGATTTTATAATTAAAAACGGCATTTTAAATTTTATATATTTCAAACCGATCTACTGCCTTCATGAAGAAAAATCTATTTCTTTCACTGTGAACTCAATCCTGTATTTTGTAGCTTTGGTTTTTTGTATTTTTTATTATAGATACTTCAAATTATGTATGATTTATTCATGCAATCGATGAATTGGATCATCCATTTTTTGGGGATTGAAAGTAGTTAACCTGATAGCTTTGGATTTATTTCGGAAAAGCGGAGGTACAGCCATTCTTGCATTTTCATGACTTTCAGCTTCAATCATTGCATAGGCATTGTGGTCGTTATCATAACAGCCCCACTCAAAGTGAGTCAAAAAACCTGCATGATATTCTCTGAAATGTTTTATTGCCAGATTGCAATCTTCTGCTGTATGATAGGATATTACTAAATAACGTTCCATAGATTAAAATTTTTAAGTAATGAACAATTATTATTAAAAACGTCAGCATATTAATAGAATGGTTGCAGATATTTTGTTAGGATTGGGATAGGATGATAATTCCGGTTTTAGTATGTTAGGTTGAAGGATTGCAACCATTAAGCCTTCATCGTAAAACAGCATCTTCAAAAAAAGGTTCAATCCATATTGTATCAAAAAGAATTCTTTGGAATGATTAAAAATGACTTCGGAAATGAATATATTAATGCGAATTTATTTTAAAAAGATTCAACAGTTATTCTATGGGAAATAAATTTTTATTTTTATAAAGTTAATAATTGTAACTGTTTGAATGTCACCCACGCCATTAGCCCCATTCCTGTTTCTATTGCGTCTTCATCAATGTCAAAAGTATTGGTGTGCAAATTGGAAATGATGCCTTTTGTTTCGTTGCGGATACCCAGCCGATAAAAGCAAGCCGGTATCTGTTGGGAATAATATGCAAAATCTTCAGCCGTCAGTCGCATCTCGAGATCTACTACATTTTCTTTTCCTAAAAATTCGACGGCAAGATTTTTAACCGTTGAGGTTAATTTTTCATCATTGATCAGTACCGGATAGCCTTTGTCGATAAATACTTCGCAGCTTCCGCCCATTTCCTCAGCTATGGATTGCGAAATTTCAGTTATTCTGCTGTGGGCTTCGGCGCGCCATTCTTCATCAAAACACCTTAAGGTGCCATCTATTCCAACTTCATCAGGTATAATATTGGTTCTGCCTTTTCCTTCGATTCTACCGAAAGAAAGTACAGTTGGCAATGCTGGTGTGGGATTGTGTTGAGGGATTTGCTGTAAAGCAATCAGGATGTGTGAAGCAATGAGGAGCGGATTGATATTTAATTCAGGTGTAGCAGCATGACCTCCTTTGCCTTTTACGGTTAAATAGATTTCGTCGGTAGAAGCCATGTATTTTCCACCCCGTAAGCCTATTTTTCCGGTCTCTAAGGTTGGCAAGACGTGTTGACCTATAATGAACTCAGGAGAGGGATTATCGAGCACACCTTCTTTAATCATGGCTAAAGCTCCACCGGGGAATTTTTCTTCGGAAGGTTGAAAAATGAGTTTTATGCTTCCCTCAAAATCAAGTTTGAGTTCGTTCAGAATCTTAGCAGCTCCAAGTAAACAGGCAATATGGGCATCGTGACCGCAGGCATGCATGATGCCTTTATGGAGTGATCGGTATTCGCAATTGTTTTTTTCTTCAATAGGAAGGGCATCCATATCCGCCCTCAGCGCAATGGTTTTCTTATCCGGATTTCTCCCTCTTATGATGGCTACTATTCCGGTTTGGGCAATGCCACGCTGGTAGGAAATACCTATTTCATCTAATTTTTGGGCAATGAGATCAGCCGTTTTAAATTCTTCAAATCCCAATTCGGGATGGGCATGGATTTTTCTCCTGATAGCAATAAATTCAGCAAGATAAGCGCTTGCCAGTGATTTTATTTTCTGAATGTTTTCCATTATTCTCAATTATTCAGTGAACGATTGTAATTTAATCAGGTTATTATACATGCCATTGCTGTCAATCAGCGATTGATGGGTTCCTCTTTCCACAATTTTCCCATGATCAATCACAATGATTTCATCTGCATTTTTAATGGTGGAAAGCCGGTGGGCAATCACGATGGAGGTTCTGTTCTTCATCAGATTGGTTAAGGCTTGCTGAACATATCTTTCCGATTCGGTATCGAGGGCTGAAGTAGCTTCATCCAGTATCATAATGGGAGGGTTTTTCAGCACAGCACGGGCAATGCTGATCCGTTGGCGCTGTCCGCCCGATAAGTTGGATCCTCTGTCGCCAATATTGGTATGGTAGCCATTTTCCATTTCTGAAATAAAATCATGGGCATTTGCAATTCTGGCAGCAGCCATTACTTCGGCTTCGCTGATGTTTTTCATCCCGAAAGCAATGTTGTTCATAACACTGTCGTTAAAAAGCACAGTTTCCTGCGACACGATGCCGATCAAATTGCGTATGTCAGAAATCACCAGATCTTTTACAGGAATATTATCTATCAGGATATCGCCTTCGGTACAATCGTAAAACCGGGGTAATAAATCAACCAATGTGGATTTCCCGCCTCCTGAAGGTCCTACTACGGCTATCATTTTTCCTTTCTCGATGTGTAAGTTAATATTGTCGAGTATTTTAATGCGCGTATCATCAATTGTATACTGAAACCCAAGGTTTCGGTATTCAATGCTTTGCGTAAAAGATTTTTTAGAAATAGCATTTGGCTTTTCCTCTATTTTTTCCTCAGCATCCATCACTTCAAAAATTCTGGTCGCAGCGGCTGCACCTCTTTGTAAGTTGTAAAAGGAAGTGATGAAAGATTGTGCAGGAGGTATCATCCTACCAAAGATGATTACAAAAAAGATGAGCAATTCAGCATTTAATTTATTGGTTAATACTAAATTACCGCCAAACCAAATTACAAGAAGCAGACCAATAATGGCCAGTGATTCCGTTAATGGAGCTGCCAGATCTTTACGCCTGTATATTTTAATCATGATTTTTGTATAAACATGATTGATCTTTTTAAATTTATCGTGGGCGTAATCGATGGCATTAAAGGCTTTAATGATGCGCAATCCGGTAATGGATTCTTCGGTGGTTGAAACTACAACTCCCAATTGTTGTTGTCCCTTTTCAGAATTTCGTTTTAAACTTTTCCCTATTTTCACTATTAAAAATCCTGCTGGAAGTAGCGTTACCAATGATATTGCAACTAATTGCGGACTAATCGTTAACAAAACAATCATAAAAAAGATTACATTCAACGGATCCTTGATCACCATCTGCAATGTACTTACCACCGACCATTCTATTTCGTTGAGGTCAGAAGTCATACGCGACATGAGGTCTCCTTTTTTACGACTGGAATAAAATGAGAGGGGCAGTGTGATGAGTTTGTTGTAAATATCGTTTCGCAGATCGCGTACCATGCCATTGCGAATGGGAGCCAGAAAATACATCCCCAAGTATTTGAACAGATTGTTTAAAAATGAAAAGAAGATAATCATAACAGCTACGATGAGCAATGTATTAAAAGTTCCTTGATTTTCATTTAGTTTACCAACAAAATAATTGAGATTATCAAGAATGGATCGACTGTTCAGATATAAATCCGGTCGGTTGGCAATGGGTACTGCCTTTCCGAAAATTATATTAAGGATTGGCAATAACAAAGTAAGGTTCAGAAAAGAAAAAAGGATAAACATTATATTGAACATAACATTCAATGCAGCATACTTCCCGTAAGGTTTAATATATTTGAATACCCTGATTAAATCTTTCATAAATCTCTTCTGTTTTTGGTGTACTCGCAGGGAATTCTTGTAAATTTAATAATTTTGATTGTCATTTTTTTGAAGTGGTGATGATTATGGTTGCAAAGATAGAATAAAACCTTTTTATGGAGGTTGTAAAACAAAAATAATTGATACTACGTTATTAAATAAATTATTATAATTTTGCAGGCTATGGAAACAACACGTCAAAACAAAATATCACGACTGATACAGAAAGATTTAAGTGAAATTTTTCAGCATCTTTCGAGAGAGCATTTTCAAAATGCTATGATTACCGTTACAGGAGTGAGGGTGAGTCCTGATTTATCGATAGCCAAAGTGGCCGTGAGTATTTTTGCTACCAAAGATAAAAATGAAATCTTACCGCTGATCAAAGCAAAAAAGAATGAGATCAGGTTCGATCTGGCACATAAGGTGGGTAAACAATTAAGAGTAGTTCCTTCACTGGAGTTTTTTCTCGACGATTCACTGGATTATATCGAAAATATCGAAAACTTATTAAAATAGTCTTATAAAATACCTAAATACAAGTATTTGAAACTGCCATTTTACATTGCCAAACGCTATCTTTTTTCGAAGAAATCCCATAATCTGATTAATATATTATCGGGGATATCGGTGGCTGGTGTTACGATTGGTTCAATGGCTCTCATCGTGGTTCTGTCTGTTTTTAACGGTCTCGAAACGTTGATTGCTTCGATGTACAATTCCTTTGATCCTGATTTTAAAATTGAAGCGCAAGTTGGTAAAACTTTTCTTATCCATCAATTTCCACTGCAACAATTATCCAAAATTGAAGGGGTTGCCAGTTATTGTGAAATTGTTGAAGAAAACGCCCTGCTTCGGTATAAAACCAAACAACAGATTGTTCAGCTCAAAGGTGTGGATGCTCAATTTACAAAAGTGAGCAAAGTGGATACCTGTATGGTGGAAGGCAGCTTTGTATTGCAAAAAGGCGATGTCAATTTTATGGTGCTGGGCTATGGTATTTATGATATGTTGGGCATACAACTCAATGATTTTGCAACACCTGTTTCGGTATATATCCCTAAGCGGGGTAAAGCCATGTCCATAGATCCCTCGGAAGCTTTTAACAATGAACAGATTCTGCCTGCCGGTGCATTTTCGATTCAACAGGATTTTGATACCAAGATTGTAATTGTTCCGCTAAGGTTTGCCAGAAAAATGCTGGACTATACTACTGAAGTCACTGCTATTGAAATTGGTTTAAAGCCGGGGGCTGATGTTGAAAAGGTTCAGGAAAAGCTGAGTCAACTGATAGGCAATAAGTATATTGTAAAAAACAGATTGCAACAGCAAGAACTGTTTTATAAAATTATCAAATCCGAAAAATTTGCAGGCATTTTGATTTTGTCTTTTATACTTTTAATTGCGGCTTTCAACATCGTGGGCTCATTGTCTATGTTGATTATTGAAAAGAAGAAAGACATTGCCATCTTACGTAGTTTAGGCGCTTCACAGGTTTTGATTAAAAGAATTTTTGTAATGGAAGGACTCATGATTTCCTTGTCAGGTGCTTTTATTGGATTGTTGCTGGGAGGATTGATATGTTGGATACAACAGCATTTTGGGATAATTCCGCTCGAGGGAAGTGGTTCTTTTGTCGTTAAATATTATCCTGTTCAATTGCAATTTTTAGATTTTGTAAAAGTAACGGCCATTGTATTTGTCATCGGGTTTTTCTCAACCCTTTACACTGTGGGCCAGATTTCGAGAAGGCTGAAAAGTGAAACAATTAAGGAAGAGTAGTGAAGAGTGAAGAGTGAAAGTTATAATGTTTCTGTATCTTACCATAAAATACTCAATGTTCTCAATCTTTAATTATAATACTTACACTACGATTCGCCAAATAAATTTGGCCATCAGTGTAAAATCGCCGAATTGAATTTTGTCTCCTTCAGTGCTTATTTTTTGGTTGATTACAAAGTAAAAGTCACTGCCAACTTTAGGGATCCAGTTGATGCGATAATTCAATAAAACTTCCTTTGATTCGTTGTTCCATTGTCCGTAAACACTGTTGTTCAGCTTAGGTGTAAATGCATATTCCACACGGCTACCGATATCGTTGGTAATAAAGTTTCCTTGCGGCAAATGGATGTCGTTGCGGGTCCAGTCGGCAGTGATGTTGAAATGCTTATTGGGATACCAGCAGAGATTTACATAAGTTTTATTTCCGCTACCTGTGTAAAATTCACCCCAGTTAAAGGTAGCTGTTCCGTAAAATTTTCGGCTTTGATAGGTCGAAAACTGTACTTCATAATTCTGGTACCAATATTCCCCTTTTGGTAGAATAATGGTATCGTAAATATTAAAATCGGAAGTCAGATTATCGAAGTTTTTTTGGTAAAGAAAAGCAATATTTTCTCCGCTTTTGGTAGTTATACCTAAAGGTTTAATAACGTAAAAGGCACTTTCCAGTGTTTTGTTGTCATCCGACAAATAATATGAAATATCAATGGGTTTAAACGATAATTGCTTAATCCAGGGAATAAATGTTGGTCGGGGTTTAAAATCCAGTGCGGTATAGTAGAGATTATAATTTTCTCTTTGTTTGAAACCTATTTCCGGATTGAAACCTTTTTGCACGCTGCTCATCACAAAACTACCGTCTATCAGATCATTGGGATAAAACAAATACATTTCATACGCCAGGTTTTTAGCGCTTTTTTCGTTTTGTGTCTGAGTTTGAGCGATGGAAGCTCCCATCTGTAGATTTTTGTTTTTAAACAATTTAGAGCTGGCATAACTCAAATCAACGCCATACATGTAATTGTAATGCCCTTTTTCATTTCTGGCAGTAGAGATAAAGCCTATGCTGGACTGACGTGAAATATCCTGCTTCACTCTGATGACCGAGTAATTTACAGAAGCGACACTGTCTTTGGCAGCCGTTTGCATTGAAAGTATTCCAAAATTTGTCTTGTTTTCTTTCCCTGTTAGTTTGATGCCGCCTATGATGGGGATTTGCTCACCATTTGCTATTCCAATCCGTCTGCTGTAAAAAGTATACAATCCTCCCATCATGTTGAATTCAAATAAATCCTTGTTTTCGATAAAAAAAGATCTTTTTTCGGGCATATATAAAGAGAAACGGGTAAGATTGATTGGTATCCTGTCTGATTCCACCTGAGAAAAATCGGTATTGACGGTTAAATTTAAACGTGTAGTGGGTGTAAAACTGATATTGACATCACCTCCGAGTTTTATGCTTTTTTCAAATGTTCCCGGGGTTTGTTTCTGAATACCTGTAGTTACAAATGGTTTGAATTCAGCAATCTGATTTCCTTTTATATTTTCCATCCCGGCCATACTTCCACCCTGAGATATTTTTAAGATGGAATAATCTCTGGACCAACCCTGCCAGGAAACGATTTCGTTTTTATGCGGGATGCTTCTTTCAATATTCAATGCCCAAAGTTGGGAGATACCGGTAGGAAATTTAAGAGTGGAAAATGGGATGATAATTTCAGCAAACCATCCGCTGTCGTTGTGTTGTACTGCAACGTCCCAAACTCCGTTCCAGTCTTCATTAAAGCCGTTCCCTTCTTCGGTAATCAGGGCATCACCTCTTAATCCGCTGGGAGTTACCACAAAAAGAAACGAATTGCGGTTGTCGTTTAAAGTGCCTATGTTTATTGAAAAGTGATCAGAGGTGCCCCACCTTCCATCGCGCGCCATATCTTTGGCCAATATCTTTCCGGGAAGCGAATCATAACCCCATAAGCCAATATACAGTGTGGTTTTGTTGTACAACATGGCTGCATAAGTGCGTTCGCTGGCCGCTTTGCCTTCTTCGGGTTCGCGTTGTGTGAAATTACGGATCAGCATTGCATTTTGCCAGGCAGCTTCCGTAAAATGACCGTCAATGTTTATTTTTTCATCTGTATAATAAGTAGAAAGAGTATCGGGTTTGCTTTTTTGAGCCAAAGCAAAAAGAGGGAGCAGAATATAAAAGCAAATGATTAAATGTCTATACATTGTTTAATGAAGCGGTTAAAAAATTTAATATTATTAAAATAGAATACAGATCAAGCATTTAAGGCACTTTAAGTACTCCTTTTCGCTCCGAATTCCATCAGATAGGCTTTGATCAAATCATCCAGATCTCCATCCATCACTGCCTGCACATTTGAGGTTTCGTAGCCGGTACGTAAGTCTTTCACCATTTTGTAGGGATGCATCACATAACTGCGTATCTGCGAGCCCCATTCTATTCGCTTTTTAGAACTTTCTATCACATCAATTTTTTCTCTTTGCTTGCGAAGTTCGATTTCATACAATTGCGATTTGAGCATTTGTATGGCTTTTTCGCGGTTTTGACCTTGCGAACGGGTTTGCTGGCATTCGATGATAATACCCGAAGGTTGATGTTTCAATCGAACTGCCGTTTCTACCTTGTTTACGTTTTGCCCGCCTGGCCCTCCCGAACGGAAAGTGTCCCACGATATATCCGACGGGTTGATTTCGATGTTGATGGTATCGTCGATGATAGGATAAGCGTAAACAGAGGCGAAAGAAGTATGTCGTTTATTGGCAGAATCGAAAGGTGACAGGCGAACCAGACGATGTACACCGTTTTCACCCTTTAAATAGCCAAAAGCAAATTCGCCTTCAAATTCCAGGGTTACAGATTTAAATCCCGCAATATCACCTTCCTGCAGGTCTAACGTTGATATTTTGCAATGGTTGCGTTCGCCCCAGCGCATATACATCCGCATCAGCATCTCGGCCCAATCCTGGCTTTCGGTGCCACCGGCTCCGGAATTGATGGTAACAATGGCTCCCAAACGGTCTTCTTCACCGCTGAGCATGTTTTTAAACTCTAAGTTGTCAATTAATTGTAATGTAGATTTATATTGCGTTTCCAGCTCTGCTTCTGTGGCTTCGCCGGCTTCGAAAAATTCAGCCATTACCTTAAAATCCCCGAAACTATCCAGTGCATTCACGTAAGCATCCGTCCACAACTTTTTGTCGCGGATTGATTTTAATACCAATTCTGCTTTTTTGGAATCGTTCCAGAAATCGGGGTTGTGGGTAATTTCTTCTTCTTCTTCTATTAAATTAAGCTTATGGTCGATGTCAAAGAAACCTCCTGAGGTCACTGACTCTCTTATCCAAATCTTTTAAGACTTCCGATAGTATCATGATTATTGAATTAAAGTGCAAACTTACATATTTTTTAAAAAATACAACGATTAAAATGTATCAGTTATAACTATTATTTTAATAGCTACTGAAGTTTGACCTGTTATTTAATCATCTTTGGTTTCATTTCGCGATAGAAGTTTGTCAATACGCTTGACATTGAGTTTGCTTACAACTTTTTTACCGGTAGTTTTTTCCAGTTGAAGACGAGCTGCTTTCGCAACATTCCCTCCTTTTCTGGCCACATTTTTATTCTCAGTAAAAGTTTTTGGTTGTTTTTCTTTAGATATTTCGGTGGTTGAGGCTTCTGCCAGCATGTTTAATACCAATTCGAGATTGGTCATGTTGTCCCTGAGATTTTCTCTTTTCAGATCTTTGAATTTTTTGTATTCTTTTGTAGTAAATCCACTCCATGCCTGGGTAATATCATCGGTAAGTATCGCAAATTCCAGTCCCTTTTGCACTCCCCGATTTTCCCATTCATCCGTAAGTTCCTTACGGATTTCAATACTTTTGAGCCGTTGATTGATCCATTCTTTGCTGTAGCCTTTGCGAAGGTATGTTTCCATCAAACGGTCTATACCAATTTCAGGATCTTCAATCTCATCAATCCTTTCCCGTGCAACTTTTGCAAGCCATTGCTTAAAAGGCTCAGCTTTGGGCGATGGTATGGATTGGATGAGTCTAAATATCTGTTCTGTATCAGCTACATCGGCAGTACGCATTTTCCCATCTGCAGCAAGCATTTTCAAACTGTGACAATTTGTCACGGTTTCATTGCCTTCTTTTTTTAATCTTTGTTTTAGTTTTCGCCAATATGTTTGTGGATTTACGCTTTCAGAAAGTACACCTACGACATCTACAATTGAGAAATACCATTTCTCCTGTTTTTCATCCCAAAGTGTACGAATTTGTTTTTCGTTAAACAGTTTTATTGCTGATTCTTTTTTCATATTATACCAATTTGAATTATAAATGAATCCGAAAAATACATAGCATAAAGCCGATCAGAAATATATTACAGTTTGAAGAAGTAATAGTGCATTGAACAGTATTCTATTCGAATTAAGTTTTGTTCTGTATTTTTCACAAATATACAAAATCTTATAGCATTTCTTTTGACAAAGCAAAAAACTGTTTCAAATTAACTTAGGAAAATAATTATTTCAAATTATTAATTTCCACCGCATAATCAAATTGTAAATCTTCATGCAGCGTTACCAATGCTTTGTTTATTTTTATGATTTGCCGTTGGTAAATATTTCCAAGGGCAGTATTTGCCGGCAATGGGATTCCTGATTTTTTAATTTCAGTGCAAAAATAAATAAGAATTTCAACTTCTGTTTGCCTGGATCCGGAATATTTAATGTATTTATTTGCCATCCGGAGTATCTTCCGTATCGTTTTCTTTGCGAGGTAGAGATTGCTTTTGTTGAGGTCTTCAAATAGTTCACTAATACCTGATTTTACATCTTTTATGTAGGCTTGTTCATCAGCTGACTCGAATAAAAGATAAGAAAGCAATTCTTTGTTTTCTTTTTTGTATTTGGCCAATTGCAGACAAAGCTCAATCACCCGGTCAGGATGCAGTAAGTTAAGTTCTGTTTTAATTGATTTTAAAGTCACGGCCTTCATAAATAAAGTTTTATTGAATTGTTTTAACCCTGCCAATTGCTCCTGAAGTAAGCCTGACCTTTATTCCATGCGAATGATTTGAACTCTTTGTAAGGATATCCTTCACAATGCCTTCAGTAATTTTACCTGATCTCTGGTCTTGTTTTAATACAATGCCAACTTCTTTCCCAACGATAATATCACTTCTGTTTTGACCTTCCATATTTGTTGCTTTTCTTATAAACGAATGATTTTCTGATAAGAGAAATCATAGGCATAATTATGTTTGCAAAATTAGAGATTTTTTTAATCTTATCTGAATGATATTTTTTTTATGATTCTGGGTACTTGCGTAATTGCTATTCATAATGTATTGATCAGATGAATTGTTTTTATCAACAAAATATAAGTTTGCTATTGATAATGAAAATTTAGTTATTACTTTTGTGCGTATAATATAAGTTACATGAATTCAATGTCAGACAAATAATATTTTTAAAAATGGCTGAAATAAAAACAAAACCAACTACTGCAAGTGTTGAAGATTTTATCAATGCAGTGAAAGATGAACAAAAGCGCAAAGACAGTTTTGTGATTTTGGAAATGATGAAAAATGCATCCGGAGAAGAACCAAAAATATGGGGCACTTCACTTATTGGCTTTGGGAATGTAAGGTTAAAGAGTCCTGCTACCGGCAGGGAAGTGGATTGGATACGAATTGGTTTTTCGCCTCGTAAAGCGAATTTATCGTTGTATCTTACCGGAAATATTAAAAAGTATGAAGCCACTCTTGAAAAGTTAGGTAAACATAAAACGGGGGTTGGTTGCCTTTATATTAATAAGTTGGAAGATGTCGATTTAAATGTTCTGAAGGAATTGATAGATGCATCCTTAAAAGTAGACCATTTTGCGAAATAAAACAAATCCTATTGACAATATATAGGCTAATTGAATGTATTACAAATCCGATAAGAAGACATTGTATTTATAAATCGATATAATCTATTATGACAATGGAAAATAAAAAGGAGTTGATACCAGCACAACGTGATGAATTGCTTAGCACATTAAAAGACCGTTTTGATAAAAATAAGAATCGACATAGAGGGCTTGAATGGGAAAACATTCAAACAAAGCTAAACCAAGATTTTTCAAGGGAGAAATTGTGGTCGCTCTATGAAATGGAAAGAACGGGTGGTGAACCGGATGTAGTTGGGTATGATAAAAATACAGACGAATACATTTTCTGTGATTGTTCAGCTGAAAGCCCTAAAGGCCGCAGAAGTGTTTGCTACGACCGTGAAGCACTGGAATCGAGGAAAGAAAATAAACCGGAAAATAATGCAGTTGATATGGCTGAAGCAATGGGCATTGAACTTCTCACAGAAGAACAATACCGGGAATTGCAGTCACTCCAGATGGCTGGAGAAAATTTTGACAGAAAGACATCGAGCTGGGTGAAAACATCTCCACAGATAAGAAAACTCGGTGGTGCGCTCTTTGCTGATTTCCGTTATGATACTATTTTTATATATCACAACGGAGCAGAATCTTATTATGCTGCCAGGGGTTTCCGGTGTTCGTTAAGAATTTAATAATTGTTCAAAAAGATTAATTTGATTTTGTCAAATTTTTCTGAAAGGATGAATTTTTATAAAACCAAGTTCAGCTATTAAGTAATGTGAAAGATGAAATGTCGTATTTTAATTGTTCGCTTTTTTATTTATTTGTCACTTTTTGCTTGATCTAAACATCCCTTGTTTTACGCCTCCAATGGTAACAAATGTTTTTTCGGATATAGATACAACAACTGAGGTTCCGAAATGATCAAGATATTGTTCAGGTATTCCGGGACTTTTTATTAATAAAAAAATTAATAAACAAACAAATAATCCTATAATGATGGATAACGCAATAAGAAACATTTTAATTATTTGTTCTTCATTTCTACGATCAGTATACCGATTTTTTCATTAAAACCCATAACAGGGGTAATTATTTTTACATCACTGCCTTCTTTTAAAACGATTGTTTTGGTTATTTCAAAATTCAAATCCCCGGAAAATGTATTCCCTTCATACTTTTTGTCAGATGACAATAAAACCAATTTATCCTCAGAATTTATTATTTGAACCAAATCTGCTCCGGATTCTTTGACAAACATAGTTAAAAGTTGGCTCAAGTTTTCTGTGTTTTTTCTTAATAGTTCACTTCTCACTGACCAGGAAAAAACTTCTGTCGCAAATTTAAGATGATTGACTTGCAAGCTATCAATTGTGTTCTCATATTGAGTTATCAACTGTTTCTTTTCATTATTGAAATTTCTCTCATTCATGTATATTTTAACAGAAAACCATATAAAACCAACTAATAGCAATAAAACCAAAAAAGTTGCAAATTTATTGTTTTTCAAAATGGCAACAAGTTTAATCCTGAATTTACTACGAGTTTCAATTTGATTTGGGTTACTGCCGGTTTTTTCAATATTATTTTTTTCTTCACTGCTCATAAATTTCTGTTTTTAATTGTTTATAAATTTTTTTCTTGTCTGAATCTTCAAATGTTCGATTTTTAAGTATTAAAACACAATTCTCCAGATATTAAGTATTCCAATGAAAGAGAATCGCACTTTCCGGTTAAAAGTGAACAGTTAAAATTCAGATGATTTCAGTTGTTAAAGGTAAACAAAAAATTAATTAAAAAGATTATTTTTTTTCATTTTTTCATAGAATCTCCCTTTCATTTTAAGGGAAAAGCAGTAGCAAAATCGTTTTAATAATCTAATGTTTTTTATAGTTTAATTCTTTAGTCTGTTATTTTATTCTGCAAGCACATTCGTAGTGTTCGTTAATGTAGTTTATTGATTCTGTGCAGAGTTCGTGTAAAGTTGAAATGTTGATATCTGCAAGTTTTATTTATAGAATTCATCGAAAGACCGTTTATCTATGACTTTACAACCTCTCGTGATTGTATTGTCTGGTAAAAAGTGACTATTGAGTTTGATGTTAATCTCTCATCAATTGGTGTTGCTATTGGTTCGTTCTTCATTCTTTTGTCGGTTCATAGTAAAGCAATATTTCATCAGAATCAAAGGTTTTTGTCTTTAACGATATATATAAGTTTTGATGGGATTTTAAAGTATTTCCCATTCGTGATGTTAAGAGCTGAGAGTGGATATTGAGTAAAGTTGAAATATTCTCGTTGTCAATGAATTTCTAATAAGGCAGGCTATCGATTCGCTGCCAAATTTACTTTTTTTCAAAAGCAATACTATTATAAATCGAAAATGTTCTCAACGACTCAATAATATCAAATTCTTGCTTGTTTTCTGAGAATTTCTTAACAATTAAATGGCTCAAAGAATTGTCTTTGTGAATGATGTCTATTAAAACATATTTAAAACCCTGAGAAACTATAGAAAAAAAGAATTCTTTTACAATTAGAATTTTCACAATATTTTCTTTAGTAAGTTCTAAATAACTATGATCGGTTTTCCATTGTAAATTGGATTTTGTTATCTCAAGAGATCCATTTATTTTTATTCGCCTGATATTAATTTCATAAAAAATGGCCAATATTACAAATAGAATTAATGTTGTAAATGCTAATAATAAGTGAATTGCAGCAAACATGCCGACTAACGTACCAACTAATAATATTTTTAAAAAGTTCAGTATTCTTGAATTTCTAATAAAAAAATCAACAATTTTGTTGTCAGTTGTAAATGTATTAAATATACTCATTTTTCTGTATTTTTGTTTGGTAGCAATCGTTTGTCGGTATGAAATTGTTGTGGATTGTTGTCAACTTTCCTATCCGGTTGCACCGAACTTGATGTGTGTTTTAGTATCCACATAAACCTCAATGTATTATGCAATGTTTGTGGGTTATTGCTTTCAATAATTTTAATCCTTAGTCTGTTTTCAATGGTACCCCAACAACCCTCATATCGTGGTCTTCGAAAACTTTTGCAATTTCTTCTTTCGATGGAGGTAATGTCCATTGATCAGTCACTTGAAAAAACGCTTCCATCTTTCCTGCTGGCAGATAAGAAACTATCACTTTTCCTTTCTCAGTTAACTGAATAAATGCATGTTGAACATTTCGAGGAAGAAAAATGGTGTCCCCAGTTTTCATGTGATATTTGTCATCGCCAACTTGAAATAAATATTCTCCATCAATTATGTAGAACCATTCATCCTGAAAAGGATGAATATGCAGTGGTGGTCCTCCGTTAGGACTAAGTCCGGTTTGCTCAAACACTGCTAAATCATTTTCAGTATCATTTCCAGATATTTTTATGTCCAAAATGTTCTGTGTAACACCTTTCATTTTGAAGTGTTTGCCGAATCTGGCTTCGCCTGCATTTACTTTAAACCCTTTTTTCGTCCCCATGGGAATTATTGATTCGATTTTAGCAATTGCCAGTGTTGGTGTTATTGCCAGTGTTGGTAATATTGCCAGTGTTGATATAATAAAGTTTCTCCTTTTCATGTTCACTTGTTAAGAAAGCTCATTATTTTCATAATTAATTTTGGCGGAGGTTTCATGCCAAGTTGTTCCATGAGAGCCAATTTATCCGGCACACCCCAGTGTTCAATTAGTTTCCCTGCTTCGAATTGCATAATATCGATTACAGTAATCTCAAATTTTTTACCTGTTGGAAACATCGGTCCAAATTTGTTTTTATGTGTCCCCCTGCCTGTCATCCGGCCCCAAACCTTAGAGCTGTCACTTATCATATCATCTATGGTCAATGAAAAATCCGGGAATGCGTAGTGCAGATTATTGATTGCCTTTTTCACTCCTTCAACATTTGGAGGAAAGAATCCATATTGATTTTCAACAAAGTTTGGTGATGAAAATTTGTCAAAAACAGTTACGTCACCTTTGCTGAATCCTTCATCAATTAAAATTTTGAAAATTTCTTCATTCGTTTTCATATAGGCAATTTGTTAATGTTTTGTCTTCTTAAATTATCTTAAGATCCAGACTTAAACAAAAACAAATTACAAAGATTAAAGTTAAAGAAGAGTGTCATAATGTGTATTAGCATGATGCAAAATATCTCAATAAACACAAACATTTGTGTTTATTTTTACCTTAGACACCATTTAAAACCACCATAAATAACTAAAAAATAATTATTTATATTTTATCTTGTGATTTTATCTAAAGTAAATGTTTATATATTATTTTTTGATGCTATAATTCAATATGAGATCATTACAAATAACGTTTCAAATGTAATAAAAAAATTAAGATATGATTTACTTTCTTTCTTTATATCTAGGCAAAACTTTTGGTGGTTAAATGAAAGGATAACAAAGTTCTCATACGGGAATTTGTCCCAATTTTTCGGGAGTGGTGTGAGATGTGGATATTGAGCAATGTCGAAATGTTCTCGCTGTTAGCTAACTACTAGTAGGGTCTCGTTCCAAAGTTGAGTGTCTAATTTTTAATTATAATTTTACGATTCCAAATTTCTTGTTTGTTTGTGGTTACACGAATAAAATAAATTCCATTTGAAAAATTTTTGCAATCAATTTGTGCTTTTCCAAAAATATCTTTTTCTTTAAAAATTCTTTTTCCTGTTATTTCGGTAATATTTATTTCAAAAAGAACGTCCGGCAATTCTACATTAAAGATATTTTGAGCGGGGTTGGGATAAATTTTAATTGGGTGAACAGAATTTACATTGTTAATAATGCCGGTTGAAGTTGAATTAAGAAACCATGGAATGGCAGTGGAGTCAGTTGAAAAGAAGCGAAGCAGTCTATTAGCAACCTTTATTCTGCCAGGATTTGCAGGATGCGTTCCGTCAGAATTAAAATCATTCGGACATATCCATGTTAAACTATCAAGGTTTGGATTAATTCCGTCAGCCCAAAGATTTGGTCCCCACGAAAGCCACGGTGAGCGTAAGTTTGCACCGGAATAGGATAGGGCTGTGTCACCGTTTATCTGGTCTTCAATTAATCTTTTTACAGCCCACCCTGTATAATAAGCAAAAGGCTCAGGGTTTAAACTTGTAGTGGCATACCCTGCATAAATCCTGTTGGAAAGATAGCAAAGTTTAGTATTTGGAAATTTTGTTTTAATGATTTGCATTACTGTTCGAAACTTAATTTTAAGAGCATCAGTATAAGTTGCAAATGATGTATCTGTGGGTTGGCCATCAGCTTGCTTGAACCATACTACCTGCACCTGTTTTGGCGTGTATCCTGCTGCTGCAAGCCTGCTGTTAATTGTCTGCCAGAAATTATCGTTGGGATTAACTATCAACCCAATATGTTTTCCACCTTGAGCTCCATCAATGAAATCAAGTTTAGGATTTTTATTCTGCAAAGTGGTTACCAAGGATATAAACATCTGTGTTTCACTGGTTGTATTAGACATACCTATTGAAAGCCAGATTATTTTTCCGTTTATATAATCAACATTGCCAGCTGTATCAAGAGGCAGAATCTGTGAAGCAATCATTAAACCCTGCTGATTGTGAAATGCCGGTCGGTAGTTGGAGCCATTTGGATATAAGCCTCCTTGCATACCCTGCCAATACCCGGTTCCTAAATCTGTAATGGATTGATAACCCACGGATGTGTTGGCGCAATTTTGGGCATTAATGGTATGGTTGGATAGCAGAAAAGCCATTGCGAGTATTAGTTTTTTCATTGTTTTTCATTTGGATTCATGATGACTGCAGCTTGCTGTCATGCGGAGTGTATAAAACTTCATTATTTTCAAACCGCTTTACTGTTTATTTACTGTTGTTCACTTTCTATAAACACCAAGGCCCCGCTTATCAGTGCTGTGTATACACTGCATGAACATAATACTCTATTCCGAAGTGCTATAATTGTTTCAAAAGTACAAATTTATTTTTATATGGGAAGAAGGTGGGTGTTATTATTTTAAAGTGCTGAATGAATGGTGCAGAGAGCTATGATGATGATGGCAGACTTCCCGCTGTATTACTCCTGAATATTAAATTTCCACTGGACATTTAATAGGAAAGGATAACAAACTTCCCGTATAGGAATTTATCCCTATTTTTCGGGAGTGATGTGAGAAGATTCCCCGTGAGTTTATACTCGTGGGATAAATTTCTTTATAGAAAACAGGGGTTCATTGTTCTTCATGAACAGATTCTCAACTTTGCACATAATCAATTGTATATTCAACCCACATTTTATTACCAGAACTTCCTGAGAGAAACTGTGGATAACTCTACATGCCTGCATTTTCCGAGATAAATTCTACACTCTTTAATTGTCCATTTCCAAAAAAATTGCCAGTATTCAAATAAGTTAATGCAAGCCACTGGGCAAATAAAGTATTAATAGAAATAATTAGAAATATAGTAAAAAGGAATTTAGTTTCATCATATAAAGAGTAATAATCTTCAACAAAATATTGTGTTCCGAATCCAATAAAAAAAAACCTGTCTTATCACACAATAAGTGAGATAAGACAGGAAGAGAAGAAATCTTAGAAAAGAAATACGTTATTAAATTATACAGTTGCAATTAATTCTTTAATGAGTTGTGTCATTTTAGGTTCTGTAGCATTGGCAGCAGCTATAACTTCCTGATGCGATATTTCTGTAATTTTACCTTCTACACCTAAATCGGTAATCACCGAAACAGCAAAACAAGGTATGTTCATGTGACGGGCAACTATCACTTCAGGAACCGTTGACATCCCTACTGCATCGCCGCCAATAATTCTGAAGAGCTTATATTCAGCCGGTGTTTCATAAGTCGGCCCTGAAACGGCAATATAAACACCTAACTGATATTTTACATTGTTCTTTTTGGCAATACTAACTGCTTTTTCAATTAAATCTTTATCGTAAGCAATATGCATATCAGGAAAACGTGGACCTAATTCATCAAAATTAGCACCTAATAAAGGATTATCGCCCATCATGTTAATATGATCAGTGATAATCATCATATCCCCTATTTTAAAATCCGGATTCATCCCACCACTGGCATTGGAAAGTATCAATAATTTTATTCCAAGTATCTTCAAGATACGGATAGGGAAAGTTATTTCTTTCATCGAATACCCTTCGTAGTAATGAAACCGTCCTTGCATGGCCACTACCTTTTTATTACCTAACATGCCGAAAATCAATTGTCCGCTGTGTCCTTCCACAGTTGATACAGGAAAATTCGGAATAGATTGATAAGGAATGGTAAATCTGACATCAATTTCGCTGGTAAGATTCCCCAATCCTGTTCCTAGAATGATCCCAATTTCTGGAACAAAATCAATTTGTTTTTGAAGATAATCAATGGTTTGTTTTATTTTTTCTAACATAATCAATTATTTGTTTATCAAATTTGTTTTTTTCTTTTTTATGAAACTTCACTTCTATCGGTAGATAAAAGAAGGGCAAATCTACAAAAAAATTCATAAGGGACGTACCTTTTATTCTCATAGCATCTTTTTCGGTTGTGACAATAATTTTGTTTTTCGAAAAGATACTTTCAAAAGTCTCTTTGATTTTCATCATATCTTTGGGTTGATATTGATAATGATCGCGAAACTTTAAGGTTTCAACACGATCGGCAAAAGATTTTAACTGATCTTCAAGAGGATATGGATTGGCTATTCCTGCAAACATAAATATGGTTGAGAATTTTCCTACATCTTTTTTAATTGAAAACTCATTCATAGGAATCAGTTTTCCATATTCAATATAAGAATAATAAACGCTTTGCCCATGTTGAATTTTCATTTCTTCTTCCATCGACTTGCAGGTAATGGGCGAAAGTACGCGTGGACATTTTGTTACAATAATAATATCAGCTCGCTTCATTCCACTTTTTAATTCACGCAAAGTCCCACTTGGGAAAATGTAATCATGCGAAAAAGGTTTATAAAAGTCTGTCAACAAAATAGATAATCCAGGTTTTACATATCTGTGCTGAAAAGCATCGTCTAACAAAATAGTTTCAATATCAGGAAATTGTGATAGTATTTTTGAAATTCCTCTTACTCTTTTCTCGTCTAATGCAACACAAATTTCTGGAAATTTCTTAATATATTGCAACGGTTCATCGCCGGCAGTTTCGGCAGTAGCATTTGCATCTACCAACAAAAAACCTTTAGTAGTTCTGCCATATCCGCGACTTAATGTTGCAATTTTATATTCTTCGTATAATAATCGGATTAAATATTCAACATGAGGGGTTTTTCCTGTTCCCCCCATACTTAAATTTCCCACTGAAATTACAGGAATCGCAAACGATTTTTCACTGAGAATGTGAAAATCGAACAACTTATTTCTTAGGAAGATAATTATTCCATAAAAAAATGAAAAGGGGAGCAATAGTAAACCAGTTATATTCATGTAAATACGAATCGGTTGTTTATAATCTGTAATTCTACGATATTATTAAATAAAAGTTCCAAATAATGACCATATATGAAATAACATTCACTTAGACAAAAGGTTGCATTTTGAAATAATATATTTTACCTAACATTTTTTCGGGAGAGATAAAAATAACAAGATTTTGTACTCTAACAGTTTTTAAGTAATTTTGTCAAAAAAAATGATTAAAAATGGCCAAACTAAGTGTAAATATCAATAAAATAGCAACCTTGCGGAATGCCCGCGGAGGAAATGTTCCCAATGTTTTATTAACAGCTCTTGATTGTGAACGCTTCGGAGCTCAGGGTATTACAGTGCATCCCCGCCCCGACGAAAGACATATCCGTTATAGTGATGTGATGGAATTAAAACCTCAACTTACCACTGAATTTAACATTGAGGGTTATCCGAATAAAGAATTTATTCAACTTGTAATTTCAGTTAAACCTGCTCAGGTTACTTTGGTACCTGATCCTCCCGGAGCATTGACTTCAAATGCCGGATGGGATACCATTGCAAATGAGGCTTTTTTAAAGGAAGTTGTGTCACAATTCCATCAAGCTGGTATCAGAACCTCCATTTTTATTGAAACTGACCTGAGAATGATTGAAAACGCAGTTAAAACAGGAACCGACCGCATTGAATTATATACCGAAAGTTACGCAAAAAATTATCCTTTAGATAAAGAAAAAGCCATCGCTCCTTTCATTGTAGCCGCCAATAAAGCCAATGAACTAGGCTTAGGCATCAACGCCGGACATGATTTGGATTTGAACAATCTC
Organism: Bacteroidales bacterium; assembly: GCA_038204725.1. Lineage (GTDB taxonomy): Bacteria > Bacteroidota > Bacteroidia > Bacteroidales > JACABE01 > JACABE01. The sequence goes on along the minus strand of JBBRCQ010000020.1, from coordinate 29,330 downwards.
AATTATTTTGCTAAAAAAATTCCCGGATTACTCGAAGTTTCAATCGGACATGCTTTGATAAGCGATGCTTTATATTTGGGACTGGAAAATACGGTACAGCTATATCTGAGGGCATTGGTTGTTGAATAAGTCGGAAGTTGAGCGAAGCAAAATCCCGAAAGCGAAGCGATTCGGGATCCGAAGTCGGAAGACAGAAGAAACTGGAGCGATGCTGAAGCATGAGTTAAAAAATGGTATTCCAGATTAGGCTTTTGGTAAGTTAAGTTATTTAACCACTTTTTTAACTCAATAACTTTATATACTAATTTTTGTTATTTTTACACTTTATTTTTTAGAAAAAAACTCATAGATGAAAAAAACGATTTTAATTACGGGTGGTGCAGGATTTATTGGTTCGCACGTGGTCAGACTTTTTGTTAATAAATATCCTGATTACAAAATTGTAAACCTCGATAAATTAACCTATGCCGGTAACCTTGCGAATCTGACAGATATTGAAAACAATCCCAATTACGAGTTTGTAAAAGCCGACATTGTGGATGCACAGTCAATGAACGAAATTTTTGAAAATTATAAATTTGATGGTGTAATTCATCTGGCTGCAGAATCGCATGTAGATCGTTCCATTGCCAATCCGATGGAATTTATCATGACCAATATTGTTGGAACCATGAATCTGTTGAATGCTGCACGCAATCTATGGAAAGATAATATGGACGGGAAACGATTCTATCAGATTTCTACTGATGAAGTTTACGGTTCGTTGGGCGAAGAAGGGTTGTTTACCGAAGAAACTGCTTATGATCCCCGCAGTCCATATTCGGCTTCCAAAGCCAGCTCTGATCATTTGGTAAGAGCGTATTTTCATACCTATCAACTTCCGGTTGTAATTTCCAATTGTTCTAACAATTATGGACAATTTCAGTTTCCCGAAAAATTATTACCACTTGCTATCAACAATATCAACCACAATAAACCCATTCCAATCTATGGGAAAGGAGAGAATATCCGCGACTGGCTCTATGTTGTAGACCATGCCCGTGCCATTGATATGATATACCACAAAGGAAAAACCGGAGAAACTTATAATATCGGCGGAAACAACGAATGGACCAACATTGACCTTATCCATAAATTATGTGAAATTATGGATAGAAAACTTAAACGGGCTCCGGGATCTTCCTTAAAATTAATTACTTATGTTAAAGACCGTGCCGGTCACGATTTAAGGTATGCCATTGATTCATCAAAATTACAAAATGAACTGGGATGGAAACCTAGTTTGCAATTTGAAGAAGGAATGGAAATTACCGTTGACTGGTACCTGAACAACGAAGAATGGCTCCACAATGTAACTTCAGGCGATTATCAAAAATATTACGACAAACAATACGTCAAAAGATAATTAAGAATTACGAATTATTAATTACGGAATTCATATTTTGCATTACTTAATAGTTATTAAATAATCCACAATGTCAATATTTTCAAACCTTTTTGCTTCAAAAAAGCTGAGTCAGCCTGTAAATCTGGCGGCAATCGGTACTGATATGCATTCTCATTTTATCCCGGGTATAGATGACGGTGCTGCCACCATGAAGCAGTCTGTTGAATTGATTAGAAGAATGCATGATCTTGGGTTCAGCAAAATAATAACAACACCACATATTCAGGGTGAAGCTTATAAAAATACACCTGAAATTATATTATCTGGTTTAATAGAAGTCCGTAATGCTATAAAAGCTGAAGGGATTCCGGTTCAGCTGGAAGCAGCAGCCGAATATTTATTAGATGATTGGTTTTTAGAGAAGCTTCAGGCGAAAGACCTGCTTACTTTTGGCAATAAACATATACTCGTTGAAATGTCTTATTTTAGTCCTCATCCTAATCTGTTCAATTTTATTTTTGAATTAGAGATAGAAGGATACAAAGTTATTTTAGCCCATCCTGAACGTTACTCCTATTGGTTTGATAGTTTTATAAAATTTGAAGAACTGAAAGACAGAGGGGTGTTTTTTCAGATGAATACCATTTCACTCGGAGGATATTATGGAGAAGTGGTAAAGAAATTTGCCGAAAAGCTGGTTGATGCCAATATGATTGATTTTCTGGGAAGCGATATGCACAACACCAATTACATGAAAGGCTTGGAAGATGTAAGATATGAAAAGTATCTGGATAAATTATTGTCATCCGGGAAAATTATGAATAGAATATTATAAGTATTTTAATCATCATTAAAAAAGGAGTTGCCATGATGATGACAACTCCTTTTATAATGAACTGAATTTCATTATAAATTCTGTTGATAATATTCGTAAATTTTGCGGTACAAATGGGTGCGATCGATACCACCTACATTGTGTTCGTGGGTAGGATAGTTAAAGTAATCTACTTGTTTTCCCAAATCAATACATTTTTTTATGAATGAAGAACTATGCTGAGGAACCACGGTATTGTCAACTCCACCCTGGATGATCAACAGTTTGCCTTCCAGTTTGTCTACATAATTAAGCAAAGATGCATTTTTATATCCTTCAGGATTTTGTTCGGGTGTATCCATGTAACGTTCACCATACATGATTTCGTACCATTTCCAGTCTATTACAGGACCACCGGCTGTAGCTACCTTAAATACGCCTGGGTTCTTGAGTTTCATTGAAATGGTCATAAAACCACCATAACTCCAGCCATCTACACCCATACGAGTGGGATCTACAAAAGATAATGATTTTAAATAGGCAACACCTTCCATTTGGTCTTCTAATTCTGCTTTACCGCAATTCCGGTGAATGACACTTTCAAAAGCAAAACCTCTGTTGGCAGAACCACGATTGTCCATTGTAAATACCACATAACCTTGTTGTGCCAGATAGTTTAAAAACAAATTCCCGCCTCCCAGCCACGAATTGGTTACCAATTGTGCATGCGGGCCTCCGTAAACATAAATAATGACAGGGTATTTTTTGGATGCATCAAAATTAGCCGGTTTGATCATACGACAATACAAATCGGTACCGTCTTTGGCTTTAAGGGTAAGCATTTGTGTTTCGCCCAAATTGTAATCTTTCAGCGGATTTGTATCTTCTAGTAGGGTTTGAATGGCTTTTCCTTCTGCATTTACAACCATGGTTTTGCGGCTGATAACAGTATTGCTGAATACATCGAGTATATAGTTGCCGCTTTTATCTATGGTAGGAGCGTGTGTTCCTTTGGTAGTGGTTAAAAGTGTAATCGCTGATGTCTTAATATCAATACTATAAATGTCATTGTTCAAAGGACTTTCTTTGGTAGCCGAAATAAATACCTTGTTTCCTTTAGCGTCGAATCCTTCCACGTCTTTTACCATCCAGTTGCCTTTGGTGAGCTGTTTAATAAGTTTTCCGTTTATATTATACAAATACAGGTGATTGAACCCATCTCTCTCGCTCAACCATAAAAACTCATTGGGATTGGCTTTGAGGAAAAACATTCCATTTTCGGGTTCCACGTATTTATCATTTTTTTCTTCAAACAATGTGCTGATGAATTCTCCGCTTATTGCATCGTATCTGTTTAATTTCATGTGATTCTGATCGCGGTTCAAAACAGCAATATAAACACTTTTCTCATCGGGACTCCAACTTATGTTTGTAAGATATTGTTCAGCAGGTTCACCTGTTTTGAGGAAAACTGTTTTTTGCGTGATGGGATCAAAAACTGCTACTGTAACATGATGACTTTTCATCCCAGCCATGGGGTATTTGATGTTTTTGAGTTCAGCAACACGGTGTTCGATATCCACCAGAGGATAATCGGTAACCATGGTTTCGTCCATACGGTAATATGCAAGCAAATTCCCTTTGGGTGACCAGAAAGTTCCTTTTTTAATGCCGAATTCGTTGCGATGTACTGCATGACCGTTTACAATACCTTTGTCTTTGTCGTCGGTAACTGCAATATCAGTTCCTCTGTATGAAACATACAGATTGTTATCAATGGTATAGGCAATATTATAAGTATTGGGTTCAATATCTATGTTTTCGGCAGTTTCGGGATATTTGTTCAATTCAGCCACTTGTTTTTTTGCAGCATCGTAATTGAATAATTTATTGCTGCTTGTGAATGTAAAATTGGTTTTGTTTACCCAACTGATAGCAGGAAACCGTTTGATTTCCTTTTCGGTAAATGCTTTTAAACCCTTATTGATCGCATCTATGTCGAGGATGGTATCTCTTTTTTCGTTTTTCACATTGCCTTTTACAAGTTTGTTGTTGGCAATCCAGGTGTAATTGCCACTTTCGTCCATCCATTGCAGGTTGTAGAGCGAAGTGGGATAAAGTTTGCGGTTTGTTATCAGTTCATCCAGGTTCAATTGTTTGGTTTGAGCTGATAAGAGGGTGGTAACAAACAATAAGAATGTTAATACCAAAGATTTATTCAAATGCTTCATATTGTATTTTAAATTTAAAAATCAGAGTGCTAAAATAACGAAAAATCTGCAAAGGGAAATGATAAAACGGAATTATTCGATAAAAGGGTTGTTTTGAACGATGAAGGTGGAAGGAGATCAGTGAACAGTGAATTGTTATAATTTAGGCTGTAGGAGTTTAAATTGTATGTTTTTAAGAAAAATAGACAAATAAGAAAAAATAGTATACTTTTCGATTGTTGGATGAAAAGATAGAAGTTTTGGTTGTATAATGCTTCATTCAATAGAATGAGTTTTTTTTCATAGGTCTTCCGACATAGTAAACTAATTCCTTTATTTTGAAAAAAAATGCAATTTAATTATAAAAAACAGTAATGTTTTGGGATTTTATTGTAAACTTTTTGCTCAAATTCAACATAGACCTTATAATTCAAATATAATGATGGATATACCAAACACAAATTTGGATTACAATGAAACACAATTTATGCCTTCAAAATTTCACATTATTTCCCATGGATTAAGGGAAAATAAAATTAAAGCTAAACCATTTATATAAACTTTGTGTCCTGATTTTGGGGAGTCTCGTTATTGCATATTAGTTTTTTGTACCCTTAAAATTGATTTTTCAATTGAAATTATCATTATCTTTGTTGAAAAAAAATAAAATGCATACAAAAATAGTGATTCTATTTATACTGCTGTTTTCTTTGGGATCTGTTAAAGCACAATACTTTAATGCCGGAATCAAAGCCGGTATTGTGGGTTCGCAGGTAGATGGAGATGGATTTGGGGGGTATGATAAATTGGGATTTGAGGCAGGCATCTTTGTAAGTTATCAGCTTTCGATGCGTACGTCGCTGCAGCTTGAAATTGAATTGATTCAAAAGGGGAGCAGTCACACTCCTAATTACGATAAAGGAGATTACGATCAATATAAAATGCGGTTAAATTACATTCAGATACCGGTTTTGTTTCAATATAAAATTACAAAAAAACTCACCGGTGAATCTGGTCCTGCCTTTGGACTATTGGTAAGCGATTACGAACAAAGAGATCAATATGAAATCACAAGCAATCCATTCCGCAAATTTGCTTTCAGTTGGGTAACAGGCATCAACTATGCGATAACTAACAATTGGAATGCCAATTTCCGCTTTGATTATTCTCTAATGGGCATCCGTCAGAAACCAGCTCCCGGCGATCGCCGGCTTTTCCTTCAATACGGACAGTTCAACAATGCGTTGGTATTTTCATTTCAATACATTATCAATCATGCCAAAGAAAAATAAAATCAAAATTGCTGTAGGTGTTACGGGTGCAAGCGGTGCCATATATGCAAAGGTTTTATTTGCAAAATTGCAACTTTTATCCGATCAGTTGGCTGAAGTGAGTGTAGTTTTTACCGAAAATGCAAAGCAGGTTTGGGAATATGAAATTGGCGACATTGCATACAACAACATTCCCTTTAAAACTTATGCTGCCGATGATTTTTATGCTCCGTTTGCTTCCGGATCTGCAAACTATGATGCATTGATCATTTGTCCCTGCACCATGGGAACATTAGGACGCATTGCTTCGGGTATGGCCGGCGATTTGATCTGCCGTGGAGCTGATGTAATGCTAAAGGAAAGAAAGAAATTACTACTGGTTTGCCGTGAAACACCACTCAATCTGATACATATCAGCAATATGAAAACCGTTACCGAAGCCGGTGGGATTATTTGTCCAGCAACCCCATCATTTTACAGTAAACCACAAACAATTGAAGAAGTGGCAGCTACTGTGGTTGACAGGGTATTGCAACTGGCCGGTTTAGAATTTAAAAGCTACCAGTGGGGAGAGAAAATCACTTAACATACTTGAAGTACTGAATGTTAGAAAATTTAAATACGATAATTATTCATATTTAAATTAAAAATTTTAGAAATACTCATAAGTTCTCAATGAACTCAAAGTACTCATAAATCAGAAAAAAAGAAACCATGGAAAATACAATCAACCAATCGGAATTATATGAAAAAGTGCTGAATAAAGCCATCCTTAAACAAGTTGTTTACAATAATACTTTTGAAGCTTCTAAATTATTTAAAGAAGTAATTGTTGAGATTGTTGCAGATTTTAAAAAACAACACCTTCCTAAATCATCCAATATCACTTTTGAATACAGAGATAAAGATGCTTTTGAAATGGAATTTAAATTTGCCGGAGATGTGTTGATTTTTATGATGCACACCAATGTTTTTGAGTTTCCGCGCCATCACGAAATTATGCGCACCAGTTATATCCGAGAAGATTTAAATCGTTCGTATTGTGGCATTATCAACATATACAATTTCTTAGCTGATTCATTTAAATACAACCGCGATAACGATATTGGTTATTTAATCGGAAGAATTTTTGTCAACAACGATAATCATTTCTTTATTGAGGGTAAAAAAGAATTGGGTCTGATTTATAATGATTTCGGCAACAATGTCCTCGATAAACAGGCTGTGAAAGGAATTGTAGAGAAAGCAATTCTGTATACATCCAATTTCGACCTGCTTACACCGCCTTATGATGAGGTAAAGGAAGTGAGTGTCTTTGAAATTAAAGCAAATATTGATAACATCCTTTTAAAAACCGGTAAACGCCTGGGCTTTAAATTTCAGGCCGATTCGGATAATGTAAAAGGATAACCTCTGCTATATCTGCTATTCAATAATTTAAAGGTGGGTAAAAGGCATCCTCTATATGATGGATGATGTTTTTCCCGTTTTTTGAAACAATAGCAATGATGTCAAAGCGGGTTTCGTCATTGATATCTTTTTGTACAATAAAATTTTGTGCAGCTCTTATCAAAAACTTTTGTTTTTGCCGTGTAACAGCAACTTCCGGTTCTCCAAAAGCATTGGATGAACGTGTTTTAACTTCAACAATTACAAGAAATCCATTGTGTCTGGCGATGATATCAATTTCGTCTGAACCAAATCGCCAGTTGGTGGCCAGGATTTCGTAGCCTTTTTCCTTTAAAAATTTTTCAGCTGTTTTTTCTCCGGAAGCTCCTAATTCATTATGTTCTGCCATAATTATTATTTTTTATCCCAGTAAATAATTGATGAATTTTATCAAAGCATAGATTATTACAAACAAAGCAGTGATCATGAAAATAAATCCGGAAGATTTCTTTAAGGTTGCAAAAAAGCTTTTGGCATTTTCGGAGCGTTCGTTAAATTGCAATTCAACGGAATCTCCTACATTCAACGAACTATTTCTTCCAAAAATCAAAGCCCGGTTGTCTTCCTGATGCCCTCCCGGAAATTGGAAACAAACCGGATACGAATATTCTGAAACAGCATCTGATATAATTTCTTCGGCTGTTTTTCCGTAAGGTACCGTATTATCTTTCATATCCGACATTCCTCCGACAATGAGTCCTGCCAAATGGCTCAGTTTTCCTGTCCTTTTCAGGTTCATCATCATACGGTCGATATGGTAAAGATATTCGTCCAAATCTTCCAAAAACAGGATTTTCCCTTCTAAATCAATATCTGAAGCTGTACCGGTTAAACTATACAATATCGAAAGATTGCCACCTACAAGTATTCCTTCTGCATTTCCTTTGCGGTTTAATGGATGAGAAGGAAAGGTATACCGGATATTTTCGTTGCTGATTGCTTTTTTTAACGAAATCAAGGCTTCGTTTTCACTACCATCTGTTGGGAAATTGATGGGCATAGTTGCATGCAGGGTTTCAATACCGAGTAGTTTGTGGATGTGGACATGCAATACAGTTACATCGCTATAGCCAATGATCCATTTGGGATGTTGCGAAAACTTACTGAAATCGAGCATGTCGATAATTCTGACGGTTCCATAACCCCCACGGGCACAAACAATGGCTTTTATACTTTCATCATCCATTGCCCATTGCAAATCTTCAGCTCTTTCAAGGTCGGAACCGGCAAATTGATTTTTTTCTTTGAATAAATACCTTCCATATACTACATCAAATCCCCATTTGCTAAATATTTCCAACGCTGGTTTAAGTTCTTCCTGTGAAATTTTACGAGCTGTTGATATAATCGCTATTTTATCGCCGGGTTGTAAGGGTGGGGGAGTTTGCATAGTTGTTTAATATATATCTAAATTGTATTCTGAAAATTAGGTTTTTGAGTCGTTTTGTTTCTTCTTCAATTTATTTAAAAATAAGGTAATAAGGTTAAAAATGATTTGGTATTATTTCTACTAAGGTTAAAAAAAATCATTCAACTAATCATTTGAAGAATTATTTAAATAAGCTGATCAGCATTTAATTTCTTTTCAAAATTTCTCAACTTCATTCTTTTTGACAAAGTTAATAAAACAGATTAAAGAAAATTTATGATTCACATAGATATTGTTGAAGTTTATTGAAATTTAAAAAGTTTTATTCGATTGCTTTAAACCTTATTTTAATTGGCAACCTTAGTAGAAAATCTATCATATACATAAAACCTTATTACCTTATTTGTATTTTAATGTTTTTTGGTAAAACTTTATAAACGCTTCATATTCGTCCATAAATGATTGTTTTTTATGATGATTAGGTTGATTCAGAATATATTTACATACTTTATCAATATCTGCTTTTGAAACAGAAAATGCTGAACATGACATTTGCCAATTAAAATGTACTTTACAAAGTTTAGTTTGATTAATGAAGCGTTCAGAACTATTTGCAACTATTTCTGCTAAGTTCTCTTCACTAATATTTGGAGTAAGGGATACGAGAAAATGTATATGCTCCGGATTCGCATATATAGCATATAATTGACATGCATTATTGTTTATAATTCCGGTTATATATTTTTCAATACGTTCTCTGTTTTTCTCCAAAATCAAATGTTCATGATGCAATGTTGTGAAAACAAAATGCGTATATAGATTATTGAATTCAACTTTCATTGTTTAATAATTAAAGTTGTTCGGATATGATTAGTTTTTTACAGCTTAAATTGAAAATTTAGTCTTCTGTTTCTTCTGCAACCCCTTTTACACTTGCCTGATCACCGTACCAAAGTATTTTGCATAAAATATTATTGATATGAACATTGCTTCTGTTATTTAAAGAAATCACCGTCATTTTATCAGTCATTTCACGGATGTAATAGGTGCGGAAACCTCTCCACCATCCATAATGAAATACTTCTTTTTTCTGATCTTCACTCACTCTGATACGCCATCCAAATCCGTATTTTTTAGTTTTTCCGTTATCATCCGGAGAGGCAGTAAATGCTTCAGCCAACACATTCGGTTTCATCAATTTACATTGGTACAATGCCTGATCATATAAAAATATATCTTCAACACTGGCATACATTCCTTTATCGCCGGTAACGCCATCCAAATAGTCAGGAACTTCTGCTCTCATGCCTCCTCTGTTATAACATGCAAATCCAATGGCACTTCCGGGAATGAAATTTTCATTGGCTTTGCAGTAAATATAGGAATTGTTCATGCTGAGCGGGGTAAAAACGAATGTTTTCATGAAATCTGAAAACGAAAAACCACTTATTTTTTCAACAACCAAAGCCAGTAATGCATAATTGGTATTGCAATAATTGTAATGATGATTGGCAGGAAAGGTAGGTTTGATATTAAGTCTTTTGAATAAAGCAGGAATATCGTTGTTGGTCATCACTTTAGTTTTGTCCCAAAATTTATCCGCAACATAAATGTAATTTTGTAAACCTGAACGGTGATTCAATAAATTCCGTATCGTAATGCCGCTTGTGGGGAATTCGGGAATATATTTTCTTAGATCATCATCATATTCAAGCAGATCTTTGTCGTGTAACAACATAATGGCCGTAGCCGTAAACATTTTGGAAACAGAAGCCAATTGAAAAGGTGTATTTACAGTTAAAGTGTCTTTGGTTTTTATGTTGCTATAGCCAAAAGCGCCTGCATACAATATCTTTCCTTTTTCTGCAACCAGAATTGTACCGTTGAACAATCCTTTTTTATAGGATGCACTTACGATGCTGTCAATAAATTGTACTTTGCGAAGATCGGGAATAAAAGCATTTTCTGTAGTTGTTGCATCAATATGTTTGAAATTAGAATGCGAAATCGACATTACATTGTGTTGCATATCAAAATCTGCACCTGCCAGCAACGTAATTATCAGCACAAACACACCCAATAATAAATTAGTTCCTTTGTTTTTCTTCCTTAGCATTCTTGCTGATTTAAATATAGTTAAAAGCAAATTTTAAAATCTGAAATTTAATTATCTTTGCACTCAATTTCAGATAGCCAAGATAGACATAAATCAGCTATAGTGTTTTAAAAGATTGTTAAAGTTTTCAACTAAAAATTATTAATAACATGCAATATAAAAGATATACCGTAACTTCCGCTCTTCCTTATGCTAATGGACCAATTCATATAGGTCATCTCGCCGGAGTGTATGTTCCTGCTGATATTTATGTAAGATTTCTTCGCTCAACCGATCAAGATGTAGTTTTTATAGGTGGCTCTGATGAACATGGAGTGCCTATAACTATAAAAGCGAGACAATTGGGGGTTACTCCTCAGGAAATTGTTGATAAATACCATGCCATTATCAAGCAATCTTTTGTGGAATTCGGGGTGTCTTTCGATATTTATGCAAGAACGTCTAACAAAATACATCACGAAACGGCGGATGCATTTTTCAGGAAATTATATTACAATGGTGATTTTATTGAAAAATTATCCATGCAATATTACGACGAAGAAAACAAACAGTATCTGGCAGATCGTTACATTACGGGAACCTGTCCGTTTTGCAGCAACGAAAAAGCTTATGGCGATCAGTGTGAGAAATGTGGTTCTACGTTGAATGCTACCGATTTAATCAATCCTCGTTCTGCAATTAGTGGAAATGCACCGGTTTTAAAAGAAACCAGGCATTGGTTTTTGCCTTTGGAAAACTATGAAGCTTTTTTGAAAGAATGGATTCTGGTTGGACACAAAGAAGATTGGAAAGCCAATGTTTACGGACAATGTAAGTCGTGGTTGGATCAGGGATTGCAGCCGAGAGCTGTTACCCGCGATTTGGACTGGGGTGTAAAACTACCCCCCGAAATTGAAGGAACTGAAGGAAAAGTATTGTATGTTTGGTTTGATGCACCTATTGGTTATATCTCAGCTACCAAAGAATTAACGCCTGATTGGGAAAAATACTGGAAAGACAAAGAAACCAAGTTGGTTCACTTTATAGGCAAGGACAATATTGTGTTTCATTGCATTATTTTTCCTGCCATGTTAAAAGCTGAAGGTACGTTTATTTTACCGGATAATGTACCGGCCAATGAATTCATGAATCTGGAAGGAGATAAAATTTCCACTTCCCGCAACTGGGCTGTGTGGTTGCATGAATATTTGATAGATTTTCCGGGCAAACAGGACGAATTGCGGTATGTGCTCTGTGCCAATGCTCCCGAAACCAAAGACAACGATTTCACTTGGAAAGATTACCAGTCTAAAAACAACAATGAGTTGCTGGCCATCTTTGGTAATTTTGTAAACCGTGCGATGGTGCTGACCCATAATTATTTTGGAGGCATCGTTCCTGCATTGGGCCAAATCAACGAAGCTGATAATGCTACAATTCAGGAAATAGCTTTATTCCCTGCCAGAGTTGCTAAAAGTATTGAAGCTTATCGTTTTCGCGAAGCCATCAACGAGATGATGAATCTTGCCCGTTTAGGGAATAAATACCTTACCGAAAACGAACCATGGAAAGTATTTAAAACAGATCCAAACAGAGTAAAAACGGTTTTGAATATTTCACTGCAGATTTGTGCCAACCTTAGCATTCTTTGCGAACCATTTTTGCCATTTACAGCCGATCGTCTAGCCAATATGCTGAATATAAGCCTGCCAAAATGGAAAGCGGCAGGAAGTATTGCGTTGTTATCCGAAAATCATCCGTTGGGACAGGCTGCTTTTCTTTTTCAGCGCATCGAAGATGCTGCAATTGAACATCAGGTTCAGAAACTACTGGATACCAAAGAAGCCAATAAAGCAGCCAATGTGGTGATTAACCCTGCAAAATCCAATATTGAATATGATGATTTTTCTAAAATGGACATTCGTACCGGAACCATTCTGGCTGCTGAAAAAGTTCCTAAAACCAAGAAATTATTGAAATTAACCGTCGATACCGGAATTGATACACGTACAATTGTTTCAGGAATTGCAGAACATTACGAAGCCGAAAATATCATCGGACAAAAAGTGAGTATATTGGTCAATCTTTCACCCAAAAATCTGAAAGGCATCGAATCGCAAGGCATGATACTCATGGCTGAAAACCATGATGGTAAACTTTGTTTTGTGGCTCCCACCGAAGAAATTAAAAATGGGAGTGAGGTGAAGTAGTCGGGAGTCGGGATCGGAAGACCGAAGAAAGAAGACCGAAGACCGAAGAATAGGTGTTATGTTAATTTGAAATTTTATATCTTTGCAAAATAAATGGGATAAGTAATTTCCTTTTATCATGTTGAGCCAATCGAAATAGCTCAAATCAATATAGAATGATAAAACAGGGATTAATTAACTATTTCAGATTTAAATAAGGTCCCGTAGTTCAACGGATAGAACGGAAGTTTCCTAAACTTTAAATACAGGTTCGATTCCTGTCGGGATCACAGATATTGTTACAACACACTCTAAATTAATATATTGCTTTTTGTAATAAAGTTATAAGCTGACAAATAGAGTTCAAAAAACCCCTTCAGGATTTAAAATAAAGTTTGGTAGGTTAATTTACCTTTGGTAATTATCTATTCATTCAACCATTGATGAAAAAGTTAATTCCCTATGGGAAATTCCAATGTCATATTCTTCATTTATTCTATTGATATTGATCTCCTACGGAGAAAAGCAATATTTGTAAAGTTGATAAGCGTATATTCGTATTTTTAGCCCGTAGGGCTTTAATGTCAATAGAAGTAAGTGAAATATCATTCTATTATTGACCATAGGACATTAACATGCTAACCAGTTTGTATTTTTAAGATTACCCTCATTTCATACAGGGCTATTCATATTGAATCCTTCAGGATTATATTGATTTTCAATTATCTGTTCCGGTATGCTATCAGAAGTGTAATCCATAGAATTTTCAGATGGATTATTCGGAATTGCTTTAACTTCAAATGTAATATTAAATATTTTTTGAAGTTTTGCTAAAGTATGCAAATTGATTAACTTAGAACCTCTGTAAAGTTGAGTGATATAACTTGCAGAAGTTCCAATTTTTTTAGCTAGTTCTTTCTTATTCATATTCTTTTCTTCTGATAATCTCTCTATTTCACTGAGAAAACGATACATTATCATCCGAGAATTATGCTCTAAATCTTCATCATCATCTTTTGATAAAAAAGCTGAATGAATAACATTTTTGATTGCTGTTTTAGATTTCAAGTTCATATTTATAACCTCCCATTGTTTCAAGTCGTAATTTGATTTTTTTCGGAATATCCTGAGACTTTTTGCCTAAAAAAAGTTCTACCATAATAATATGTCTTTTGCCACCAAAACTGATTTCCTGACAATAAATTCTGTCATTTCTGCCATTATTTGTAAATCTCATTTCAAACATATTTTTTGCTTTGTTAGAAACATCAGCTTTGCAGTATTTTTCTCTATTACGCAAACCATTTTTTATTATTCCACGAATGTCTTTAAATTCTTTATCAACGCCATCCATCATCAAATAAGGCAAAATTAGTGTTGCATTATCTAAATCTAAAAGAAAGAAAATTGTATGATGACTATTGTGGTCAACTAAGATTGCTTTCTTAACATGACAAAATTAAGCTATAGGTTAACTAAAAACAAATATATTTTGTTAAATCTTTTTAATATTGATAAAAATGTATAATAAATCTTTCCAAATAGTTATTTTTTCTCCTTTAGCTAATTTCGATTTTCATGCTCGGATGGTCCATGTTTGCATTTTAAATTACTGTTTATCCCGACACTTCAGGATGTTCTGTAAATTTCATTATATTTAACCTGATTTTTAGAATGATACAAAAAAATGAACATCATAACTGTGCTACTATTGAGCGGTTTATTGATAAAGATTTGGAATAAATAAAATTAATTCATTGAAATAACAAATATTAGTTGATTTTTTTGTATTTTTATACCCTTAACTTAACAAGCTGTTCGCATTAGTAAATTATTTTTAAATTAATGAAATGACTAAAACTACTCATAGGATCTATCTTTTTTCATTGGCTTTTATTGCAGTTATAATGTTTGTTTATCTATCATATCGTGGGATTTCATTTTATCAGACCAGTATGGAAGAAAGATTTTTTCATCCGGATTATAAAATATTAAAACCTAGTGGTGTTTATGGACATGGTTATGGAATTTTTGGTTCAGCCTCCATGTTGATAGGTGTTTTGATTTACATGCTCAGAAAAAGATTCAGGGCCTTTTTCAAATTGGGATTGTTAAAGCATTGGTTAGAATTTCATATTTTTTTATGTACCATAGGTCCTGTATTGGTGCTTTTCCATACTTCGTTTAAATTTGGGGGCATTGTTGCTATTAGTTTCTGGAGCATGGTTGCCGTTTTTTTAAGCGGTATTGTTGGCAGGTTTATTTATATTCAGATTCCCAGAACCATCGAAGGGCGGGAATTAAGTTTAAGTGAAGTTACGAACATGAAAACCGATGTTGAAGGCATACTGAATAACAACATCAGTATCGATAGTAAAAGTTATGAAGAAATAACAGAGCTTACGAAAAAGAAAGTAGGCTTGTATCATGGTAATTTTTTAGTAAGCTATATTAAAGCTTATTTTAACGACAGAAATTCAATTGCCAGGGTAAGAATAATCCTTAAAAAAAATAATCTGAAACGGAGTGAATACAAAGATATCATCAAACTTCTTAAAAATGAAATATCATTAAACAGGAAAATAGACAGATTGACTACAATGCAGCAATTGTTGAAATACTGGCATGTTGTCCATTTGCCTTTTGCGTTTATCATGTTGTTTGTGATGATTATTCATGTTGTGATTGCAATTACTTTTGGGTCTAAATGGATATTTTAAATTATGGAAATTATTATAGAAAATATTATTATTTATTCGTTGGTTATCATTTTTTGTTTGATAGTGGTTTTCTTTTATTTATGGCGACAAAAGAGAAAATCAGCTATTGTAGGTGAAAAAATAAAAATCGCCAAAGAAAATGGACTGTATGAACCCGTTTCGTTGCATCCTGTAGTCAATGTAAATAGCTGTATAGGTACAGGAGCTTGTATTGCAGCTTGTCCAGAGAAAGATATTTTAGGAATAGTCAACGGTAAAGCTACCATCATCAACGCTTCGAGATGTATAGGTCATGGAGCTTGTTTCCATGCATGTCCTACTGAAGCAATTACGCTTTATATCGGAACCGATAAGAGAGGAGTGGATTTGCCACACGTAAATCCATTTTTCGAAACTAATGTGCAGGGTATTTTTATTGCAGGTGAATTGGGAGGAATGGGACTGATTAAAAATTCAGTAGAACAAGGTCGGCAGGCTGTTGAAAATATCGTAAAATCTATGGATAAAAGTGGCAACGCCATGTACGACCTTATTATTGTAGGTGCCGGACCGGCAGGTATTTCTGCTGCATTGAATGCTAAAAAGCATCAACTAAATGCAATTGTACTTGAACAGGACACATTGGGAGGAACCGTTTTTAATTTTCCAAGAAGCAAGATTGTGATGACTTCGCCCATGGATTTACCCCTTTATGGTAAGGTAAAATTAACGCAAACCAGCAAAGCGGAATTGCTTGATTTATGGAAAACCGTCATTGACAAAAATAATATTGTAGTTAAAGAAAACTCGAAAGTAGAAGTAATTCTTCAGGAGAACAATGGGTTTAAGATCACTACATTATCAGGAGATGAATACACTTCTAAAAAAGTATTGTTATCTATAGGACGGAGAGGTACACCCAGAAAATTAAATATCCCAGGAGAAGAACTCGAAAAGGTTGCCTATCGCCTGCTCGAACCTGAAATGATTAACGACAAAAATATTATCGTGGTAGGGGGTGGGGACGCTGCCATAGAATCTGCATTGATGTTGGCAGAACAGAATAATGTAACGCTTGTTTACCGTGGAGAGGCATTTGGCAGAATAAAACCCCAGAACAACGACAAAATTATTGTAGCTGCCGAAAATGGAAGTATATCGTTGAGGTTGAATACAAACCCTCTTTCAATTGAAAAAGATGCTGTAATCCTATTGAACTTAAAAGACAATGAAAAACAGACCGTTAAAAACGACTTGGTCTTTATTTTTGCAGGGGGCGAACTTCCTACTGAATTTTTACAAAAAGCAGGTATACTGATCACCCGTAAATTCGGTGAGGCCATTTTAAAGCATTAATAGATAAATAAAATCTGATTATGAAGGTTGGTAAATTACTATATATCAGTTTAATGATAGCCTTAATAGGAGGGAAATGTTTTGCACAAATCTCTCCCGGTGAATTATCCGGTGTTCATAGCCATCTCGAAGGCATCTCAAATTGCACCAAATGTCATACGTTAGGGGAGCAGTTATCGAACCAGAAATGCTTGGATTGTCATAAAGAGCTCAGCGAACGTATCCGGCAAAATAAAGGATATCATGCATCCTCCGAAGTAAAAGGCAAGCAATGTGCAAGTTGTCATAGCGATCATCACGGGAAAAATTTCCAGATTGTGAAATTTGATGAAAAAAAATTCAATCATCATCTAACCGGATTTTATCTGAAAGGTGCACATATTAAGAAAGAATGCAAAGATTGTCATCAACATAAATTTATTCAGGATCAGAATATTAAAGCTAAGAAATTTACTTATTTAGGTCTGAAATCAGACTGCCTGAATTGCCATGCAGATTATCACAAAAATACACTTTCTAAAAGTTGTGCGATTTGTCATGATGAGTTAGCCTTTAAACCTGTTACAAAATTTAACCATGGTAATACTAGGTTTCCATTAAAAGGGAAACATATAAATGTTGAATGTAATAAATGTCATAAAGTTGAAACTAAAAATGGCGAAAAATATCAGCAATTTACTGGTTTAGTATTTAATACTTGTGTCAGCTGTCACACTGATGTTCATAAAAACAAATTCGGTCAAAATTGTACACAATGTCATACCGTTGAGTCTTTTGCAGTAACCAAAGGAATGAAAAGTTTTGATCATGACAAAACCCGCTATAAACTCGAAGGAAAACATCAGGTAGTAAATTGTAAATTATGCCATAAAATAAAATTTACAACTCCGTTAAAGCATGATAAATGCGCCGATTGTCATCTGGATTATCATAAGGGTCAGTTTGTTAAGGGTGGCATTGTTCCGGATTGCAAATTATGTCATCATCAGAGTGGATTTGCAAATTCAACGTATACCCTCGAACAGCATAATACAAGTGTATTTCCGCTGAAAGGAGCTCATTTGGCTGTATCTTGTTTGGATTGCCACAAAAAAACTGACAGATGGAACTTTAAAAATATTGGCAATAAATGCATCGATTGTCACAAAGACATTCATGCAACAATAATTCCTCAAAAATATTATCCGGAAAATAATTGCCTGAGTTGTCACAGCAATAATCGCTGGAACGAAATAACATTCGATCATTCCAAAACAAATTTTATTTTGTCGGGTGTGCACAAAACACAAACCTGCAGGAAATGCCATTTTACTGTTAAGCCGGATGGCAGCCCTCAACAGCTGTTTGTAAATTTTTCAGGGATTTGCACAAATTGTCATGTAGATCCTCATTTCAAACAATTTGAACAAAAGGGTGTTACTGAATGTAAACAATGTCATGCATTTGATAACTGGAAAGCGGTTAATTTTGATCACAACACCACTGCGTTTAAGTTGGTGGGAAAACACGAAAAAGTTGAATGCAAAAAATGTCATCTACCTACAGCAACAGCAATAAACAATAATAAGTATGTACTTTATAAAATCAGTGTAAAATGCGAATCTTGTCATTTATAGCCTGGGCTTTTGTGCTTTACATTATCGGGCTTTTCTCAGAAAAGTCTCCTCATGGGAAAGACTTTGCAATCAGTTGCAGTACTTGTCACAGTTCTAAAGGTTGGGAACTGGATAAGTCGATATATTCATTTAACCATTCGACCACAAAAATGCCTTTAACCGGACAGCACAACAAAATAAACTGCAGGTTATGCCATCCGACGCTTGTATTTTCAGAGGCCAAATCAAAGACCGAATGTGTAAGTTGTCATACAGATATTCATAGTCAAACGGTTGGGAATTTTTGCGATAGATGTCACACAAGCGATTCATGGATAGTAAATAATATAACAACCCTTCATCAGCAAACCAGATTTCCATTATTGGGTGTGCATACCATGACCGAATGCCAGAAATGCCATCCTTCGGAATCGTTGCATCGTTATGATGTGTTGGGTGTAGAGTGTATGGATTGTCACAGGGCAAATTACATGTCAACTACGAATCCCAATCACAATACTGCCAATTTCTCCACAGACTGCTCGCAATGTCACAATATCTATTCTTATGAATGGGGTGGTACAGGTTTTAACCACAACATTTTCCCGCTCACATTGGGCCATTCAAATGTTAGTTGTTCGAAATGCCATATCAATAATAACTATACATCACTATCACCCGATTGTTATGCCTGTCATAAAAAGGATTATGATGCAGCTACTAATCCTATACATTCGGGAGGTTGTTATTCTTCGAATTGTATAAATTGTCACACTACCAGCCCTGGATGGAGGCCGGTGAGTTTCCAGCACGAAAATTTGTTCCCAATCAGCTCTGGCAAACATGGAGGATTTGCATGTAATCAATGCCATACCAATCCTGCGAATTGTACCTATAGTTGTATCGATTGTCACGATCATCGCCAATCGGAAATGGATAATAAACACAATGATGTGAACGGATATGCTTGGGTGAGCTCAGCCTGTTTTAATTGTCATCCAAGAGGGAATAACGATTAATGTAATAAAACAATAGTAAATGAGATTTATATTGGTTACTGTTTTGGTTTTGGTTTTTGGTCTTCAGATCAAAGCGCAATCTGCATTTGAAGAAGTGGAAGGTATGGTGACGTTTATAAGTTCTCAGCACACCTATGTGAAGTATGCATCTACCGAAGGCATTTTTACAGGCGATACACTTTATTCAGCTACCAATCATCAGCCAATACTCATTGTAAAAAATTTATCCTCAACATCAGTGGTTTGTACACCTTTCCCTTCCATTTCATTGAAAATAAATGATAAAATAATTGCAAAACGGATCATTCCAACTAAAAAACTTCAGCAAAATAAAGCAATTAAAAAAGATACTTTATTTTCAACTACCGACACAACGCTACAAAATATTGATGAAAAATCAAAAGCAAGCACTCAAAAGCAAATAGTAAACGGAAGATTTGGCATTTCGGGTTATTCCGGGTTTTCAAATACACCAGTCCACAATTCAACAGTGTTAAATTACGGTTTGTCTTTAAATATCCTCAATATTGCGGATTCTAAGTTCTCGCTGGAAAGCAATATTTTGTTCAGACATGAACAGGGAGAATGGAGCAATGTTCAGCAAAATATTTTTAATGGACTTAAAATTTATCATCTGGCCTTAAAATATGATTGGAAAGATCATTCTTATGTTAGTTTTGGCAGGAGCATAAATCCGAATATATCCAGCATTGGAGCCATCGATGGGTTACAGGTAGAAAAAACGTTCAAAAATATATTCACAGGTGGGTTTATTGGTTCACGCCCTGATTATATGGATTATGGGTTTAATTTTAATCTGTTGCAATACGGGTTATATGTAGGACATGTTATGCAACATCCAAAAAGGAACATGCGGAATTCTATAGCCATTGTTGAGCAAAACAATCATTCAAAAACAGACAGACGGTTTTTATATTTTCAACACAGCAGTTCATTTATCAAAAATGTGTTTGTATTTTATTCACTGGAACTCGACCTGTACAAAGTAGTAAATGAACAAAAACAAAATACAGTCAGCTTAACATCTACTTATCTGTCATTACGGTACCGTCCGTTTAAAAAATTGACTTTATCAGCAACCTACGATTCGAGAAAAAATGCCATCTATTATGAAACGGATAAGCTGTTTCTAAGTTCGCTCATTGAGTCGGAAGCACGGCAAGGGCTGAGTTTACAGGGGAATTATACTATATTTAAAAATCTATATACCGGAGCCAGGGTAGGTTATCGGTTTCAGAAGAAAGATGCCAGACCAGCCAAAAATGCATATTGGTTTATAACGCATGGCAATCTGTTTAAATCTGAAATATCAGCCACTTTATCGGCTACTGTTCTTGAAACCATTTATCTCAATGGGAATGTTTATGCTATCAGATTTTCCAGGGGGTTTTTATCCGGGAAAATGTATTTGAGTGGAGGTTATAGTTTTGTAAATTACAAAATCCTGCATGCCGAATTGCCTTTAAAACAACATATTGCGGATGTAAATATTT
This sequence comes from Bacteroidales bacterium, assembly GCA_038204725.1. GTDB lineage: Bacteria > Bacteroidota > Bacteroidia > Bacteroidales > JACABE01 > JACABE01. Next base: position 8,363 of record JBBRCQ010000020.1, on the reverse strand, counting down.
CAGCTGAAATTATACCGAAAGTCAATTTTTCTTTAAATTTTGAATCCGATTTCGAAAGGCAAAACAAGTTTTACCGACTCTCATTCCAACTTCGGAAAAGGTTTTAATAGCTTTTTTTATTGGTTGGAAACCCTGTCAGGGGTGGAAGATGGGAACTCTGAGTTAGAAACCCTGTCAGGGTTGGAAGTTAATTAAAAGTAGGATAAGTTAATTTAAGTAGGATAAGTTATTTAAAAAACCCTGACAGGGTTAGGAAGATGGGAGCTCTGGGTTGGAAAATGGGAACTTTGAGTTGGAAACCCTGTCAGGGTTGGAAGTTAATTCAGGGTTGGAAGTTAATTAAAGTAGAATAAGTTATTTAAAAAACCCTGACAGGGTTGAGAAGATGGGAACTCTGGGGTGGAAAATGGGAACTCTGAGTTAGAAACCCTGTCAGGGTTGGAAGTTAATTAAAAGTAGGATAAGTTATTAAAAAAACCCTGACAGGGTTGAGAAGATGGGAGCTCTGGGTTGGAAGATGGGAACTCTGATTTGGAAACCCTGTCAGGGTTGGAAGTTAATTCAGAGTTGGAAGTTAATTAAAAGTAGGATAAGTTATTTAAAAAACCCTGACAGGGTTGAGAAGATAATTAATAGGTTGGAAATTAATTAATGAGAACTAATAAACTTAATTAAATATGCAAAAGTTTGATCAACTTGAATTTGGTAAATATTACCATATTTTCAACAGAGGAATTAATAGTTGTGATCTTTTTAGAAATAATGATAATTACCACTATTTTATGCATCTATACGAAAATCATATTGATACGATAGCTGAAACTTTTGCATGGTGCCTTATGAAAAATCATTTTCATTTATTGGTGCGAATAAAAAATTTGGATGAAGTTAAACCAGGAATTACTAAAAGGGGAAGAAAAGTTAAACAACCTTATCGTTATTTTTCTAATTTTTTCAATGCCTATACTCAGGCTTTCAATAAAGCTCATAAAAGACATGGTGGCTTGTTCGAAACTCCCTTTCAAAGAGTTGAAGTTGATAATAATAGTTATTTCAGACACCTGGTCTGTTATATTCATCAAAATCCTGTAAAACATGGATTTACAAATTTTATGGATGACTATCCATGGTCGTCTTATTTGACCATTATTTCAATAAATGCTACAAAGTTAAAAAGAGATGTTGTAGTAGGCTGGTTTAATAGTCAAGCTGATTTTATCGAATTTCATAGTAAAGAACAGGATTTTGACAGGATAAAAAACATCATAATTGAATAAGGAAACCCGTGAATAAAGGAAACCCTGTCAGGGTTGGAAAATGGTAACTCTGAGTTGGAAACCCTGACAGGGTTGAGAAGTAATTAAGTTTGGTTTAATAATTAAAACCTTTATAATGTTCGACTACCACCAGTATGTATTTTTGAATACTTCAAGTTAGTTTTTGATTTCGTTAACCCTGTCAGGGTTGGAAGTTAATTAAGGGTTGGAAGTTAATTTAAGTAGGATAAGTTATTTAAAAAACCCTGACAGGGTTAGAAGCCCTCTCAGGGTTGGAAAGTAAATTAAAACCCTGTCAGGGTTGAGAAGATAGTAACCCTGACAGGGTTAGAAACTCGTTTACAACCCATTCAACTTTAATTATTTAAAATTATAAGTTTAAAATAAAATACTGTAATATTTTTTGAACATCCGGGCTCACACCTGATTGAGGTTCGTTGTGAAAAGTGGTAAAGAGAATATTTCCTCCTTGTGTGCAACTGCTGTTGTAGTGCAACAATACTGCCAGCGGACCATAATTGGTTGCTGTATTGTCTTGTAACAAAACAGTAAACTGAGGACCTAATTGTTGGATTACTTCCCAGCCACCCAAATCATAATGAATCGTCATTTTAGTTTTGCCCAATAATGTCTGTAATGCAGGTAGAACAATATCAATGCTGTCGATAAAACCGGATCCACCGTTCTTCATGGTGCAAAGTAAGGAATCTGTAATAAAACCCCCTATTTTAGGAACACATGATTTGGTTTGATTGAATAAAGGACCATTCAATCCTTTGGTTCGTAACTGATTGCTTTTGAAATTACCATCTCCTGTCAGATATTCAACTGCCCAGTCTGAAGCATAAATGCTACCGCAATTGGTTACAAAATTATTGAGATTCGCATACTTTAAACTATCGAGCAAGTCTGCTTTTCCACAATTTAAAAAGATGGCCTGATAACCACTGATATTGGAGAAACTATCCAGAGAGGCTATCTGAATGGGTGTAGCTGTATATCCCAGCGAATCGATGATGATAGTTTGGATTTTATCATAGGCTCCGGTGATGTAAGCAAGGCTGCCTACCTGGTTTAATATGGTCTGTTGAGGTGTTAATATCAGCGTTTGATTTTCAACCACTGTAACCGTAATTACCGACATAAAAAGATGGCCACTGCCCGATTGAATGACAAGTTTATTGTTGCCCACTGGCGCATACATAACAAAATGTCCATCTTTGTTGGAAAGGGTGGCATAGGAGGGGTTGTTCTGAACATAAACTTTAACAGCACCTAAGGCAGTGCCATTTTTTGAATAGACAAAACCTTCGATTTTTCCTGTTTTAACATCAATAATCGCAGGTTCGTCTTTTTTGCAGGAGAGCAATCCAATGGAAGCTACAAAAACTGTAACTAAAAATAAACTGATAAATGATTTTTTCATGATTTGGTTTTTAAATGTGTTTTAAAGAGACAAATATACAACACAAATGGTTGTATATGAAATTATATTTAATAAAAATGATTGGATGATAATGATAAGAAACAAGATTTTAGGGAGATCGTAGTATTTTCATCTAAAACGTATTGAATGTATTTTAAAAACACATCCTCATAACAGTGCTATAGCGTTGATTTTCAATATTAAAAATATAATAATTCGTTAATATAGATACTTTACTTTTTTGATGCCTAAATTTTTCATAGTTTTGTAGATTATTTAAATTGCAAAAAATCAAATTCATATACATAAAAATTATCTTATAATGCAAAAGTTATTGTTGTTAGGAGATGAGGCGATAGCACAGGGAGCTATTGATGCCGGTATGTCTGGTATCTATGCTTATCCGGGAACCCCATCTACCGAAATTACTGAATATGTGCAGCATTCGAAAGAAGCAAAACAAAAAGGAATTCGCTGTAGTTGGTCAACCAACGAAAAAACTGCCATGGAAGCCGCTCTAGGCATGTCGTACGCAGGCAAAAGAACCATGGTTTGTATGAAACATGTAGGCTTGAATGTTGCTGCCGATCCTTTCATCAATTCATCCATTACAGGCGCCAATGGTGGCATCATAGTAGTTTCGGCTGACGATCCTTCGATGCATTCATCACAGAATGAACAGGATTCAAGGTTTTTTGGTAAATTTGCGATGATTCCTATTCTGGAACCTGCCAATCAACAAGAAGCTTATGACATGGTTGGGTATGCTTTCAATATGTCGGAAAAATATAAAGTACCGGTTTTAATGAGAATTACTACCCGCATGGCTCACTCCAGAGCGGGTGTGGCAAGAGGTGTAAGCAGAGATCAAAACGAAATCAGCTTGCCTTCCGATTTGCGTCAGTTTGTATTGTTGCCTGCTATTGCACGTCGCCGATACAAATTATTGCTAAACAATCAGCTACCCTTCGAAAACGAATCTGAACAATCCGATTTCAATCAATACATTGATGGTGCTGATAAAAAAATGGGCATCATCACCACAGGGATTGCTTTTAACTATCTGATGGAAAATTATCCTGAAAGAATTGTACCTCATCCTGTATTGAAAATCTGTCAGTATCCAATGCCTCGCAAACTAGTTGAAAAACTTTTCGACGAATGCAGTGAAATATTGATATTGGAAGAAGGATATCCAATGATAGAAGAAATGCTGAAAGGTTATTTAGCCAAAGGTGTTAAGATAAAAGGTCGTCTGGATGGCACTGTTCCACGTGATGGTGAATTAAATCCAAATCTTGTAGCTGTTGCGTTGGGTATGGTTGATACCAGAGGTACTGATGTTCCTTCAATTGTGGTAAGCCGTCCACCTGCACTTTGTGTAGGTTGTCCGCACATCGATTCTTATCTTGCCTTGAATGAAGCATTGTCGAAACTGGCACCGGGCAGAGTATTCGCAGATATCGGATGTTATACATTAGGTGCACTGAAACCATTTGAATCCATCAACTCTTGTGTCGACATGGGTGCTTCTATTCCTATGGCGAAAGGTGCTGCTGATGCTGGACTGGTACCTGCAGTTGCTGTTATCGGAGACTCTACCTTCACACATTCAGGAATTACAGGTTTGATAGATGCTGTTAAAGACAAATCACCCATCACAGTTATGATTTTGGATAACGGAACTACCGGTATGACAGGTGGTCAGGAATCATCAGCACAGGGAAGAATTGAAGCCCTATGCAAGGCTGTGGGTGTTGAAGAAGATCATATTCATATTCTGAAACCTTTGCGCAAAAATCATGAAGAAAATACACAGATTTTGATGAGAGAAATCGCTTACCAGGGAGTTTCTGTTATCATTCCCCGCAGAGAGTGTATCGTTTCCATCGATAAAAGAATGAAAGAAAAGGAAAAAGCAAAAATAGAAGAAGTAAAGGCCTAATTATTCAAAATATAAGATTACAAAAATGAAAAAAGATATCATATTAGCAGGCGTTGGAGGACAGGGAATTCTCTCCATTGCTGCTATTATAGGAACTGCTGCCCTTGATATGGGTCTTTTCCTTAAACAATCAGAAGTTCATGGTATGGCACAACGTGGTGGAGATGTATCTTCCAACCTGCGCATTGGCGATAAAGAAGTAGCATCCGATTTGATTGCCGCCGGCATGGCTGATCTTGTTATTTCTGTTGAACCTATGGAAGGATTGCGTTATTTACCAATGCTTTCACCCAAAGGTTGGTTGATTACCAATTCAAAACCATTTGTAAACATCCCCAATTATCCTGAAATTGAAAGTGTATACGCCGAAATTGCCAAAGTACCCCGTCATGTGATGATTGATGCCGAAAGTATTGCCAAAGAATTGGGTACTGCCAAAGCAGCCAATGTTGTAATATTAGGTGCAGCTGCCGTTCACATGGGAATTGATTTTGATGCTTTCGAAAAAGCCATCCGTAAAATATTCGGAGGAAAAGGAGAAGCCATCGTTGAATTAAACATCAATGCTTTGAGAGCCGGAAGAGATTATGCAGAAAAAAACAGTCACGCATAATAGATACTGATTAGAAAATCAAAAAGCCCCAACTACAGCAATGTAGTTGGGGCTTTTTGATGAAACCGTATATAAATTGTTAGTTAAATTTACAGCTGAACAATAGGAGGCTGCTTCCAGTCAAATAGTTTGTCAAATTCTCTGATATCAACGAATTTAAAATCCGTTAACCATCGACTGTACTTTTCTTCGGCTGCATGCAAGCCATAATAGGATTTAAATTTCCGCGACATTGTCAATGCTTTGATCATCGGTTGCGCTGCATCTAAATCACGTGGATGCAGATACGACATTACATAATCCTGTTGTAGTGTCCAGTGTTTGATCAGCGCATAAGGGAAAAAGCGAAAATAGCCACCACCGCTGAAAACAATATGCTGTCCGAACAGTTTAGCCGTGCTGATTGGAAGTTCCTTTATCTGAATACCGTTATAACTGATAATGCAGGCTGATTCGGGAAAATTAGGGTATCCACCTCTGAATTTCAGATAGGGGAATACCGAACTGTCGTGGGTGATACCTAATGTGGCCAGCACTTCAAAAGCCCAGGGTGTTGCTTGTGTAATCGAAAAACAAGGTGCACGATAGGAAGTCACTTTTTTTCCGGTTATAGCTTCCAATCGGTTGATGGCAGCTTCGGTATCCTTCCTGAACATGGATGGATTTTGTTTATAAACCAGCTGATGCTGATCAGAATGGCAGCCTACTTCATAACCCAGTCGATCGATTTCTTTGATAAGCTCAGGATATTTCTTAGCAATCCAGCCCAGGCAAAAGAAAGTAGCTTTGACATCTTTCTCTTCCAGCAGCTGAAAAATACGATCCATATTCCGGTGAATACGAACCTCAAAAGTTTCCCAGCTTGCTTCGGTATTGGAAAGATTCGGGTCGAGTAAGTGAAACCACTCCTCTATATCAAAGGTAAGTATGTTCATTTGAAGTTTTTTTTGAGCTTTTTGATAGTGAATAGTTAATAGTGAATAGGCGATGGGGCGAGGGGGCGAGGGAGCGAAGAGGCGATGGGAACAGTGAACAGTGATCAGTGAATAGTGAATAGTGAATAGTGAATAGTGAACAGTGATTAAAGATAGAAATGACAAAACACAAACGCTATTCCGATCCTCCGGTCTTCCGATCCCGAATCGCTTCGCTTTCGGGATTTCGCTTCGCTCAACTTCCGTCTCCCGACTTACCTCACATCATAATTAAATAATCCAAAATCCCAGTTCTTTATGCTGAATAGCAGTTTGGTATCCAAGTTTTCAGGAATGAGGAGATCCGCCATCAGCTTCAGATGTCTGGGTTCGTATCGGAATGGAACTTTTAGCAACAACAACTGTAAAAAGTTAAGTTTTCCTATAAAAACAATGATATCCACCGTTTCAGTGGTCATGATTCTTTGAATGGCTTGTCGTAATGACGCTCCATCTTTGCAGCCTTTATGGATGTTGTAGAAATCAATCAAATAACAGGTCTTTACACCTTCTTCATTTACAATACGGTAGGAAGCATACGTATGATCTGTTTTCAACCGAATATGTTCCTCAGTGTAGCGTTGTTCTTCAATAATTTTATGACTGCGGTTTATGTAGATTTTGCTTTGTTTCTCCTTAGTATTTAACAAACGCGACAGTAGTACCATGAGCTGTGCGAAGGTATAACTCAATGTGTTGAAGAATGCCGGTAATTTTGGACGAATTTTTTCTGACTTTAGCGGCAACACGTGGTAATTTAAAAATCCGATATCTTTCCATTTTACCACATTTTTCCAGTAAGCATACACCATGTCGTTGGGAACCGCTATCACCAGTGAAATATCCTTTAGTATCAGTTCCTTTTTCAGGATGGAATACATGCGGTACAAAGCCAGTGGATCTGAACGGAATGCAGAGGCAATAAAAACATCCACTGCCAGCCCACATCTTGTTATTTTCTCTTCAAAAAAGTACTCATACGGAATCACGGTGCAGCCTCCAACTATCTGATCTCCTTCTTTGAGGAAAGCATGGTATGAATGCCCATCAATGGTATGCAGGTATTTATGCTGGAAATAACCCACATCATATTCTTTGTCAAATGCAAGGTTGAAAGCAGCGGTATAGCTTTCCCATTCGGTAGCTGTAAGTTGAGTAGTTGTTTGGAATGCGATGTGCATTGGGTGTTGGGGGTTTGGCTTATTGGTTATTGGTTATTCGAGAAAGTAAAAAGAATATTTGCGATGATCGATTTAAGAAGTAAAAAGGAAAAAGTCGGAAGCCGGAAGCCGAAAGACCGAAGACCGAAGTGAAAAAGGCGGAAGTTGAGCGAAGCGAAATCCCGAATCGCTTCGCTTGCGGGATCGGAAGATCAGAAGTCCGGTGTAGTGTGTATGTTTTGTTTGTAGAGAATTAGCTTATTCCTCAACCCTGACAGGGTTTCCAACTCAAAGTTCCCATTTTCGAACCCTGTCAGGGTTTTTTAAATAACTTATCCTACTTTTAAATAACTTATCCTACTTAAATTAACTTCCAACCCTTAATTAACTTCCAACCCTGACAGGGTTTCCAACTCAAAGTTCCCATTTTCCATCCCTGACAGGGTTTTTTAAATAACCTCATCTTACCTTAATTAACTTACTAACCTATTCATCCTACCTTAATTACTTTCTCAACCCGGTCAGAGTTCCCATCTTCTCAACCCTGTCAGGGTTTTTTAAATAACTCATCCTAATTTAATTAACTTCCAACCCTGACAGGGTTTCCAACTCAAAGTTCCCATTTTCCAACCCTGACAGGGTTTTTAAATAACCTTATCCTACCTGTAAATAACTTCCAACCTATTCATCCTATATTATTTATCTTCTCAACCCTGTCAGGGTTTTTTAAATAACTCATCCTACATTAATTGCTTTCTCAACCCTGTCAGGGTTTTTTAAATAACTTATCCTACCTGTAAATAACTTCCAACCTATTCATCCTATATTATTTATCTTCTCAACCCTGTCAGGGTTTTTTTAATAACTTATCCTACTTAAATTAACTTCCAACCCTTAATTAACTTCCAACCCTGACAGGGTTTCCAACTCAAAGTTCTCATTTTCCAACCCTGTCAGGGTTTTTTAAA